>JAZRKJ010000039.1:0-72987 GCA_045646245.1 Acutalibacteraceae bacterium
CGCCAGCTTTATAAGCTCCTCCGCACCAAAAATCCCTCAAAATTCTACTCGTTTAGGGTCGAAGAAATTTAAAGTGGAGGATTTTTGGCTTGGCGAGGCACAAAACGCAGCGAATACTTTCGTATTTGCGAGTATTTTAACAATGCAAAGACGAAAATCCACCCTTTAAAATCAGGTTCGGATTATTCGTGTTTGCTTATATGAGTATACTATTATTTTACATCTTTTTTGTATTTAAGTCAATACGGCGAAATTCTTAATATTTTTAAAAAATATGTTGCAATTATAAAATGTTTGTGGTATAATTCTTAGGCTGCCCGTATTGTGGGTAGTAATATAATACACACATTCCGCTTTTATGCAGAAGGTCTCTTTGCCGGAGTTTCCTGTTATGGGCGGGGTGGAGGTTTAACCTTAGGAGGAAAAACAAATGGCAGTAGTATCTATGAAACAGTTGCTCGAAGCCGGTGTTCATTTCGGACATCAGACTCGTCGCTGGAACCCGAAAATGGCTGAGTACATTTTCACAGAAAGAAACGGTATTTACATTATCGACCTTCAGAAAACCGTTAAGAAACTTAACGAAGCATATCTTTTTGCTCGTGACATTTCCGCTGAAGGCAAGGATATCCTTTTTGTAGGTACCAAGAAACAGGCTCAGGATTCCGTTAAGGAAGAAGCTGAAAATTGCGGTATGCCTTACGTTAACGCTCGTTGGCTTGGCGGTATGCTCACAAACTTCAGCACCATTCAAAAGAGAATTGCTCGTTTAAAACAGCTTCGCGAAATGGAAGCTGACGGCACTTTTGATCTTCTTCCCAAGAAGGAAGTTGTAGGCCTTAACCTTGAAATTGAAAAGCTTGAAAAATATCTTGGCGGTATCAAAGATATGAAGAAGATCCCCGGCGCTCTCTTCATCGTTGACCCCAGAAAAGAAAGAATCGCTGTTGCCGAAGCTAAGAAGCTCGGTATTCCGATTATCGCTATTGTTGATACCAACTGTGATCCTGATGAAATCGACGCAGTTATCCCCGGTAATGACGATGCTATCCGTGCTGTTAAGCTTATTGCTGAAACTATCGGTGCCGCTATTATCGAAGGCCGTCAGGGTGAGCAAGACGCTCCCGCAGCTGAGGCCGCAGCAGAAGAAGTTGCTCCCGAAGCAACCGAAGAAGCTGCTGAATAATTCTTAAGAAAAGAGGAAAAGTATTATGGCTTTTACTGCTAAAGACGTACAGGCTCTTCGTGAGAAAACCGGTTGCGGTATGATGGACTGCAAAAAGGCTCTCGTAGAGTGTGACGGAAATATGGACGCAGCTGTTGACTATCTTAGAGAAAAGGGTCTTGCTTCCCAAGCTAAGAAGTCCGGCAGAATTGCTGCTGAGGGTACCGTTGCCGCTATCGTTAAGAACGGCGTAGGCGCTCTTGTTGAATTAAACTCTGAAACCGACTTCGTTGCTAACGGAGACGGCTTTAAGGCTTTGGCAAATGAAATTGCTGAAATCGTAGCTGACACTAATCCTGCTGATATGGATGCTCTTCTTGCAACCGCTAAAGACGGTCAGACTGTTGAAGAAAAGGTTCAGGAATTATTCCTCGCTATCAGAGAGAATATCAAAGTTCGTCGTTTTGTTCGTTATGAAGGTAAGGTTGTTTCTTACGTTCACGGCGGCGGTAAAATCGGCGTTCTCGTAAACTTCGATACCGACGTTGCTGCAGATAATGCAGAGCTTGTTGCTTGCGGTAAGAACGTAGCAATGCAGATTGCTGCTATGAACCCTGCTTTCCTTGATGAAGCAAGCGTTCCCGCTGACGTAATCGAAAAAGAAAAGGCTATTATGGTTGCTCAGATGAAGGAAGATCCCAAAATGGCTAACAAGCCCGAAGCTGTTCTCGGCAAAATTGTTGAAGGCAAAATGGGCAAGTACTACAAAGAAAACTGCCTTATTGAGCAGCAGTACGTTATTGACGGTGATCTTACCGTTGGTAAGTACGTTGAAAGCGTTGCTAAGGCTATCGGCGCTCCCGTTAAAATTGCTTCTTACGTTCGTTTTGAAAAGGGCGAAGGTATTGAAAAGCGTGTAGACGACTTTGCTGCTGAAGTTGCTGCAATGGCTAAATAATTAACCCCCTTAAGCTTTAAGCACCTGCAAAATTTGCAGGTGCTTTTTTTCTTTACTTTTAGTTTTGTTTGTGGTAAAATATGCTTGCGACATCAACTGAATATTTTCAGCCCAACGAAGGAAGATACCTTGGTAAAAGGTGTTTTCCTCTATTCCTCGTTGGGTAATTAGGTTGATGTCGCAATTAACTGAGGACAAACACTTTTTCGGCGTACTCTTCGGGGTGCGCTTTTTTTATTTTAGGAGCGTATTTTATGAAGCAATTTATGTGTATAACACTGGTTGTTTTTATGGTTATTACTTTCTCTGCCTGTGAAAAAAATTATACGCACGGTGAATATAGAATAACAATTGCTACAGATTGTATAAAGAATAATAAAGTGGGGAACGATTGGCGCATATATTATTATTATTGCGATGGAAAGATATTCAGCAACGGAGATACAGTAATTAAACCGTTGGATTCACTAGTAATGATTGAAGCGGTGTTTATTGAAGATGATGTTTATCCCGATGAAGGCTCTGCAAAAATTTCAATTTTTTTAAGAGATGAGGCTAACAAAACCTTTGAAGTTTGGGTTGTAGAGGATAACGGTCCCTATGATGGTAATATTGCTATATGGGAAGTAGAGGTTAATATTGAATTAGTAAGAAAAAAACAAGTAGAAGCATAGCATCTACTTGTTTTTATTAGCCATAACACTCTTTTATTTAGCGCTTTAGCATTTAGCGAAACAAAAGTTTTATTTATCTCGCCTTGGCGAATTTAGCTAAACTAACAACCTTCGGTTTGTTAGTTTACATAGTTTCCGGAGCGTCGATTTTAAGTAAATCAAGAACGTTTTTAATTACCGTTTTTGTATTGGTGCAAAGGGTTAAACGGGCTTGCATAAGTCCTTCGTCGTCGCATTTAACTCTGCAAGAATTATAGAACTTATGGAACTTGGTAGCAAGTTCTTCTACGTAGTGGGTAATCTTGGCAGGGTCGTAAGCGTTAGCGGCGGAGATGATTTCGTTTGTATAAGCGGCAAGGTGAAGAGTTAGCTCTCTTTCTTCGGGGGTGTTAAGAAGCGCAAGCTCTTCTATACTGCATTTACGCCGGTTAATTCCGTCGGCAGCAAGATTTCTTATAATACTGCAAATACGTGCGTGGGCGTACTGAACGTAGTAAACAGGGTTTTTGTTGGATTCGTCAATGGCAAGGTCCAAATCAAAATCAAAGTGAGAATTAGGCTCTCTTAAGTTAAAGAAGAAACGTGCGGCGTCAATAGGCACTTCTTCAAGTAAGGTTACAAGGGTAATTGCCTTACCGCTACGCTTACTTGCCTTAATAATTTCGCCGTCCTTGACAAGACGAACCATTTGCATAAGCACAACATCTAAACGTGAAGCGTCTACGCCGAGGGCTGTAAGTGCCCCCTTAAGACGGGGTACGTAGCCATGGTGGTCGGCGCCCAAAATATCAATAGCCTTATCAAAGCCACGGGTAACAAGCTTGTTATAGTGATAAGCAATATCGGGTACAATGTAGGTGGGTACGCCGTTGGAACGAACAAGCACGAAGTTGTCGCTTCCGAAATCCTCACCCTTAAACCAAAGAGCGTCTTCTTCTATATAGGTGTGTCCGCTTTCCTTTAGTAAGTCTATTATTCTTGCGGCTTCACCGTTTGCGTGAAGAGTGCTTTCCTTAAACCAGGTATTGTATTCTATTCTGTACTTTAATAAGTCGTCGTGAAGACCCTGAATGTTTTTGGGTAAAGCAAACTCTACTAACGCTTCTCTTCTTTCTTCTTCGGAAGCCTTTAAGTATTTATCGCCGTGAATATCAGCAAAAGCTTTTGCGTGGGCAATAATATCTGCCCCATGGTAGGAATCTTCAGGCATTTCGATACTATCGTTATATATTTGCTGATAACGTAATGAAAGGGAAAGGCCGAATTTATTTATCTGATTACCGGCATCGTTAATATAAAATTCTCTTTCAACGTAATAACCCGCTTTTTCCAAAACTGCGGCAAGGCAGTCACCTAATGCGCCGCCTCTGGCGTTGCCTATGTGCATAGGACCTGTGGGGTTGGCAGAAACAAATTCTACAAGGACCTTTTTATTTTCGCCAAAACCGCTTTCGCCGTAGGCTTCTTTCTTTTCGTCAATATCTAAAAGAATATCCGCATAATATTTGTCATTTAAAAATAAGTTAATGAAGCCGGGGCCTGCAATTTCGTACTTTTCTACGTAAGAATTGGAAAAATCTGCCTTTTCCATAATTGTTTCGGCAATTTTACGCGGAGCGTTTCTGAAAGAACGCGACCATACCATAGCAGCGTTAACGGCATAATCGCCGTGATCTCTTGAAGCAGGAACCTCGATAGAAAAATCGGGAAGCTCTGCTTCGGGAAGAAGATTTTCCGCTATTGCTTTTTTAGCGGCGGAAAGAATAATATCTTTTATTTCTTTTTTTGCAATACTGACTATCAGTGACATAAATTTTAAACCTCTTTTACGGTAATTTCTATCCGGTTTTTACCTACCGGTGAAGTATTCATATTAAGTGTGTATATAAGGGAAAGGGTACCGCCCGATTCGTTAAGGGTGCTTTTAACACTTTCCCCGTATATATCGAGAACAAAGCTGCCTAAGGGGGTGGAATACAGACTGCTGTGCCGTTTTCCTACCTCTACAACCATACGGTTATTTACCGCGCCGCTTCTGTGCATAACGACCTGTGTGGAAGAAACTTTAATCATAGTATCGGTTTTTTTGCCCGTTTCGTCCGTTTCGTCGTAAATAATATATATTTTGTCATTTTTGACTCCGTATTTACCAACGGTTTTAAACTCAATAACGTTTTCATCGTCATCAATGTACTGAAACCCTTTTACGGATATAAGCGCTTTTTTCATAATTTTTCAATATCCACCTGTTTTACTTCGTCCTTGGAAATATCCTTACCTAAAAGCAACCCTGCAATAGCGGGGAAGGATGGGGTAATATCGCTTACGAAATACTCTTGCTTTGAAACAGAAGATGATTCGTTAAGTAAACCGTTGTTGCGTAATGTTTCTTTAACGGCTTGTGCGGTAGAAACTCCTGCATTGATAAGGGTGACATCTTCACCCATAACACGGCGGATAGCATCGGAAAGAACGGGATAGTGAGTGCAACCTAAAATGAGTGTATCTACTCCCGATTCTATCATGGGGGAAAGGTATTTCTTTACAGTTTCGTAAACCACGGGGTCGTCTTTGTCTATCCAGCCCGTTTCGACCAGAGGAACGAATAACGTACAGCTTTGGCTTACCACCTGTGCAGACGGTAAATGCTTTAAAATATTTCGTCGGTGTTCACCGCTGCTTATGGTAGCATTGGTGCCGATTATACCGATTTTACCGTTTTTGGTGGCTTTCGTTGCCGCAATGCTGGCGTGGGAAACAACCTCAACGTACGGAACGGGGAGCTGTTCGCCAATATCGCTGGCAACAGAACTTACCGTACCGCAAGCGGCAATAATAAGTTTTACACCCTTTGAAAGGAGAAAAGCTTCGTCCTGACGGGCGAATTTTCTTATGGTGTCACGACTTTTGGTTCCGTAAGGTACACGGTCGGTATCGCCGAAATATATAATATCTTCATTTGGTAAAGCGTTTAACAGTTCTTTTACAACCGTCAGACCGCCCAGCCCTGAATCAAAAACACCTATCGGACGTTTGTCGGCCATTTGAAATCCCCCTTATCTAAATAATATTACATAATATAATAACATATAATTCATTTAACTGCAACAGAAATTTCATATATGTAGGTTATACTTGAAATATTCGCAAAGTTGGTATATAATTAATTGGAATATAGTAATTTAGATTGGAGAGGTATCCTTGTTGTTTAATATAATAGGCGGAAATACAAATTACACCGCAGTAATAATTCACATTATAGCCGCTCTTGTGGTTGTTTTTGTTACAATGCCTTTTCACGAATTTGCCCACGCTTTTGTGGCTACAAAATTAGGGGACAGAACCGCACGTTATCAAGGCAGACTTACTCTTAACCCATTAGCTCATATTGATTATGTGGGCGCTTTAGGTATTATTCTTTTCGGCTTCGGTTGGGCGCGTCCCGTTCCGGTTAATGCCGCCGCTTTTGAAAATCCCAAAAAGGGTATGGCGCTTACCGCTCTTGCAGGTCCGGTTATGAACCTTATTTTGGCTTTTACAGGAAGCTTTTGCGCTTACGCTTTCCTTGCGGGATATAATTCAAGCGGAGCTGTATTGCTTATTTATATTGCAAGGTTCTTTTATGCTTTCAGTTCTCTTAATATCGGCCTTGCGGTATTTAACCTTTTGCCAATTCCGCCCCTTGACGGCTGGAAGATAATGGGTATTGTTTTGCCTACCGCAACCTACTGGAAGATTATGTCCTACGAACGCTATATAAGCTTCGGTCTTATTCTTCTTATTTGTATCGGTGTACTTGATCTTCCTCTCGGATTTTTAAGTAATTTGGTGTCTTTTGTTATTGATTTTCTCCCGCGGCTTATTTTTGGTTTTGGGATAGGATGATTTATGGAAACTGTTCTTTCTTATAAGGTTGAGGATTTTGAAGGCCCTTTAGACCTTCTTCTTCAACTGATTGCTAAAAACAAACTTAATATTTACGATATTCAGCTTACTGTACTTATAGACCAGTATCTTGAGCAAATCGAACTAATGCAGCTTTCCGATATGGACGTAGCCAGTGATTTTCTTGCTATGGCGTCCCGTCTTATCTATATTAAAACGGTAAGCCTTTTGCCTAAACACGAAGAGGTGGAAGAACTAAAACAGGAGCTCACCGGAGAATTGCTTGAATATCAGGTGTGCAGAAATATAGCCGCGCGTCTTAACGAAATGAGTAAAGATATTGACCGTTTTGTAAAAGAGCCTTCGGCTGTAGAATTGGACAAGACATATACTTTAAACCACGATAAGGCTATTGTGTACGAAGCTTATCTTTCTGCTGCCGGACGCGGAAGAAGAAAGCTTCCGCCGTCTACCGCGCCTTTCACGCGAATCGTCGCAAAGAAAATTGTATCAGTATCAAGCAAAATAGTTTACGTTATGCGCAATTTATTCAAAGGCGGCAAGAAAAAGCTTTCCACCCTTTATATGAGCGCAAAGAGTCGTTCGGAAATGGTTGCTACCTTTTTGGCGGTATTGGAGCTATGTAAGGCTAACCGCGTTATAATTGAAGGCGACGGAATGAACACCGAAATTACCCTTGTTAAGGAGAAAAAGAAATGAGCAAAGAAAACCTCTCACTTTTACCTGCGGTAGAAGCGGTTTTATTCGCTTCGGGCGAACCGGTTACCATTGACCGTTTAACTGCGGTATTCGGTATTACGGTTGATGAAATTAACGAGATTACCGGCGCGCTTAAAGAACGTCTTGATAAAAGCGGTTCGGGAGTTGAGCTTGTTAAGCTTGCCAACGCCTACCAACTCTGTACAAGAAGCGAATACGCAGAATATGTGCGTAAAAATGCCGATATTCACCGCAAAACCCCGCTTTCTCAAGCTGCTTTTGAAGTTCTTGCGGTTGTTGCTTACAACCAGCCGGTAACTAAATCCTTTATAGAACAGGTAAGAGGTGTTGATTGTTCCAGTACCGTTACCACTCTTATTGAAAAAGGACTTTTGGAGGAACGCGGAAGGCTTGAACTTCCCGGCAAGCCATTACTTTACGGTACCACCAAAAACTTCTTGCGTTGCTTTGGAATTTCAGATTTGAGCGAACTGCCGCCTTTACCTCACGACGAGCAGGGCGGGGTACAGCCCGACTTAGGCGAACAGCTTTCGGTTGAAGCAGTGCTTAACGAAGAAGAATAATTTTATAATAATGGAAATAATTAGGATATAAGATAAAAGGGACGTGAATTAAATGAGTGAAACTAATTTAAAGGGTATTATGGACGTTTCAATGGAAAAGCTTCGTGCCATGGTAGATGCCGACACGGTTATAGGTACTCCCATTAAGCTTGGTGAAGTTACCCTTATTCCCGTGTCAAAAGTCGCTTTCGGTCTTGCAACCGGCGGTAGCGATTTTCCCAGCAAAACTCAACAAGCTATTTTCGGCGGAGCCAGCGGTGCGGGTGTTACAATTTCTCCGGTAGGCTTTTTAAGCGTATGCGGCGATAACGTCAGAATGATTCCTCTAAGCAGCGAAAATACCGTAGTTGACCGCGCTATTGCCGCCGCTCCCGAACTTATTGACAGAGTTAAAGATATTTTCACTACTAAAGAATAAGGTATATTAAATCTCCTTTCTTAATAGGATAATTAAGAAAGGGGATATCTTTCTTGAAACGTTTTATTGCTTTGGTTTTAAGTGCTATTGTGCTGTGTGGCTCCTTTGAAGTGAAGGGGTTGTCGCTTTCGGCTTCCGCCGCCGTTATAATGGATGGAATAAGCGGAAAAGTGCTATATGAGGTGGGTGGAAATAAGCGCCTTTCTATGGCGAGTACCACCAAAATTATGACCGCCTTGCTTTTATGCGAGCAGGGTGATTTAAGCAAAAGCATATCAGTAACCGAAGAAATGATACGCGTAGAGGGTACTTCTATGGGACTTATGGTAGGACAAAAGGTGACTTACCGCGATTTGCTTTACGGTATGCTTTTGTCTTCCGGTAATGACGCCGCAAACGCCGTTGCCGTTGCTGTGGGCGGTTCGGCTGAGAATTTCGTAGCAATGATGAATGGCAAGGCTCAGGAATTGGGCCTTATAAACACTCATTTTGATACTCCTTCGGGTCTGGACGGTGATACTCATTATACTACCGCCTACGAATTGGCTTTGCTGACAAAAGAAGCGCTTAAAAATGAAGATTTCTCCGCCGCGGTGAGTAGCTCTGAAATAACGTTAAACTATGGCGGGATGAAGCATACACTTATAAACCATAACCGTTTACTTAAGGAATACGACGGTGCTGTCGGTGTTAAGACGGGCTTTACCAAAAAGTCGGGCAGATGCCTTGTTTCTGCCGCAAGGAAAGGTGACGGTTTAATAATTGCCGTTACCCTTAACGACAGAAACGATTGGAACGACCACAAAGCAATGCTTGATTACGGTTTTTCTCAATTAAACGATTCTCCGCAAAGGTTCCCTTCGAAAACCTATACCGTAAAGGTATTTGGAGGAGAAACCGGTTGCGTAACGGCTATCACCCAAGAAGTAGCGTTTTGTACCGCCAAGGGGGAAAGTGTAACTGCTGAAGAATACGTTGTTCCCTTTGTTTATGCCCCTGTTAAAGAAGGGGACTTTTTGGGATACGTTGAATATTACTGTGGTGAAAATCTTGTCGCCAAACAAACTCTCTCAGCGGGCAATAAGGTGGAAGCTGCTCCTGAAGCGGGTCTTGTTGAAAAATTTATAATTTCGTTTAAAAAATTGCTTAACTTAATATAGAGGAGTAAATATGAAGGATAATAAAATTCGTCTTCAAAAGTTTCTTGCTGACTGCGGTATTGCATCCAGAAGAAAAGCAGAAGAGCTTATAGAAAACAAAAAAGTAAAGGTAAACGGAAGACTTGCGTCCATCGGCGATAAAGTTGACCCTATAAGAGATAAGGTTATGGTTTCGGGAAAGAACGTTGTACCCGTTACAAAAAAGGTTTATATTATGCTTCATAAACCAAGAGGTTTCGTTACTACCGTGTCGGATGATTTGGGGCGCAAGTGCGTTACTGACCTTGTTAAAGACGTAGGAGTAAGGGTTTTCCCCGTAGGAAGATTGGATAAAGATTCCGAAGGTTTGCTTTTAATGACTAACGACGGTGAGTTTGCCAATAACTTAACTCACCCCTCAAAACACGTTAATAAAACTTACAGAACCACCGTTAAAGGACAAGTTGACGACGAGCAGATACTTCGTCTTTGTGAAGGTGTGGAAATTGACGGCAAAAAGACTCTTCCTTGCGATTGCTTCGTTGCGGAAAGAAAACCCGACAGAACCGTACTTATTTTTATTATTCACGAAGGCAGAAACCGTCAGATAAGAAAAATGTGCGAAGCAGTTAACCTTGAGGTTATCAGATTAAAGCGTACCGAAATTGCCGGTGTAAAGCTTGGAATGTTGCCTCAGGGAAAATGGCGCGACCTTAACGAAAGGGAAATGAAGCGTCTTACTTCCGTTTCTTCCACCAAGGAGGGCGCGGAGAATGATTAGTGTACTTCCCGTAAAAGAAAAAAGTGAAATAGAAAAGCTTTTTTCTAATCACTCTTTAAGCGTTACCGAATTTTCGGGAGCGGTATCGGCTGTGTGCCAAGGCGAAACCTTAGGATATTGCCTTTTTGAACTTGATAATAAAAAAATGACGATACTGGAAATTGAACCGAAAAACGATTTGTCACTTGCGGACGGAATTTTGAGAAGTGCTTTACATAATGCTGTCTGCGCAAAGGTAATAAGAGCAGAGTACCTTGAATCTTCACCGGTGGAATTGTTCCGAAAGCTGGATTTTATATTGGATAAAGATGAAAGGACTCTTGATATTTCCAAACTTTTTAAAAGTTGTCACAGTTGTGCAAATAAAAACACTTGATTTTTTATTGTCTTTGTGATAGAATTGCTATGTTAATGATTAGGAGGATTAAAAAATGGATATTTTACAGATAATTTTAGGTATAGTATTAGGTATACTTTCTTTAGCAATAATTGTTCTTGTTCTTTTCCAACAAGGTCATCGTTCCGGTATTAACGGTGCTATTTCCGGCGCTGCAGAAACATTCCTTTCCAAGAACAAGGCGAGAACTGCCGACGGACTTTTTAAGCGTCTCACTACTATTTGCGCTGTTTTATTCTTTATTGTAGCTATTGCTGCTACGGCAGTTGCAACCTTTATTGCAAAATAATTGTACCGATTTTTAGGCGCGGCTTACTTTTGTAAGCCGCGCTTTTCATTTTTTTACTCCCGTTTTCATAGTATAAACGGGAGATGATATAATGAAAATTCTTAGTATAGCGTTACTCGTTTTTCTAATACTGTATGGGCTTATTTATCTTTATTTGCTTATTGTTTCGCGAAAACCGTTCAAATATCTTTTTTTAAACGCATTTGTGGGTTGGTGGTGTTTTGCCGTAATTGAAATGCTTTCTTTTTTTAGCGGAATACACATTCCTTTAAACCCGTTTACCGCGGCGGTATCTGGAATTTTCGGCGTGCCCGGAACGTTTTTTTTAATTGTGCTTAAATATTGTATTTTTGTTTAAAAAATAGGTGCGAAACGTTTTATTATATGGTATAATACTTATGATTAAACGTTTGGAGGAAGCAATGCTTAATTTTGTATACGGACGCGCCGCTACAGGTAAAACTACCGAAATACTTTCTATGATAGAAAAAAAGGTCAAAAACGGAAACGAAGTCGTTTTTATTGTGCCCGAACAATTCACGTTTGAAAGCGAAAGATCGGTACTTTCTTTGTTGGGGGATAAACTATCTCACAAAGTTACCGTTTTAAGTTTTACCGCCCTTGCAGAAACCCTTACGCGAATTTGCGGAGGCAGCGCAAGAGGCGTACTTTCGGATGCTGATAAAATCCTTTTTATGAATCGCACTCTCCTTGCATTAAAGGATGAATTATTGATTTGGAGAAGGTATCTTTCAGCTCCCGGTTTTGCCTCAAAAGTAGTTGATATGATCGGCGAATTAAAGATAAGTGCTATTTTTCCGGAGGATTTGGAAAAGGTGGCGGACAAGCTTAACGGAACGGCGCTTAAAGAAAAAATTAAAGCATTGGCGCTTGTGTACAGAGCTTACGACGCAGCGCTTTCAAATAAATTTATTGACCCTGCGGACAAGCTGGATAAGCTTTATAACGATTTATTGCACAACGATTTTTTTAAAAACAAATCGGTGTTTATCGATGGATTTAAGGGCTTTACCGGTCAACAGTATCGCGTAATAGACGTTATTGTTTCAACCGCCGAAAGTGTGACGGTTGCTTTGCTGTGCGATACTTTGGAAAAAACGGATGAGCTTAATATTTTTTCCAATACCGTTGACGTTGCGGAGAGAATGAAAGATATTGCGCTTCGCCACAAGATTCCTATTGGCGAAAAAATTCATCTTGAGAATCCTCATTACGAAACGGAAGCTATGCGAAAGGTGGAAAGTATTCTTTCGGGTAATCTTTATGCAGATGGAAAAGAAAGTGAATACGTGAACTTTTGCGTAGCCAAAACTCCTGCGGATGAAGTGGCTTTTGCCGCAAGAAATATAAGACGCCTTACGCGTGAAGAGAATTACCGTTACAAGGATTTTGTTATTATTGCGCGTAATCCCGAGCTTTACGAAAATGCCATTGAACGTGAATTTTTAAGTCACGACATTTCTTGCTTTTTTGACAAACGCATTCCGCTGATTATTTCGCCTCTTTATGCGTTTATTGATTCTGCGCTTACCTGCGTAAAATCTTTTGACAGTAATGAAATATTCCGATACATTAAAACCGGTCTTTCGGTGAACCTGGGCGATGACGAAATAAACGAACTTGAAAATTACGTATTCCTTTGGGATATCAACAGGTTTGCTTGGGAACAAAATTGGGATATGGACCCAACGGGCTTTTCCGAAACCAAAGCGGATAAAGAAAAGGAAATAGCGGAAACCTTATCCCGTCTTAACGGTATGAGAAGCAAGGTTATAGAACCCGTTATAAAGCTGCGAAATGAATTCGGAGAAACCGTTAAGGAAAAGGCAACGGCAATTGTTAATTTATTGAACCGTTGTGAAACCTCAAAAAAGATGAGTGTTTTGCTTTCCGAAGTTTCAAATAGCTTTTCCCCTGAAGATATTGATGCTTTAAGGCAAAGCTGGGACTGTATTATGAACGTGCTTGACGGTATGGTGCGTTGCTTCGGCGACGATACGGTTTCAGAAGAACAGTTTATGGATATGTTCCGAATTTCTTGTGAAACCACCACCGTTGGCAGAATTCCGCAAATGCTTGATGAAGTAACCTTTGGTGCGGCGGACAGAATCCGACCATCGCGTCCCAAAGTTGCATTTATTTTGGGAGCAAAACAAGGTGTTTTCCCAAAACTGCCCGAAAACTCAAGTTTACTTGGTAATTCTGACCGCCGTATACTTATTGATAACGGGCTTGAAATACGTAATAAAACCATTTTCCAGACGGTGGAAGAAAGCCAGCTTGTGTATGCTTCCCTTTGCTGTCCGTCAGAAAGACTGTTTATTTCTTACAGTCAGGTGGATTCAAGCGGAAGTTCGGGTGAACCTTCGGGATTTTTTACCTTACTTAAGGATTCTCTTTCCAGCGAAAAATGTTTTTTCGAGCCTTCCGAAATGCTTGAAGAAAGCAATTTGCCCGAAACCGAAGAAACGGCTTTTCGCGTACTTTGTTCTTTGGGTTCTAATGATAAAGCTGCCGCCGACACCCTTAAGGGAGCATTGTTTGATAACAAGGGAATTGAAGAAAGATACGAGCGCATGAAAAACGTATCGGTTACCGCTGAACAAAAGCTTTCCGAAGAAACTGCTAAAAAGTTTTTCGGTGATGATATTCGGCTTTCCGCAACGTCTTTTGATGTTTTTCATGCTTGTCACTTCAGGTATTTTTGCAAATATGCGTTAAATACCGGAATTATTCAACCCGCAAAACTTAACGTTATGCAAAGAGGTACTATTATTCACTACGTTATAGAACAGTTTTGCAACGCGCATATGAAGGATATCGCGACTGTTACAAAGGAACAGATAGAAGAAGAAACCGACAAGTATATAAAAGAGTATTTTTCGAAAGTAAGAGGAAGCAACTTTATTCTTAATGCAAGAATTAAATTTCTTGTGGATAAAATTGCCGAAGGCACAGTAGAGGTTTTGGAGAGAATTGTTGCTGATTTTGCGCAAAGCGGTTTCCGACCCGAACGTTGTGAGGTTTCCATAAATACTAAAGAAAAGAACGGAATAATACCTGTTGTAGAATTTCCTTTCGGAACAAATTCCAAGTTTTCCTTTACGGGAAGTATTGACCGACTTGATACCTTTAACAGCTACGTAAGAATTGTAGACTATAAAACCGGAACTAAAAACTTTAGTATGAAAGACACTTTATACGGCCTTAATTTGCAAATGCTTTTGTACCTTTATTGTGTGATTCGCGGGAATAATCCCGATTATAAAGGTAAAAAGCCGGCGGGAATTTTGTATTTTCCTTCTAAAAAGGACTTAAAAAAAGAAGGCCTTATTATGAACGGTTTAATTAACGATGCTGAAATAGTCAGAGAGGCTATGGAAAAAGAAAACCAAGGCAAACACGTTCCTGTATATAAGCTGACCAAGGATAATAAACCGTATAAAAACAATAGCAGCCATATTTCCGAAAGAGCGTTTGGTGTTATTTTTGATTTTATTGAGAAGAAAGCCGCCGAAATGGGTGAAACTCTTCACAGGGGTGATATTTCGGTTAATCCGGTTGGCAACAACGAGAATGATAATGCTTGTAAATATTGTGATTATAAGTCGGTTTGCGGACTTGAAAATGAAAAGTGGCGTAAAATAGAATCAAAGAATAACGAAACGGTATTACTTGAAATGGAAGGGGGAAGCAGTAATGAAGTATGATGAATTAACCCATTCTCAAAAAGCCGCGGTAGACCAACGGGGAAGTATTCTTGTTTCGGCTGCGGCGGGTTCGGGTAAAACTGCAGTATTGGTTGAACGCATAATTAAAGAGCTTACGGCGGAGGATGACCATATAAACGCAGACAGACTTCTTGTAGTGACCTTTACGGTGGCGGCTGCGGCAGAAATGCGTTCGCGTATTGAAAAAGGTCTTGACGATTACTGTGCCGAGCACCCCGATGATACTAATGCTTTAAAGCAAAAATTATTGCTTCAAAGCGCAAAAATTTGTACTATTGACTCCTTCTGTATAGATATGGTGCGTGAAAATTTTGCTAAAGCGGGAGTTGCGCCGGATTTTAAAATAGCGGAAGATAAAGATATATTTTTAATGGAAGAAAAAGCGCTTTCTAAAGTTTTTGCAAAGTATTTTGAAAGTGACGACCAAGATTTTATTAAACTTCTTAATGCTTTTGGTTCTGTTTATGATGAAGGCGAACTTATGAAGGCTGTAAAGAAAATTTATAATTTCAGCCAAAATCTGCCTTTCCCTGAAAAATGGTTTGAATTAGCGGAGGATAGGTATACTCCGCAATCTTTCGATATGTGGTGTGACTTGGCTTTTAAGGAAGCAAAGCGCAGAATAAGTATTGCAAGTCGTTTTGTTAAAGCCACAGAACCTTATTTTGATAATGATGAAGATGTTAAAAATGCTTATTCTAAAACTTTGGAGGACGCCGGAGAAACTTGCGATAAGCTTAATGAAGCTGCCGATAACCGTGATTGGGATGCGCTAAAAAACGGCTTGGATTATAAGTGGAAAAGCTTTGGCAGCATAAGCAAATCCAAAGAAAATCCAAACGCCGTAGCCGTTACCGCTTTACGAGACCTTTGTAAGGCTCAACTGGATAAAATTAAAAAGATTTTCGATGCTGATTTGGCGGTTGTGAAAACCAGATTTTTAGATAACGCACCCACAAGTAAAACCTTGATTCATTTATCCCGTGAATATGCAAAAGCTTTTAATCAAGAAAAAAAGGAAAATAATTGTTATACCTTTTCCGATATTGAGCATTTGGCGTTTTCGCTCATTTGCCGTCTTGTAGACGGAGAGGTTGTTCTTACCGATGAAGCAAAAGAATACGTTGAGAATTTCGACGAAGTTCTTGTTGACGAATACCAAGACGTTAACGACTTGCAGGATACTTTCTTTCACTATTTATCCGATTACGGAAAGCACCTTTTTGTGGTTGGTGACGTTAAACAGAGCATTTACGGTTTCCGTGGCGCCAATCCTGAAAATTTTATTGAAAAAATCAATAAATCCGTAAAATATGATATAGCGGGAGAGGACGATATAAAGTCAATTGTGCTTGACGCTAACTTCAGAAGCCGCAGCGGTATTTGCGATTTTGTTAATTTTACTTTTGATAAACTTATGACCAAAGATACAAGCGGTATTTCTTATATGGATACCGAACGTCTTTCGCCTGAGGCTAAATATCCGGAGTCGGAAGAGCCGTGTGCGGAGGTACATATAATTGAAAGCAATGATAATAAAAAAGAAGCAATACATATTGCCGACTGTATTGAAAAGGTTATGGCTTCGGGGGAAATTATTACCGATGAAAAAACCAAGGAATTAAGAAAAGCCAAATATTCAGACTTTGCGGTTTTAGTGCGTAATATGAAAAAGACCGCCTCGTTTATTGCCGAAGAACTGAAAAGGCGGGGAATACCCGTTTCTTATACCAAAGAAAACTTTTTAGAAGCCCAAGAAATAAAAGTTATGTTGGCTTTTTTAAGGGTTATAGATAATCCTACTCGTGATGTCGAGCTTCTTTCGGCTATGATGTCGCCTTTATTTGGTTTTACTGCTGAAGATTTAGCGGAAATACGTTGCGCTAAACGTAATTCAAGGCTTTATAACGCAGTTGTATTAAGCGCAAAAAACGGTAATGATAAGTGCAAAAAGTTTATTGAGTATATTACCGATTTGCGAAAAAGCGCGGTTGTTTTGCCTTTGCCTAAGCTTATAACCAAAATTTACGATACCACCGGTTTTTTGAATATTGCCGAAATGATGAATGACGGTCAGGCGAGAAGCGCTAATCTTTTAAGGCTTGTTGACATTGCTTCTTCGGTTAGCTCCGCGGGAAATAACGATATAGGAAATTTCCTTGATACTCTTGATAAGTTTGATGAGAAAAAGTTTAAGGGAGCAACCCTTTCGTCAGGAAGTAATTCGGTCAAAATTATGACTATTCACAACTCAAAAGGTTTGCAGTTTCCGGTGTGTATTCTCGGTTATACCGGTTCTAAATTTAATACCGCGGATGAAACCGAAAAAGTTATGGCAGATGCGGAATACGGTGTTTCTTTTAGGTATTATAACGAAGAAGGAAACGTAACCACGCTTGATAAAACGTTACTTTCCTCTTTCTACCATACTCGGCTTTTAAAGGAAGAACTTCGGCTGCTTTATGTTGCTTTAACAAGAGCGAAAGAAAAACTTATTATAACCATGGCGCTACCCAATGTTCAAAATAAACTGAATAAAACGGCGTTATCTATTGAGTCTTCCGGTATGACGGTTAGTGAAGATATGTATTCATCGGCTCAAAACTATGCCGACTGGATAATTCCTTGTTCTCTTTTGCATCCCGACGGAGGAAAGCTCCGCGTTCAAACCTGTATGGTGGAATGTGATGACGATTTTAGAGAAAAAGCGGTTATAGACGTTTATGACGTTAAAGACGAAGAAATTTCTGCTGATGAACCAGACAAAACGGAAGACGCGGAATCTTTATGCAACAGGGAACTGGCGCAAGAAATCAAAAAAAGAATAAACAGCGTATACCGTTATGACGTGTTAAGAAGCGTTGAAGCCAAAGCGTCGGTATCTGATATTGTTCATAAAGCTGAGATAGGAAACTATGACTTTACTTCAGCTCCCGGATTCTTAAACAAAAACGGACTTACTCCCACCGCTCGCGGTACAGCGGTACACAAAATAATGCAGTTTATGGATTACGCTGCCGCAAGAAAGGATTTTGACGCAGAAATCGAAAGACTTAAAGAATGGGAATATATAACCGAAGAGGAAGCCAAGGTAGATACCGTTCACGTAAGACGTTTTGTGAGGAGCAGCCTGTTTGACAGAATATGCGCTTCAGGTAAAGCGGAAAGGGAAATGCAATTCCTTACGAGTATGCCCGCGCTTCTTATTAAACCGGATTTGCCGGAAGAATTTAAAGATGAAAAAATTATTGTTCAGGGCGCGGTTGACCTTATGTTTTACGAACCTGACGGTATTGTTATAGTTGATTTTAAAACCGACCGTGTAAAGGAAGAAAAGCAGCTTATTGACGCTTATGCGGAGCAACTTAGGATATATTCCGATGCTTGCGAAAAAATCACGGGGCTTCCCGTCAAAGAAAAAATCATCTATTCTCTTGTGTTAGACCGCTCTATTGTGGTATAATACTTTATAATATGCTTTTGAAATGGAGGAAAGAGATTTGCCACAGCAAATAACAAAACTGGCAAACGGGGTGGAAGCCTTGGTTTTGCCCGGCGATTCTTTCAATACGACCCTTGTTTCTTTTAACTTTTATATGCCGCTCCAAAGTGAAACAGTGGCTCTTAATGCGTTGATTCCCGAACTTATTGCAACGTGTTCGAAAGATTATCCCGATTATTTAAAACTTAATTACCGTCTTACCGAACTTTACGGTGCGGAGGTTTCGGCTTCGGCTTCTAAAGTGGGTAACTGTATTTGTCTTAAGTTTGAAGTATCTTCAATTAACAACCGTTTCACTTTTGACGGAGAAAAGGTTATGGAACAATCGGTTGGTCTTCTTTTGGATCTTATTTTCCGCCCTAAAACCGAAAACGGCGCTTTTGCTTTCGAAGATTTAAAGCGTGAAAAACGTAAGCTTATAGACCGCATTAAAGGTGAACTCAACGACAAACGCACCTTTGCAAGAAACCGACTTGTGGGCGAAATGCTGGAGGGGGACCCTTACGGGCTTTATAAATTCGGACGTGCCGAGGACGTTGCCGCAATTACGGGTGAAGAACTGTTTAAGGCTTGGAAAAATATGATTGAAACAGGCTATTTAAGGATTCACGTTATAGGCGAAGAAGTTCCCGAAGGCCTTTTTGAAAACGTTGAAAGGGAGCTTTCTGCATTTACCCGTCACGATATTACTGATATTTATAACGTAACCGCTTTAAAAGAAAGTGATTCGGTTAAGCGCGTCACCGACTCTATGGAGGTTGCCCAAGGAAAGCTTGTTATGGGCTTTTCTACCTCGGCAGGTGATGATGATTCTTCCCTTGACGTAATGCTTATGAACGATATTTTCGGTGGAGGCCCTTATTCCAGACTTTTTACCAACGTAAGGGAAAAAATGAGCCTTTGCTATTATTGCAGTTCTCAAGCTGTACGTAATAAAGGCTTTATGATGGTGGATAGCGGCGTTGAAAAAGAAAATGCGCAAAGCGCTGAAAAGGCCATTCTTGCCCAATTGGATGTTATGAAAAACGGTGAGTTTACCGATTTTGAATTTTCTTCCGCAGTTAAAAGTATTAAGGATTCATTACGTTCCTATAAAGACAGTCAAAACGGTCTTGATGTATGGTACACTGTTAAGGCTATAAATAAAACGGTGTATTCTCCCGAAGAAATCAGTTGTAAAATCGACCTTGTTACAAGACAGGACGTTATTAAGGCTGCCAATAAAGTAAAGCTTAATACCGTGTATTTGTTAGAACCTAAAGAAAGGGCGGAAAACTAAATGAAAAAACAAGTCTTTTCTAACCGTTTCGGTGATTCTTACGTTTGTTTTACTTTTGATAGCGGACTTAAGGTTTTCGTTATGGAAAAACCTGATTATTCTTCCTGTTATGCTCTTTTCGGTACTAAATACGGTTCAATTGATACTTCGTTCAGTACCGACGGCGGTAAAACTTTCTTAAACGTGCCCGAAGGAATTGCCCATTTTTTGGAGCATAAGCTTTTTGAAAGCGAAGACGGTGACGCGTTTTCACGCTACGCCGAAACCGGCGCTTCGGCTAATGCGTATACCTCTTTTGACAGAACCTGTTATCTGTTTTCCTGTTCTGACAGATTTAAAGATAATTTTGATATACTGTTGGATTTTGTACAACATCCGTATTTTACCGAAAAAACCGTTCAAAAGGAACAGGGAATAATAGGTCAGGAAATACGAATGTACGACGACAGTCCTGCTTGGCGTGTGCTTTTCAATATGTTGGAAGCTATGTACTTTGAACATCCCGTGAGAATAGATATTGCGGGTACAACCCAAAGTATTGCCGAAATTACCGATAAACTTCTTTACAGTTGTTACGATACTTTTTATAATCCTGCTAATATGTTTGTTGCGGTTGCGGGTAACGTTAACGCTGATGAAGTGGCTTTGCAAGTTGAGAAAAACTTGATTAAAAAAGAACCCGTTACGGTTGTAAGAGGAAAAATTAACGAACCCGACGCAGTTAAGGAAAAGTATACCGAACAACATCTGGACGTTGCGTCTCCGCAATTTTGTCTCGGCTTTAAAGAAACCGTTACCGCCCCTGAAAAAAGTGCAAAAGAACGTATTGCTATGGGTGTTACCCTTGAAATACTTGCAGGTGACTGTTCATCTCTTTATAAAGAGCTTACCGATGAAGAGCTTATAAACGATGAATTTGAAACAGAATACTTTACCGGCAACGGATACGCTTGCGTTATGTTTTCGGGAGAATCCGATTACCCCGAAAAGGTTAAAGAAAAGGTTTTGCTCCAAATCGAAAAGCTTTTGAAAAACGGAATAGATGAAGAGCTTTTAAAGGCGGTTAAACGCGCTATGTACGGGGATATTCTCAGAAGGTTTAACAGCTGTGAAAGCATTGCTTCGGCTATGGCTGAATGCGCTATGTTCGGGTTTGGACTTTTTGATGAGCAAGAGCTTGTCAGCGGCGTAACGGCTCAAGACGTTAAAAACTGTCTTTTAGCATTAAAGGAAGAAAAATCTGTGCTGTCGGTTATTTTACCGAGAGAATAAGAAAGGATGAATAATATGACTCACGAAATAGAAATTTTCGGTATTGAGCTTACTGTAAATGAAGTGGCGTTTACAATAGGCGGCTGGAGCATTTATTGGTACGGTATCATTATTGGTTTAGGATGTCTTTTAGCGCTTCTTTACGGTATGAAATATGCGCCGAGATATAATCTTGACCGCGATCGTATGCTTGATGTTGTAATAGTTACCATACCTGTTGCGGTACTTTGCGCAAGACTTTATTACTGCATTTTCAGAAACGAAACAGGCGACAGAATTGATTCTGTTAAAGAATTTTTCGGTATTGGCACAGGTGCCGGATTTTCGGGACTTGCTATATACGGCGCAGTAATAGGCGCGTTTGTATGCGGCGCACTTATGTGTAAAATAAGAAAAGTTAAAATTCTTGATATGTTCGATATCGCCTCTGCAGGTTTTCTTATCGGTCAAGGAATCGGACGTTGGGGTAACTTTATAAATCAAGAAGCCTACGGTACCGTTACGGGCAGCAGTTGGTGGGGAATGCAAAGTGAAGTTACCAGAACTGACCCTGACATATACGGCGCAGGCGGCGGATTGGTTCACCCTTGCTTCCTTTACGAATCAGTTTGGTGCTTAGTCGGATTCTTTATACTTAATCATATCAGTAAAAAACGCAAATTCAGCGGACAGATTTTTCTTCTTTACGGCATTTGGTACGGCTTCGGCAGATTCTTTATTGAATCTATTCGTACAGACCAATTAAAGCTGGGTAACGGCGAGTTGCCTATTTCTATGTTTGTTTCGGCGGTAGCCTTTATTATTTGTATTGTTCTTTACGTTATTATGAGTAAAAGGGCATCCGTAAAATCCGAAAGCCTTCCGTATGTTGAAATGTTCAGCGAAGAAATTGAAGAATCGGAAGAAAATGAAAACGGTGAAATAAAAGAAGAAGCAGATAACCAAGAAGCAGACGAACTTGAAGATGAGCAAGCTGTACGGAAAGAAGAGGAATAACCATGGCTCAAATAATTGACGGACGCGAAGTTGCAGCTTTTGTTAAAGGCAACGCCGCAAAGGAAGTAAAGGAATTAAATGATAAAGGTATAGAAGTATGCCTTGCAGTAATCCTTGTGGGTAATGACCCTGCATCTACGGTTTATGTTGCAAACAAACGTAAAGACTGTGACCAACTGGGTATAGCTTCAAAGGAATACGCTTTACCCGAAGAAACCACAATGGAAGAGCTTTTAAGTCTTATTGCGGAGCTTAACAACGACAAAGCGGTTAACGGAATTCTTTGTCAGCTTCCGTTGCCTCGCCACCTGGATGAAACAAAGGTGTTAGAGGCTATTTCTCCATTAAAAGACGTTGACGCATTTCACCCAGAAAACGTTGGCAGAATTATGATGGGAAAATACGATTTTCTGCCTTGCACTCCTGCGGGAATAATGGAAATGCTTAAGTATTATAAAATCGACGCAAACGGTAAAAATTGCGTTGTTATAGGCAGATCAAATATAGTAGGAAAGCCTATGGCTATGCTTATGCTTCATTCCAATGCAACGGTTACCATTTGTCACTCAAGAACTCGTAATCTTGCGGAGGTTTGCCGCGGCGCCGATATACTTATAAGTGCGGTTGGCAGAGCAGGCTTTGTAACCGAAGATATGATAAAGCCCGGCGCTATTGTTATTGACGTTGGCATTAACAGAGGAGAAGACGGTAAGCTTTGCGGCGACGTTTTGTTTAACCAAGCAAAAGAAATTGCATCTATGATTACTCCCGTTCCAGGTGGCGTAGGTCCTATGACAAGAGCAATGCTTATGTGTAATACCGTAACCGCCGCTAAAAAACAAAACGGAATTTAAGGAGCGGCTATGAAAAGGATTATAGCATTTGCTGTCGCTGTTCTTTTGTTTGTGTTTCCGGTTTTTGCCGCGGAAAACGAAGGAAAAGTTTCTCTTAAAAATACCGAGGGTTTAACCCTTTGCACTAAAGATAACGTTCCCTCGAAGGATGGTAAAATATTCGATATTTCGGAAGATGAATTTAAAAAATATCTTGCCGAAAATAACGTGTTACTTTACGGGGCTGATAACGGTAATGCTTTTGTTTTTGAACTGACGGGTGACAAAACCGAATTTACCCAAAATATCAAAGATTTTGCAAATATTTCGAAAGACGATATAAAGGATTTTGCAGATAAAACTCTTTCTTCTGAGTATTCGCTGATAAATATGGCGGGGAACGACTATATCGTCACCGATTTATCAGACCAAGAAAAGAATTATACTACACGTCAGTACGTAACCGTAAAACACAGTACCCTTTACGTTGTTACCTTTACGGTGCCGGGAGCTTCGGTTAAAACCAAAACGGATGCACGAATTAAAAACATAGTAGTAGGTCTTGATTTCGGCGAAACCGACAAACCCGAGGAAGTAAGTCTTTTTGCCGTAATCGGCATTGCATTGGCGATTTTGGTAATTGTTGCCCTTGCGGTATACGTTATTATCACCTTTGTAAAAGATTTTAAAAATAAAAAAGACCAACCCGAAAATGTGTGATTTATAAAGGAGTAAACTTTATGGACGAGCATAATTTGGATAATGCGGTGGAAAAAAATGAAGCTCCACGCTCTAAAAGCAATTTAAAGGTTATCATAATAAGCTCTGTATTATCTCTTATAATAGGGCTTTCAGGCGGTTTTGCATCTGCTAAGTACCTTATTTCACAAATACCCCAACCTGAAGACAGCGGGGTAGTTAACCAAAATCCTACTAACGTTACAATTGCGGTTGATGAAAGTTCAAATTCTAATATTGAAGCTGTGGCTAAAAAAGTTTCCCCAAGCGTTGTATTTGTGAGGACGTCGACTGCGGTTGACGAATTCTTTGGCGGAAGCAAAAAGGCTGCGGGAGAAGGAAGCGGTATAATTTATTCCGAAGACGGATATATAGTTACCAATTATTCGGTTATTCAAAAAGCCACCGAAAAGGCAAACGTTTCCATAGAAGTTTTCTTTTCCTTTGATAAAGAAAATCCCGTAGAAGCCGAAATCGTAGGATATAATATTTCTTATGACCTTGCTGTGCTTAAGGTTGAAGCTAAAGGATTGACGGCTATTGAAATCGGCGACGTTAAAAAACTTGCGGTAGGCCAATACGTGGCAGCGGTAAGTTCGCCCGGCGGTATTGATTATATGGGTTCCGTAACTTACGGAATAATAAGCGGTATCAACCGTAAGGTAGAAAACTCCGCTTCAAATGAAACGGCGCTTTCTCTTATTCAAACCGACGCTATAATAAACTCTACCGTTGATGGCGGCGCGCTTGTCAATATCAAAGGTCAGCTTATAGGAATTCCCAGTTCGAAAATCGTTGCAGAAACTCCAAACGGAATGGGATTTGCAATTCCCGTTAACAAAGTTGTGGATGTATGTAACAAGGTTATTGATAAGGAAGCTACTCCCGATCCTTATATCGGCGTATCCTTTAGCGATAACTGGACAGCTCAAAGGCTTGAGGAGTACGGCTATCCCGCGGGCGCAGTTGTTAAAAACGTTGTAGAGGGCGGACCTGCAGATACAGCAGGAATAAAGAACGGCGATATTATTACCGAATTTGGCGGTACAGCGGTCAGCGATTATAACGGGCTGAATTCCCTTATTGCTGAATGTAAACCCGGAGATACCGTTTCAGTCAAATATTACCGAGCGGGTAAATCCTACACAACCGCAATAACGGTTGGCTCCAATAACGCTCAATAAAAAATAAAAACCGAAGTTTTAAAAACTTCGGTTTTGTTTTATATAAGAGATATTACGTAGGGGATAACGTAGGTTATAACAGCCATTATAATTCCGGCGGTTATAACGCCTATCGCTATAATAGGCAGGGCCTTTTTCATTCTTAAATCAAGAACGTCTGCTACAAGCCCACCTGTCCAAGCGCCTGTACCGGGTAAGGGAAGCGCAACGAAAACGAAAAGGCCCCATTCTTTATATTTTTGAATTGCTTTATCCTGAGCTTTCTTTTGAGCCTTTTCTTCCAGCTTTAACGCCATTTTGCGGAACAGCTTGGTCTTTTTAAGCCATTCTAAAACACGGCGGATAAACAGTAGCTCGAAGGGAATCGGCAACATATTTCCTATTACGCATATCGGGAAAGCAACCCAAAAGTTAACGTGTAAAACTGCGGCAGCGACCATACCGCCTCTCAGCTCCAATATGGGTAGCATTGAAATTAAAAAAATCGCCAATTCCGGTGGTACCTTATCTTGAAAAAATTCAGCTAATTGTTCTGCCATAATATACCTTCTTAAACGTTAAAGATTTATAATTTGGCGGATATAGTCGGCAACGTTAACGCCTTTTGTTAATGGTGTTAAAACTAAAATATAAATAAGCGCGGCAGCTATAATAAACATAAGACCCAAAATTACCCATATAAAGACATTAAGTCCTTTGGAAGCGGGCTTAGGCTCGCTGTAATCGTCTTCATCGTACTCTTCATACTCATCGTATTCTTCGTCGTCGTACTTTTCATATTTTTCGTATTTTTTGAAATCGTCGTCTGAAGGTTCTTCCTGACTGCTATCTTCCCTTGAGTCGTTATCGTCGGCAAAGATATCAATAAATTCCGCCTCCGGATTAACCTCTTCAGCTTCTTCCTCTGCAGGCTTTTCATCAACGAATTCTTCCTGCTCTTCAGCTTTTTCTGCCGTAAGAATTTCTTCAAATTCTTCTTCGACCGCGTTGTCGCTTTCTTCTTTAACTTCGCCGTCGGCTATGTCCTCTGCAACAACTTCTTCAGAAGGATTCTCAACAGAAACGTTGTCTTCCTCTGCGCTGTCAGAGGTGATTACGGTTTCGGTATCGGGAGTACGGCTTACAGCCGTTATGTATTGGAAAACAAGGTTTTCACAAACGTCTTTTCTAATGGATTTGCCGTCGGGAAGTAAAATTATAGATTGCGGACCGCTTTCAATAATACAACCTGCAAGAATTCCGTCGGAACTGACGAGAGGGAGGGAATTTTCGATTACGGTAGTACTGCTTTTGGAAGCAATGCCGTATTCGTCGGGGTCAACATCACAAAGCGAAACTCCGATAGCTTTGGAAATAAGGCTGTACAAACCGTCGGAACCGTCAAGCTTACCCACCATAAGAATTACACGGCTTCTGCCAACCGCTTTGGAAAGACACTCTATCATTTCTTTGGGAGATGACGTTCTGTTATTAAGAACTCTTGAATGACAGCAACCTCCAAGATTGAATTCAAATTCAAAATCGGTAGGGGTGTCGTAGTAGATAATGTCAATTTTTAAATTCTGTATCATAATCTATGCTCCTATTGAATTATTTATTCCGTAGTTGTGTTTTCGGTGTTGGTATCACCGGAAGAATTATCCTCTCCACTGCTTGAACCGCCGGAAGAAGCATCGGAAGAATCATTGGAGGAATTGTTGGACGAGCTTTCTTCCGAAGAACTTTCTTCTGAGGAACTTTCTTCCGAGGAACTCGGAGGTGTGGATGGGGTAGGCGGAGTGGATGGTGTAGAAGGTGTCTGTGATGAACTTTCTTCTGAAGAACTGCTTTCGGAAGAACTTTCTTCTGAAGAACTTTCATCGGCTGATGAATTTTCCGAAGAATTGCCATCTATTTCGGGGGTGACGGCAGGTTTGCCGCCTGTATCGGGAGTGATATTTTTAGCTTCGTACCACGCTTTTGGGTAAACGGTAGACGGATTAACGGCGTAGGTAGCTGAATAATCACCTGCTACTGCTTTTTTTGCTACAACAACAAGCCTTGCGTTTTTAAAAGCCGAGCTGGTCGTAACAAGCGTTAGTAATGAATCACCGTAATTTATTTGTAAATCAGTTATGTAAAGGTTTTTTGATTTAAGCTCTGATACCCAAGAATCAAAAGTAGCGTTATCAAAATTCGGACGGGCAAAATCAAAAAAGTGACCGTCGTCCTGTTCTTTGCTTGCGTTGGTTACGATAACTGCGTATATTTTATAGGTTTCTTTACCGTCTTTGGTAGTAAGGTGAATTTCGGAATGAGACTTAAGAAAATCAAGACCTTGGTAATTTGAAAGGGTTCCGAACATTGAGCCATCATTCATATTTTGACCGTAAACCACCAAATTTTTGCTTTTTCCTTCGCCGAACACCGTATTGCGGTAATCAAAGAACAATGCGCCGTAACGGCTTTGCTGCTTTTTCATATTATGGGTGGCGTAGAATGAATTATCATTGGTTTTGTATACGGGGTTGTCTAATTTTGTGTCGCCAATACTTATCCAACCACTAAAGTCGGGGTTTTCTTCCGAAAGCTTTATAAACGCTTGGTCTGCAGAAAGGGTAGAGAATATTTCGCGGGCAGAATCAATTTGAGATAAATCGCGGTAAACTTTAAAGAAGAAACTTCCGAAAATAATTGAAACAACCAAAAGTAAGGCAATAACAACCAAGAATGCTATTTTTATGCCTTTAGCTTTTTTTGCTTTGGGAGCTTTTTCGGTATTGCGTTCTTTTTTTGCTTTTTGGGGACGTTCAAAATCGTCGCTGTCTAATATAATTCCGATTTCATCATGGTAGTTATCTGCGGCGATTTCGGGAGAATCATCGTTAGAATTTTTGTTTTTGCCGTAGTCATCGTGGATAAAATCAGCGTAAGCGGTTTCTTCGGCTTCAGGTACGAACAAAGGAAGCTCTTCTTCGGTTTCTTCGGGAATAAAAATCGGAGTGATGTTTTCTTCGGGAATGAAAACGGGAGATGCTTCGTCTTTGATTTCAACGGGAACTACGGTTTCGCTTTCGGGTTCTGAATTGACCGGAGCTTCTTGAGACTGTGAAGTAACCAAATCCGGCTGAACCGGCAGGTCGCTGATGCTACCGGGTAAAACTTCGGGAAGAGCAAGAATATATCTGCGTATAAGGTCAAGAGTAAAACAAACAGAATACTCGCGAATTTCGTCTCTGTGGAGAGTTTCGGGAAGGGTTAATAACTCAACCCACAAATTGTTTCGGTCGCATAAAGCGATGTATACGGTGCCGACTGCTTTGCCTTCGCTTTTTTCGGGCCCTGCAACACCTGTAATACCTATGCCTAAATCGGCGCCGCTGTTTTTCAAAATACCTTTTGCCAAAGCGGCGGCAGTTTCCTTGCTGACTGCACCAAAAGTATTTATAATATCATTGCTTACTCCTACAACTTCATTTTTGATACGGTTGGAGTAAGCGCATACCCCCATTTCAAGCACGTCGGAAGCGCCCGCAACCGAAGTGATTGATTCGGAAAGCATACCTCCTGTGCAGCTTTCAGCGGTGGAAACCTTTAGGCCGCTTCTTTTAAGAAGCTCTACCGTTACTTCCGCAAGACTTCTGCTGCCGATTTCATAAATATTATCGGCAAAACGGTTTCTTATTTCGGTTATTGCGCCAAAGCAAGCGTTATCGGCATCTTCTATTGTTTCGGCGCAGGAAGAAACTTCTAAAGAAATATTACCGTATGACGAAACGGTGAGTATTTTGACTTTATACTCACTCTTAACGGATTTTATAAGGGAAAAAACTTCCTTTTCGTCAGCGCCGAATAATTTTATTTGGGCGCGGGAAAGACATAATCCCTTTTCTTTTGAAAAATAAGAAATAACGTAATCGTCAAGAATTGTTTTCAGCGAAACGGGGTTGGTCGGTAAAACAAAAATCACTTTTCCGCCTGCTTTAAGTATGAAAGCACTTTCTCCCGTTTTTCTGGAATAAATAACCTTACAGCCCGCAGGGAATGAAAAGGTTTCTTCACTTACTTCTTCTCCGCGTCTTAATAAAAAGTTTTTATATTCTTCGCTAATTTCCGATTTTATACGGTAGATTTTTGAAATAAGAGCTTTTGAAATCTCTACGTCACCGCAAATAAAAACGACGTGATTGTTTGCAACGGCTTCCTTATAAGCGGAGGCAAGCTGCTTTTCTTCCGCAGAACATTGGGTGCGTTCGGGGATGTTCAGTCCTAATTGATCAATAAGAGTGTAAATAAGCTTTTCACATTCGGGTAGATTTTCATTGTTCTTGCCCGTAGCAAAGCATATAATTTCGGTATTCATTAAATTTCTCCTTTAAACGCTTTCACCGTTGCGGTTAATACGGGAATAAACGGTATCCTCAATCGCCTTTTGAATGAGCGGCTGGAAATCAAAGGCGCTTTCGGCTTCAACACATTCTTCTATTGTGGGGCGTGTGCGTGGATGCCGCGGGGTGAAAACGGTACAACAATCTTCGTAAGGTAATACGGAAGTGTCAAAGGTGTCGATTTTTCGTGAAATTATAATTATTTCTTCCTTGTCCATACCAATAAGCGGACGAAGCACCGGTAGTTCTTTGGTTACTATATCGGTAACGCCTATTGCAGGCAGAGTCTGACTTGCAACCTGACCGAGGCTTTCGCCGGTTATAAGCGCCTTGCTGCCTGAATCTATTGCGATTTTTTCGGCAATACGCATCATCATTCTTCTCATAATAAGGGTGAAATATTCTTCTTTACAGTTTTCGGCAATAGCTTCCTGAATTTCGGTGAAGGGAACGATGGCAAGTTTAATTTCACCGCTGTATTCCGAAACCTTTTGAAGAAGAGTTTTCACCTTTTTTTCTGCAAGAGGTCCCGTGTAGGGAGGACTGGCAAAGTGAACGGCATTAAGTATAAGACCGCGTTTAGCCATAGTATAGGCGGCAACGGGACTGTCTATTCCGCCTGAAATTAAAATTGTGGCTTTACCGGAGCTGCCTACAGGCAGACCGCCTGCACCGTGAAGCTGACCGGCGTGAATGTAAGCGGCGTAATCCCTTATTTCAACCGAAACAATAATATCGGGATTTTTAACGTCAACCTTTAAATAAGGCATAGCCGAAAGAATTGCTCCGCCAACCTGTGCCGCTATTTCGGGGGACTTTAAAGGGAAGGCTTTATCGCTTCTTTTGGCAACGACCTTAAAGGTTTTAACGTTTTGCAAAGAAGGTCTTACATAATCGGCAACTACCGAAAGTATTTCGTCCATATCTTTGTTAAGGGCGGCGCAGCGGCTGAAAGCAACGATTCCGAAAATTTTGCTTACGCGTTCAATTGCTTCTTCAAAATCAAAATTTTCTTCAGCGGGTTCAATATAAATAGTGGACTGCGCACTTTTTACGCTTACTTTTCCCAAATCGTGTAAACGGCGTCGAATGGTTTTCATAAGCATACTTTCAAAGGTACTTTTATTAAGACCTTTAAGTATGAGCTCACCGTTTTTTATAAGAATAATTTCTTTCATCGTTATTTAAACCTTCTCATTTTAGTAGTAATTTCCTTGATTGCTTCACAGAGGTACTCTACGTCCTCCAACGTATTTTCTCTTGAAAAGCTAATACGCAGTGCGCTGTCGATTCTGTCGTTATTCAGACCTATTTCACTAAGCACGTAACTGCGATGTCCTTTTGCGCAAGCGCTTCCTTTGGAAACGAAAATATTCTTTGCGGCAAGAGCGTTTAACATTGGCTCCGATTTATAGCCGTCCACCGAAACGTTGAGTATATAGGGAAGCGCGTTGTCGGGGGAATTTACGGTTATCTTTTCGGTGGCTATAAGTAATTCTTTTGCTTTTTCGTACAATTGTTTTTGAACGGAATATTGACTTTCAAGGTTCGGTAATGACTTTACCGCCGCAGCAAGTCCCGCAATAAGGGGAACGCTTTCGGTACCGGAACGAATCCCTTTTTCTTGACCGCCGCCGAAAATAATGGGCGGAATGTGGACTTTGGCGGATTTATAAAGAAAGCCTATGCCCTTCGAAGCGTGGATTTTATGACCGCTGGCGCTAAGTAAATCAACGCCCAGACGGCTTACTTTGGTGGGGATTTTTCCAAAAGCTTGTACCGCATCGCAGTGCAGCAGAGCAGGGGAGTTTTTTTCCTTAATAATCCTTGAAGCGTCATATACGGGCTGTATTGAACCGATTTCGTTGTTGCAAAGCATTATTGAAACAAGCACGGTTTTGCTGTCAATAGCGTTATTTAATTCCTGTGCGTTTATAACGCCGTCTTTGTCGGGAGAAAGAAGAACTATTTCGAAACCTTCTTTTTTTAGTTCCTCAAGCGCATTTAGTACCGAAGGATGCTCAATTGTTGTTGAAACAATTTTGTTACCGCTTTTTTTCAGGCTTCTTGCCGCGCCGAAAACAGCAATATTGTTAGCCTCGGTACCGCTTCCCGTAAAATATATTTCGTCGGGTTTTGCGCCAATGGAAGCGGCTACTGTTTTACGCGCAGCTTCAATTGTTTCAAGGGCGTCGATTCCCAAAAGATAAGAGGAAGAAGGGTTCCCCCAGTTTTCGGTAAGACAATTGTTTATAGCTTCTACCGCCGCCTTACAGGGCTTGGTGGTAGCGCTGTTATCAAGATAAACGGTTCTGTTCAAAGGAATGCCTCCGTTAAAATAATACATAATATAAACATACTCTTATATTATATTATAAAAGATATAAATAAGCAAGATATTTTACATAATAATTATTAGGTGATTGCAGGGTTTTGAAAAAAATAAAAATAATACTTGCTTTTTGCAAAAAGTTGTAGTATAATACTTTAGCATTTGATTTCACCTACTCCTTTTAGGTGGGTTTGATGCCGAATAGTTCGACATTAAAGCGGATGGTCCTCTGTCGTGTTTTTACTACGGGTATGAACGTCTGAAAAAATTTAGGAGGAAAATTAAAATGGACGCTATTAAAAAGTTAACCGAAGAATGCCTTAAGAAAGAACCCCCCGTGATCAATATCGGTAGCACCGTAAAGGTTCACGTACGTATCAAAGAAGGCGAAAGAGAAAGAATTCAGATTTTCGAAGGTACCGTTATTGCAAAGAATAACAGCGGTATTTCTGAAACCTTCACTGTTCGCAGAGTTTCTTACGGTGTAGGCGTTGAGCGTGTATTCCCTGTACATTCTCCCAACGTTGCCAAGGTTGAGCTCGTTAGAAACGGTCGTGTTCGCAGAGCTAAACTTTACTATCTCCGTGATAGAGTTGGTAAGGCTGCCAAGGTTAAAGAATTGATTGGCTAAGAAAAAGGGAAGGAGGCAACGCGTGTTGTCTCCTTTTTTCATTTTTACGAAAGAGAGTACGGTTTATGGAAACTGAAACTAAAAATCCCGAAACCAAAAAGAAAAATTCTGCAGCGGGAGAAGCGTTTGAATGGCTTGAAGTTGTTGTCAGCGCCCTTCTTGCGGTTGTTATTATTTTCACTTTTGCTTTTAGAGTTGCAACCATAGTGGGGGACTCCATGCAAAACACTCTTATTGAAGGCGAAAAGGTAATAATTACCGATTGGTTTTATACTCCCAAAGCGGGTGATATTGTTGTAATTTCCAGAAACGCTCAAAATAATGCAGATATCAGCGAAGCTAACGGTCCGATAATCAAAAGAGTTATAGCCACCGCCGGTCAAACCGTTGATATTGATTTTGAGGCGGGTGTGGTTTACGTTGACGGAATTGCATTGGATGAACCCTATACTAAAACTCCCACTAATTTGCAATACGACGTTAAGTTCCCCATAAGAGTTCCTGAAGGTCACGTGTTCTGCTTGGGTGACAACCGTAACGAATCTATGGACAGCCGTGATTCAAGAATCGGTAACGGCGGTATGGTAGACGAACGTTATATCCTTGGGAAAGCGGTGTTCAGAGTGCTTCCTTTTAATAAAATGGGGGGACTGTAATAATGAGCGAGGCTCAATACATACAATGGTTTCCGGGTCATATGACCAAAACACGCCGTCAAATGGAAAAGGAAATAGCTTTGGTTGACGCTGTTGCGGAAATTGTAGATGCAAGAATTCCTGCATCAAGCCGAAATCCCGATATACCAAAATTGCTTGGTAAAAAGCCAATGCTTGTTATTCTTAATAAATGCGATATGGCTGACAATGACGCTACGGCAGATTGGATTCGTTGGTTTGAAGGTCAGAATATAGGCGCTATTGCCGTGGACTGCCGTACCGGAAAAGGGCTCAACAAATTCGTACTTAAGGTTCGGGAAATTCTTGCGGATAAAATCAAAGCAAATGCCGAAAAGGGTATGGCGGGAAAACCTCTTCGCCTTATGGTTGTGGGAATCCCTAACGTTGGTAAATCTACCTTTATTAACCGTATGGCGGGGTCGAATAAAGCGAAAACCGAAAATCGCCCCGGTGTAACAAGAGGAAGCCAGTGGTTTACTGTAGATAAGCAGCTTGAGTTGCTCGACACCCCCGGTGTTCTTTGGCCGAAATTTGAAGATAAAAACGTAGGTGAAAGGCTTGCTTTTACGGGTGCGGTTAAGGATAACGTTGTAGACGTTGAACTGCTTGGTATGCGGTTACTGGAAACTCTTTCAAAGTCGTATAAATCCCTTTTAATCCAGCGCTTCGGCGAATTGGATTTTTCTCTTGATTCTTATGATTTGCTCTGCACCGTGGCTAAAAAACGCGGAATGGTAATGCGTGGCGGTGAGTGTGATACCTTACGTGCTTCTGCTATGTTACTTGAAGAGTTCAGAAATTGCAAAATAGGAAAAATTTCCCTTGAAAGGGTGAACAGTAATGCCTGATTACAGTTACGAAAATAAGGCAAGAGAAAAAGGCGCAAAATACGTTTGCGGGGTTGATGAAGCGGGCAGAGGTCCTCTTGCGGGTCCTGTTTGTGCCGCCGCGGTTATTTTACCCGAAGGTCTTGTTATAGAAGGTCTTGACGATTCCAAAAAGCTTACCGAAAAGAAAAGGGAAGCTCTTTACGACGTAATTGTTGAAAATGCGGTTGCTTACGGTATTGCGTTTGGAAGCGTAGAGGAAATAGAAGAAGTTAATATTCTCGGCGCCACTTATCTTGCGATGTGCCGCGCGGTAGAAAAATTGAATTTCAAAGCGGATTACGCTTTAATTGACGGTAACCGTTATCCTCCTATGCTGGACATTAACGGCGAGTGCATAGTAAAGGGCGACGCAAAAAGTATGTCGGTTGCCGCTGCTAGCATTCTTGCAAAAGTGACCCGTGACCGTTTGCTTCTTGAATATGCCAGGAAGTATCCCGAATACGGGTTCGAAAAGCATAAGGGCTACGGAACCAAAGCGCACGTTGAAGCAATTAAAAAGTACGGTGTTACCCAAATCCACCGTCCTTCGTTTTTAACTAAACTGTTATGAGCGAAAATATTTTACTGGGACAAAAGGGCGAAGATATAACCGCGTCATTTTTGCGCAAAAAAGGATTTATCATTTTTAAAAGAAATTTCCGAAGCCGTTTCGGTGAAATAGACATCATTGCCGAAAAAGGGGATTTGATTCTTTTCGTAGAGGTTAAAACCCGTTTTGAAAACGCTATGGTTTCACCGGCGCAAGCGGTGGATTTTGTAAAACAAAACCGAATAAAACAAACGGCAAAATTCTTTGTTTCAAAAACGTATCTTGATTATCGTTACCGCTTTGACGTTGCGGAAATCACGGTAATAAACCAAGATGGGAAACATAAATATAAGCTTAATTATATTAAAGATGCGTTCAAATGATAAAAGCACCCTTGCGGGTGCTTTTAGTGGAATCAGTCTTTTGCTCTGAAGGTGGTACAGGCGGTTTCGCTGCACTGACACGCGCTTTTGTAACCAACCTGAATTGCGCCTGCGGTACAACGGTCATCACTGGTGTGGTGAACGCAATGTGTGGCGTCGCAAAGGATTCCGGGTACGATTTTTTCGTTTTTCATGTTTTCCATTTTTATCATTTCCTTTCAGACCGTAAGGTCAATTATATTATTGCCCCAATAAGTTTCTTTACTACATTTAAAAGGAGGGAATTTTTTGAAAATTTTCGGTATTTCTGATTTGCATTTGTCTTTCTCGGCTGATAAACCGATGGATATTTTTTACGGATGGGAAAACCACACCGAAAAAATAAAAGCCAATTGGAAGCGTATTGTTGAAAAAGATGATATTGTGGTTTTGCCGGGGGATTTTTCTTGGGCGCTTAAACTTAGTGAAACGCTTGAAGATTTTCGATTTCTTGATTCTCTGCCCGGTAAAAAACTTATTTTAAAAGGTAACCACGATCTTTGGTGGTCTACTGCAAAGAAAATTCACGAATTTTTTGTTTTAAACAAAATAGAAACTGTTGAAATTATTTTTAACAATATGTATAAAGCGGGAAATTTTGCCATTTGCGGTACACGCGGTTGGTTTGGTGAAAAGTCAGCGGACAAGGTTATTATCCAAAGGGAAGCGGGAAGGTTGAGAACTTCTCTTACCGCGGCAAAAAACGAAAATCTTACGCCTGTTGTATTTATGCATTACCCACCGGTATACGGTGAACAGGTCGCCGAACCTATTATAGAAGTATTGAATGAGTTTGGTGTTGATAAAGTTTATCACGGCCATATTCACGGTGCAGGACTTAATAACAGCCCCAAAAAATACGGTTCAATCAGCTTTAAACTGCTGTCTTGTGACTGTATAGACTTCACTCCTTATTATATTAAAGAAATTATTTGATATTTTTTCCAAATAATTGTAGAAATTTTTTACAATATATGTTATAGTATATGTTGATAAATTTTGCGGAGGTATTTCCATGAGTTTGAAAAATGCAAAAAAAGTCGATACTAACCGTTATGAACTTGAGGTAGTTATCGACGGAGAAACTTTCAGAAAGGCGCTTGGCGACGTTATGCGTCGTGAAAGCAAAAAAATTACTGTTCCCGGTTTCCGTAAAGGTAAAGCACCCGTAAGCTTCATTGAAAAGTATTACGGCGCAGAAGCTTTCTTCCAGGATACTTTGGACAGCCTTTACGGTGCTGCTCTTGAAGAAGCTGCGGTTGAGGCAGGCGTTGAAATTGTTGACGATAAAATGGATTTCGATCTCGTTTCTATCAGCAAAGAAGACGGCGTTGACTTTAAGGTAACCCTTACTGTTGTTCCCGAAATTGAAATCGGTGAATATAAGGGCCTTAAGGAAGAACGTCTCAAAGTAAGTGTTGACGATGCTGAAATCGAAGAATCTGTTAAGGCTATGGCTGACAGAAACGCACGCGTAGTTGCTGTTGAAGACAGAGCTGCTGAAAACGGTGATATTACCGTTATTGACTTTGAAGGCTTTGTGGACGACAAAGCTTTTGAAGGAGGCAAGGGCGAGGCTTACACTTTAACACTCGGTTCCGGTCAGTTTATCCCCGGCTTTGAAGAACAGATTATCGGTCATAACGTTAATGACGAATTCGACGTAAACGTTACCTTCCCCGAAGAATATCATGCAGAAGAACTTAAGGGCAAGGCTGCTGTATTTAAGGTTAAGCTTCATGAAATCAAGAAGCGTGAGCTTCCCGAAATCGACGATGAATTTGCTAAAGACGTAAGCGAATTTGATACTCTTGAAGAACTCAAAGCCGACCTTAAGGCTAAAGCTCTTGAAAGAAAACAAAAAGCTGCTGAAGACGAAACCGAAACCAGACTTCTTGACCAAATTATTGATTCTATTAAGGGTGAAATTCCCGAGGCTATGTACAATAACCGTGTACAGCAAAATCTTCGTGACCTTGACTACCGTCTCCAGTCTCAGGGTATGAGCCTTGAAAACTATATCAAGTATACCGGTGCTTCTATTGAAGAAATTTCCAAGACTTACCGTCCTCAAGCTGAAAAGCAGGTTAAAATGCGTCTTGCTCTTGAGAAAATCGTTAAGCTTGAAAACATCACCGTTGCCGATGAAGACGTAGACAAGAAGTATTCTGAAATGGCAGAACAGTATTCTATTCCCGTTGAACAGGTTAAAGCTGCTGTTCCCGCAGAAGAACTTAAGAAGGATATTGCCGTAGAAATGGCTCTTGAACTCGTTAAGTCCAGCGCCGTAATTACCGACGTTGACGCAATAAGCGAAAAGGCTGAAAAGAAGCCCGCCGCTAAAAAGACTTCTACTGCTAAGAAGCCTGCGGCAAAGAAGGCTGAAGGGGAAGAAGGCGAAAAGAAGCCTGCCGCCAAGAAGACTGCTTCTACCACAGCAAAGAAAACCACTTCTACCGCTAAGAAGACTACTACTGCCAAGAAGGCAGAAGGCGAAGCTGCAGAAAAGAAACCTGCTGCTAAGAAAACTGCTTCTACCGCTAAGAAGACCACTACCAAGAAAGCAGCCGAAAAGACCGAAGAATAATCTTTTAAAGGTTGTTTATAATTGGTAAAATTTGCGCATAATCATATTAAATATGGAGGTATTGTTATGGATATGAATTTAGTTCCTATGGTCGTTGAACAAACAAGCCGCGGAGAGCGTTCTTATGATATTTTCTCCCGCCTTTTAAATGACCGTATTATTATGCTTAACGGACAGGTTGACGATGCTTCCGCCAGCCTCATAGTCGCCCAGTTGCTTTATCTTGAAGGACAGGACCCTGATAAGGATATAAGCTTTTATATCAACAGCCCCGGCGGCAGTGTTTCTGCGGGTATGGCAATTTATGATACTATGCAGTACATTAAGTGCGACGTATCTACCATTTGTATCGGTATGGCGGCAAGTATGGGCGCTTTCCTTCTTTCCGCAGGAACAAAAGGCAAACGTTACGCACTTCCAAATGCCGAGGTTATGATTCATCAACCCTTGGGCGGCGCACAAGGCCAAGCAAGTGATATTCTCATAAGCGCTCGTCATATTGAACGTACAAGAGAAAATCTTAATAAAATCTTATCTGAAAACACCGGTAAATCTCTTGAGCAAATCGCGATAGATACCGACAGAGATAATTGGCTTACCGCAAATGAAGCCAAAGAATACGGTATTGTAGATAAGGTTATTGCCAAGAGAGGTAACTAATGGCAACTAAAGATTCGGTTAATAAACAGATTCGATGCTCGTTCTGCGGTAAAACGCAGGACGAGGTCGGTCGTATTATAGAAGGTCCGGGCGTATATATTTGTGATGCCTGTATAAGCTTCTGTAATACGCTTTTATATGGAGATGAAGGGGAGGAATTAAAACCCCGTCGCAAATCTCAAAAGAATAAAGAAAAAGAATTTGTTTTACCAAAACCAAAAGAAATTAAAGAAAAACTCGACGAATACGTTATTGGGCAGGATGATGCAAAAATCACCTTGTCAGTTGCAGTTTACAACCACTATAAGCGTATTTTTAAGCAAAGTGACGATAGTGTTGAACTTGCAAAAAGTAACGTTTTGCTTCTCGGCCCTACCGGTGTAGGTAAAACCCTTCTCGCTCAAACTCTTGCTAAAATTTTGGAAGTGCCGATCGCTATTACCGACGCAACAACCTTAACCGAAGCAGGTTACGTTGGCGAAGACGTAGAGAATATTCTTCTCCGTCTTATTCAGGCGGCGGATTACGATATAGAAAAAGCCGAACGCGGTATTATCTATATTGACGAAATAGATAAGATTGCAAGAAAAAGCGAAAATACTTCAATTACCCGCGACGTAAGCGGTGAAGGTGTTCAGCAAGCCCTTCTTAAAATTCTTGAAGGTACCGTTGCAAACGTTCCTCCTCAAGGCGGAAGAAAGCATCCCCAACAGGAATTTATACAAATCAACACCACCAATATTCTATTTATTTGTTCCGGCGCATTTGACGGAATTGATAAGGTTATTGAAAGAAGAATCGGCGGGTCAAGTCTCGGCTTTGGAGCAGACGTTAAGTCTCCCAAAAGCAAGGAGGCTCAGGCGGCGGCGGAAAACGCCACCCATCAAGACCTTGTTAAATTCGGACTTATTCCTGAACTTGTGGGACGACTTCCGGTTATTACAGGGCTTAAGGGTATGGATAAAGAAACCCTTATCCGTATTATGACCGAACCGAAAAACTCAATAGTTAAGCAGTATGAGGCGCTTTTTGCACTGGACGGCATTGAACTTATATTTGAAAGAAAAGCTTTAGAGCGTATTGCCGAGCTTACTATTGAACGTAAAACGGGGGCAAGAGGTCTTCGCTCCATTATTGAAGCGACTTTGCAGCCTCTTATGTATAGCACTCCTTCTCTTCCTAACGTTAAGTCTGTAAAGATTACCGCTGCTGCGGTTAACGGTAAAGAAGCGATTATTGAGTATAAAGAATAACGTAAAACACCGATTTTTTAAAATCGGTGTTTTTTACTGCTTTTTATGTGAAAAAAATTTTCATTTTTCTATAGACTTTTAACCGATAAATGATACAATCATCTTGACAATTTCCCTTTTTGGAGGTAATTCTTATGAGAGAAATAACAAAGCTTAACTCCCGTTGGCTTTTTTGTGAAGGCGATTTGAAGGTGGACCGCCCCTTTACCAAGGGTCCGATTTACTCGCAAAGCAAGACTGAAAGAAAACTTCAGGGTCCCGCTTCTTATAATCATAACGACGTTCCCGAAGGTTGGGGCGCAGGCACAAGAGAACTTATAAGTATAGGCTGGCAATGGGTGGATTTACCCCATGATTTTATTATAAATAAAACTCCTGATGAAAAAGAAAACAACACTACCGGTTTCTTTAAATACACAAACGGCTGGTACAGAAAGCATTTCAAGCTTTCAGAAGAAGACAAAGATAAAAGAATTTCGGTTATATTTGACGGCGTTGCAACCCATGCAACCGTTTATTTGAACGGTTGCTTAATGAAGCATAATTTTTGCGGATATAACACATTTGAAGTGGATGTTACCGATAATTGTTATTTTGGCGAAAAAGAAAATATTCTTGCCGTTTACGTAAACACCGAGGAATATGAGGGCTGGTGGTACCAAGGCGGCGGTATTTACAGAGATGTATGGCTTAAGAAAACCGACAGAATTTGCGTTGATATGTATGGCGTTTACGCAAGACCTGTAAAAATTGACGATAAAAACTGGAAGGTTGATATTGAAACTACTGTCCGTAATGAAAATTATGATGGCAGAGCAAAACGCATTATTGCAAAAAGTGTAATTAAGGATAAAGAAGGTAACGCTGTGGCAGAATCGCAGGGAAGCGTTATTGTAGGCGCGAAAGAAATAAGCGTTGCTAAATATACCGCTGAAGTTATAAATCCTGCTCTTTGGGATATTGATAATCCTAATCTTTACACAGTCGAAACCGTACTTATTAAAAACGGTAAGGAATGCGATACAGTTACCGACAGAATCGGTTTTCGTACCGCCTACTGCGACCCTGATAAAGGATTTTTCTTAAACGGAAAACCCGTTAAAATTAAAGGCGTTTGCGCTCATCAGGATTTTGGCTTAACAGGTCTTGCGGTGCCGGATAATATTCTTCGCCACAAGGTAGAGCTTATAAAGGAAATGGGCGCTAACGGCTATCGTTGTTCTCATTATCCTCACCCAACCGCTACTATGGACGCTCTCGATGAAATGGGTTTTATAGTTATGGACGAATGCCGCTGGATGGAGTCGACCGAAGAGGGTATTGCCCAAATGGAAATGGTAATGAAGCGTGACAGAAACCGTCCGTCTGTTATTTTCTGGTCCCTTGGCAATGAAGAACCGCACCACAAAACAGAAGTGGGACAAAGAATAAATAAGTCTATGTACCGCCGCGCCAAACAGCTTGATCCCGACCGTTATATTATGGCGGCTGTTTCCAATGCTGACGGATGCAAAATTTTTGGTTGCCTTGACGTAATCGGCGTTAACTATAATCTTCGTCTTTATGACGAAATACATAAAATGTACCCCGACCGTTCTATTTTTGCTTCAGAATGTTGTGCTACCAGTACTTCAAGAGGATTCTATTACGACGCTAACCCGGACGTAACAAAGGTTGGATACGTTAATTCTCTTGACCACGATACTAACTATTGGTTTATGGGAAGAGAAAATACCTGGAAGTTTATTATGGAACGCGAATGGGTTTTGGGCGAATATCAGTGGATAGCCTTTGAACACAGAGGAGAGACTTACTGGCCCCGTATGTGCTCACAAGCAGGCGCTATTGACCTTTATATGCAAAAAAAGGATGCGTTTTTTGTCAATCAATCTCATTGGAGTGAAGCTCCTATGATTCACCTTGCGCCTCATTGGAATTGGTGCGGTATGGAAGGTGAAGAAATAAACGTTGCGGCTTATACAAACTGCGATCAAGCAGAGCTTTTCTTAAACGGAAAATCTCTTGGCAAAAAGGAAATCGAACCCTTCGGTCACGGTGAATGGAAGGTTGCCTTTGAAAAGGGCGAGCTTAAGGTAATCGGCTATAAAAACGGTGAAAAGGTTGCTCAGGATGAAAAGGTTACCACCGGTAAATCTTACGCGCTTAAGCTTCGTCTTGAAAACGATAACGCAGTAAAAGAAGGCGATATTGCTTTATTTACCTGCTACGTTGTTGACGAAGAGGGAAGAGAGGTTCCCGATGCGGCTCATTTTGTGCGTTTCTTTGCTAATGCAAAAGGTGTTATTGTGGGTACGGGAAGTGACGTTTGCGACCATAACCCCGTTAATTTACCCAATAGACAAATGCGTATGGGCGCAATAAGTGTTGCAGTTAAATTAACAGGAGCAGAGGGTGAATTAAAACTCTATGCCGAAAGCGACGGACTTTGTAAAGGATATATTAAAATATAACCTAAAAAGAATTCCCTTGTAATCAAGGGAATTCTTTTGCTTTCGTTGACAATAAGGCTTTTTTGGAGTATTATAATTAGTAATGATTCTTTAGGGAGGTTAACTATGGATAACCGAAATTTAAGTATGCTTATGGATCTTTACGAAATGACAATGGCTAATGGTGTGCTTGATAGTGAAATGGAAGGAACCGTAGCTTATTTCGATATGTTTTTCCGCCGTGTACCCGATGAAGGCGGTTATGCCATTATGGCGGGTCTACATCAGCTTATAGAATACTTCAACAACCTTTCCTTTAGTAAAAGCGATGTTGAATATTTAAGAGGTTTGAAGCTGTTTGATGAACGTTATTTGAAGTTTCTTGAAGAATTTAAGTTTGAATGTGACGTATGGGCGGTACCCGAAGGGACGCCTGTTTTCCCCAGAGAACCAATTCTCACCGTAAGAGGACCTATTATGCAGGCATTTTTGGTGGAAACTATGGTGCTTCTTACCATTAACCATCAATCCCTTATTGCCACCAAGGCAAACCGTATTGTACGTGCGGCAGAAGGAAGACCGGTTCTGGAGTTCGGCTCCCGCCGCGCTCACGGTTACGACGCTGCCGTTTTAGGGGCAAGAGCTGCAATTATCGGTGGTTGTACAGGTACTGCTTGCGTGCTTTCCGGCAAGGATTTCGACGTACCTCCTTCCGGCACTATGGCGCATAGCTGGGTGCAGCTTTTCGACAGCGAATACGAAGCGTTTAAGACCTATGCTCAAAAATATCCCGATAGCACTACATTACTTGTCGACACTTATAATGTGCTTAAAAGCGGTATTCCCAACGCAATAAAGGTTTTTGACGAGGTTCTCAAACCCTTAGGGAAAAGACCGCGCGGTATTAGAATTGACAGCGGTGATATTACCTATATCACCAAAAAAGCAAGAAAAATGCTTGACGATGCAGGGTACGAAGACTGTAAAATTGTGGTTTCCAACTCTTTGGATGAATATCTTATCAGAGATATGCTTATTCAAGGCGCAAAGGTTGATATTTTCGGTGTGGGAGAACGCTTAATAACCGCCGCCAGAGAACCGGTTTTCGGCGGTGTTTATAAACTTGTTGCCGTTGAAAAGGGCGGAGAAATAATTCCCAAAATTAAAATAAGTGAAAACACCGCAAAAATTACAATCCCCGGTGTTAAAATACCTTGGCGTCTTTATGACAAGGAAACCGGCAAGTGTATTGCCGATGTTATGACATTAGGTGACGAAAAAATTGATGATAGTAAGCCTTATGAAATATTCCACCCCGAATATACCTGGAAACGCAAAACGGTGGAAAATTTTGTTGCTAAAAAGCTGCAGGTTAAGGTTTATGAAAAGGGTAAACAGGTTTATGAAAGCCCTTCTGCAAGAGAAATTTCACAGTATTGTAAAGAACAGGTAGAACTTCTTTGGGACGAAGTGAAACGTTTTGAAAAGCCGCATACTTATTATGTTGACCTTTCTCAAAAGCTTTGGGAGCAGAGAAGTGAGCTTTTACACAAACACTCTATATAAGGAGAAAATTATGAAACGCTTTATTGCTTTATTTCTTGCGCTTTTAATTGTTTGTTCTTTTGCGGGTTGCAAATCCGAAGGTAAGGACGGCGAAGGTTACAGCGTGGACATTCAGTACTATATTTCGGTTGGTCAAATTAAAGAAGCGCAGTTTTCTTTAGGTACGCCCATAGCGGATATTGAAAAGGAAATCAGTAAACATTCCGCAGAAGAACATTCGGGCGACGGACACGACGATTCAATCTTTTTTGTTGAAGGATTTGATTATAATTTTTATTCAACGGCAGATTTTGACTACTATTACAATCCCGATAAAGAAGATAAAGGTGTTTCCTTTATTGTAGGCTCGGCTGATATTTACGGATTTTCCGTTGGTCAAAGCGGCTTGTATGAAGTTCAGTCGGCTTTGGAGCTTGAAGAATTAAAGCCGGTATCAGGCGAAGCTGAGGAGGAAGAATTTTTCTTTTCAATGGTAAGCCTTGAAGGCTGCAAAAAGCTTACCTGTACTTTTGAAAACAAAACTCTTGTTTTTTATTTCGAAAACGATATTCTCATAGCGGGAGTTATCTTTAACGATAACTGGTCAATATAGGAAAGGGTGTAATTTTCTTTGAGACTAACCTTTAAAAGGGGAATTATACACGGCTTGCCGATTTGTGTGGGCTATCTTTCCGTGTCCTTCGGCTTTGGTATTTCTGCTGTAGCAAGCGGTCTTTCGGTTTTGGAAGCAACTTTGATTTCGGCTACCAATCTTACCTCTGCGGGACAAGCCGCAGGTATAGGAATTATTGCTTCTGCCGGAAGCTACGTGGAGATGGCGTTGACCCAGTTTATTATAAATCTTCGTTACGCGCTTATGGGTATTTCTCTTTCTCAAAAAATCGACAGTACCTATTCCGTACCGGCGCGTATGATTACTTCTTTTGGCATAACCGACGAGATTTTTGCGGTTGCTTATTCCCAGAAAAGCAGAATTACCCCACTTTATATGCTGGGGATGGTACTTATTTCTTGCATTGGATGGACAGGCGGTACGCTTTTGGGCGCGGTTGCGGGAACAGTTCTTCCCGCAATACTTACGGGAGCACTTGGAATTATGCTTTACTCTATGTTTATAGCCATTGTCGTGCCGGTTGCCAAGGAAAATAAAAAAGTGCTTTTGGCGGTAGGAATCGCGGTTGTTTTAAGTGTTATTTTCAAATACTTTTTGCCCTTTGTTTCGGCAGGCTTTGCAATAATAATTTGCGCTGTGATTGCATCGGTTATTGCCGCTGTTATCTTCCCTATAAAGGAGGATGAAGAATGAGCCTTGCAATTTATATGGTGGTAATGGCGGGTGTTACTTACCTTATACGTATGCTTCCCTTTACTTTAATGCGGAAGAAAATTAAGTCCCGCTTTTTCAGAAGTTTTTTATATTACGTTCCTTACGCTGTGCTTTCCGCAATGACTTTTCCGTCAATTTTTTACTCTACGGGAAACTATATAACCGCCGCGGTAGGAACGGTTGCCGCGCTTGTTTTGGCTTATTTTAAAAAACCGCTTATAGTTGTAGCGCTTTGCGCCGCGGCATCATCGCTGGTAACGGCGTTACTGTTACAGTTTATTTAAAAGATTACGTGTTTTAGGAGTATAAAATGACCGATACACAGTTTTTGGAACTGAGAAAAAGAATAATTCGAAAAGAATTTGACAAAATGAACGACCGCCAGTTTGAAGCGGTTACAACCGCAAAAGGTCCCGTACTTGTTCTTGCGGGCGCAGGAAGCGGAAAAACTACCGTTCTTGTAAACAGAATAGCTTATCTTGTGAAATACGGTAATGCTTATAACAGCGAATACGTGCCCTTTCTTACCGATGCGTCCATAGAATATCTTAAAAGATATGAAAACGGAGAAGAAACGGATTTCCCCGAAAGTCTTTTATCGGTAGACGGCGTTCATCCTTGGCAGATACTTGCTATTACCTTTACAAATAAAGCAGCAGGGGAGCTTAAAGAAAGAATTTCCGCAAAGCTGGGTGAAGACGGGCTTGATATATGGGCGGGAACCTTCCATTCGGTTTGCGGTAAAATTTTACGCAGATACGCTGAGCTTTTGGGGTATGATTCTCATTTTACGGTGTATGATACCGACGACCAAAAGCGTCTTTTAAAGGAAATTATGAAAGGCTTTAACGTGGATGATAAGGTGTTTTCCGTTAAAGCCGTAATAGGAGAAATTTCATCTTCCAAGGATAAACTTATTTTCCCCGATGAATACCGTAAAAATGCGGGTAATGATTATAAGGGAAGGGTAATTGCCGATATATACGAAGCCTATGCCCAGCGACTAAAAGAAGCTAATGCAATGGATTTTGATGATATGATAGTTAATACCGTAAAATTATTGCAGGATTATCCGGAGGTCGCCGCAACCTACCGAAATAAATTCCGCTATATTATGGTTGATGAATATCAGGATACCAACTTTGCTCAATACGTTCTTGTAAAAACCTTGGCTGCGGGTGAAAAGAATATTTGCGTAGTGGGAGATGACGACCAAAGTATTTACCGCTTCCGTGGTGCAACAATAGAAAACATTCTTAATTTTGAAGACGAATACGAAAACGCCAAAGTAATAAGACTTGAACAAAACTACCGTTCTACTTCTCACATTCTCGATGCGGCAAACGCCGTTATTGCCAATAATAAAGGCAGAAAAGGGAAAACTCTTTGGACTGATAACGGGGAAGGCGTGCCTATTGAGGTGCATACTGCCGAAAATCAAATTGAAGAAGCGAGATACGTTGCGGAACAGGTTTTTGCTAATATCAGAAATGGCGGTAATGCTTCTTCCAATGCGGTGCTTTACCGTATGAACGCTCAGTCTGCGGCGCTTGAAAACGTATTCGCGCGAAGCGGTGTTGCCTATACGGTAATCGGAGGAACACGGTTCTTTGACCGTAAGGAAATTAAAGACGTTCTTGCTTACCTTCAGGTAATTAACAATACTCACGATTCAATACGACTTAAAAGAATAATAAACGAACCTAAAAGAGGTATCGGAGATACCACCATAAATCACGCTTCGGAAATTGCGGAAGGGCTTGGTATTCCGCTTTTCGAAGTGCTTTCCAACGCTGAAAACTATCCCGCGCTTTCGCGCTCCGCCGCAAAACTAAAGCAATTTACCGATATGATAAACGAGTTTATAGAGCTTAGCGAACAAGTGTCAATTCACGCTCTTTGCGAAGAGGTCGTTTCCGCTACGGGCTACGTTAATGCTTTAATAGCTGCGGGTCCTTCCGAACAGGACAGGGTGGAAAACGTAAAAGAACTCAGCAGTTCTATTATGCAATATGAACTTGAAAACGAAGAGCCGACTCTTTCGGGATTTTTAGAAGAAGTTGCGCTTGTCAGTGATATCGATTCCTTGGAAAACGATAACGACAGAGTTATTATGATGACGGTTCACAGTGCAAAAGGTCTTGAATTTGACAACGTTTACCTTATTGGTTGGGAGGAAGGTGTTTTTCCGGGGAATCAGTCAATTTATGCGGGTAACGCAGAAATTGAAGAAGAAAGACGTCTTGCTTACGTTGCTATTACCAGAGCCAAAAAGCGCCTGTATATAACCAACGTGTATAACCGAATGCTTTACGGCTCTACAAGTTTTAATCCGCCTTCCCGTTTTTTGAAGGAAATCCCCGAAGAGCTTTGTAACTTCGGAGGTATGAAACGGCGGGAGGAAAAGAGGACTGTAATAGGTTCTTCTAATTCTTCCTTTAATTCCTCTTATTCTCAAAGAAGCTCTTACACTGCGCCTTCCAAAAGGGCTGACTGTAAATATACTTCCGGTATGACAGTTGAACATAATACTTTCGGTAAAGGTAAAATTATTAAAACCGTTCCGATGGGAAGCGATACGTTGCTTGAAGTACAGTTTGAAGGCATTGGTCTTAAAAAGCTTATGGCAGGTTTTGCAAAATTAAAAGTTATTTAATACTTTAGTTTGTTTTGTTTGTTATACTTACCTTGTAAATCTTTTATTATTTATTCGGAGATGAAGCTTATGGTAACTGTTAAAGCCGTTAAATCCACGGCGTTAACCCACCTGCGTGACAATTGGGCGCGGCTGTGTTCGGTTGCAATGGTTCCTGCCTTTGCAACTGCAATTATCGTGCTTATGGGTTATCTTCTTACAATGCCTTTCGGCACTATAATTGCCCAAGTTATTGCCGTTATGGTTTTTATATTTGTTTGCTCTCCGTTGTGGCTGGGTGCTTTAAGGGTGTTTTGGAGAACCGCTAACGGTTGTGAAGATACTGTTTCGGAAGCCTTTTATTATTTTACGGGAAAGCAAGAGTATTTAAGAAGCCTTTCCTTTAATTTAAGGGTTGCTCTTCACTGGTTGATTGTGGAAGTGATTTTATTCCTTCCTTGCGTAATTATTTATATCTTTACAAGCGGTACGTTTTTTCAGTGGATTGGCGCTTCCACACCTTTAATTCTTGTTAATTTAAGATATTTAATTACCGTTTTTGAAATAGCGGCAATTATTCTTACTGTTTTTCATCTGGTTAGCTTTTATCTTCCTGCTTTTCTTTTCGTCAGCGATGAAACAATGAAACCTAAAAGCTGTATTGAAAGAGGCGTTGAGATAGGAAGATATACAAAAGGAAGGTTTGCATCTCATTCTTTCGGCTTTATTCATTGGATTCTTCTTTCACTTTTGTTTGTGCCGATAATTTTTACGCTGCCGTATTTAATTATGGCTTACGTGGTTGAATGCAGATATAACGTTGCGTTTTATAACCTTTCAGGTCAGGCCGCCACAGAAGCGCCGATGCACGAAGTATAAATTGACGAGGGGATTTTTATGAAATCTTTTACCAAATATATAATCTATTATGTACTGGTATTTTTGATTTTTGCGGTTAATATGTTCTTTTACGTAAAGGACCAATTTTTCTATAATATGGAAGATTTGCCCGAGGGACAGTATCTTTACAGTTCTATGTCTCCCGACAGCTCACGTTCTGCCGAAGTGTACAGAATTGATACTCCGAGAGGAAAAGCCATAAGGGTAGAAGTGCGTACCTTTGACTTTAGTAACAAAGAAAATATTGTAAGCAGTGAAGAAAACGTTTACTGGGAAGTAAACAAATCCGTAGTTACGGTAGGTTGGGAGGACAACGATATAATCACCGTTGATTCTCATATACTCAATATTTCCGAAGGCGACACCTTCGATTCAAGAAGAATAACAACAAAAGAATAAAAGAGTCTTTATGACTCTTTTTTAAGTAAACAAAGCAAATACGGAAGCCTTACTCTTAAATCAGGTTTGGGTTATTCGTGTTTGCTTAAGGGGTTAATATGCAGAAAAATTCAGATATTGTTTTAGATATAACCGACGTTACCCATGACGGAAACGGCGTTGGTAAATACGACGGTATGGCGGTGTTTGTAGCGGGAACTGCCGTTGGAGACAAAGCCAAGGTACATATCATTAAAGCAAAGAAAAATTATTGTGTTGGAAAACTAAGCGAAGTAATAGAAAAATCCGCAGACAGAATTGATGTTGACTGCCCCGTTTTTTCAAAATGCGGCGGATGCGTATACCGTCATATAAGCTATAAGGCGGAGGCTCTTTTAAAGCAACAACGCGTAGAAGAAGTTATGCACCGCATAGGCGGTATTTCTTTAAAGCCTCAGCCTATTCTTACGGGTAATCCCAACCGTTACAGAAATAAAGCACAATATCCCGTTTCTGCACATGGAGAAGCAGGATTTTACGCCGCTCATTCTCACAGAATAATTCCTTCTAAAGACTGCGCTTTGCAGCCGGAGGAATTCGGAGAAATAGCAAATCTATTTTCGCTTTTTATAAAGGAATTTTCTTTAACCTCTTATAACGAGGAAACGGGCAAGGGGCTTATTCGCCATTTGTATATCAGAAAAGCTACCGCTACGGGTGAAATAATGGTTGCCGTCGTTATAAACGGTAACGCTTTGCCCAATTCTGCCGCCTTTATCGAAGCCTTGAAAAAATTGTTGGGCGAAAACCTTAAGACTGTAGTTTTAAATATAAATAAAGATAAGACCAACGTGATTTTGGGTAAAGAAAACAAGGTCCTTTACGGCGACGGATATATAACGGATATTCTTTGCGGAAATAAAATAAGAATAAATCCGCTGTCTTTTTATCAGGTAAACCGCAATATGGCGGAAGTACTTTACAATAAGGCTAAGGAATACGCTTTGCCGAAAGATAAAATGATTTTGGACTTGTACTGCGGCGCAGGAACTATAGGTCTTTCATTCGCCGACGTTGCTAAAAGTATAATAGGTGTTGAAATTATCGAAGAAGCAATAGAAGACGCAAACTTCAACGCTGAAATCAACTCTGTAAAAAATGCAAGATTTATTTGCGGTGACGCACCCCTTGCGGCTAAAACCTTGAAAGATGAGGGTATACATCCGGACGTGGTTGTTTTAGACCCGCCGAGAAAGGGATGCGACGAATCGCTTCTCAGTACCGTTGCAAAGGATTTTTCACCCGAAAGAATAGTATACGTTTCCTGCGACCCTGCAACCTTGGCAAGAGATTGTAAGCTATTGGAAGAAAAAGGGTACAAAGTAAAGGAATATACTCCCGTAGACTTATTCCCAAGAACAAGCCACGTAGAAACTGTCGCGCTTTTAAGCCGTGAATAAGGAGAAATATATGAAAACTGGCGGTAAAAGACCGTTTGAAAACAAGCCTGTACCTAAATCGGGCAAGGGCAATGGATGTCCGCATTATAAAAAATGCGGCGGTTGTCATCTTCAGAATATGACCTACCAAGAACAGCTTAAGTTTAAACAGGTTAAAGAAATCAAACTGTTGGGTAAATTCTGTCACGTCAAAGAAATAATCGGTATGGATAACCCCAATAATTACCGCTGTAAGGTTCAGGCGGCTTTTGGAAAGGATAAAAGCGGAATTATTTCAGGCGTGTATCAGTCTTCTACTCATAAAATCGTTCCAATAGATTCTTGTATGATAGAAGACAGACAAGCCGATGAAATTATAGTGACGATAAGAAAGCTCTTAAAATCTTTTAAGCTAACGCCGTTTAATGAAAATAATATGACCGGCTTTTTACGACACGTACTTATAAGAAAAGGGTATTATTCGGGTCAGATTATGGTGGTGTTGATTACGGGCACATCGGCTTTCCCGTCATCAAGGTCGTTTATAAACGCTCTTATTGGGCGACATCCCGAAATTACTACAATAGTACAGAATATCAATAATAAATTCACAAGCCTTGTTTTGGGGGATAAAAATATCACCCTTTACGGTGACGGATATATTGAAGATTCTATAATTGACTGTACCTTTAGGATATCTCCCCGCTCATTTTATCAGATTAACCCCGTTATGACCACAAAGCTTTACGGTAAGGCTGTTGAATATATGGGACTTACGGGTAAGGAAACGGTAATCGATGCATACTGCGGAACCGGAACTATTGGTATTTTGGCTTCAAAATATGCCAAAAAGGTAATTGGCGTTGAGGTTAATAACGACGCTGTAAAAGATGCGCGGTTTAATGCTAAAAGAAATAATATTGAAAACATAGAATTTTTTACCGCCGATGCCGGTGAATTTATGGTAGAAATGGCAAATGCAGGAGAAAAGGCAGACGTTGTTATAATGGACCCGCCAAGAGCGGGAAGCGACAAAAAATTTATAGACGCTGTTTCAATTCTTTCTCCCGAAAAAATCGTTTATATTTCCTGTAACCCCGAAACCCTTGCAAGAGATTTAGATTACTTCTTTAAAAAAGGGTATAAAGCAAAAAGAATTCAACCTTTTGATATGTTTCCACACACCAACCACGTGGAAACGGTAGCGCTTTTAGTGCGTACAGTTTCAGCGAAATAAATAAAAAATGCTATGAGGAAAGCCTCATAGCATTTCGTTTTCTATCTGAAACAATTATTTAATCCATTTTTTGAACTTGTTTCTTTTTAACCGCCAATCGAACTGCGGAAAACAATATAAATAATAATCGCATTCATCACAACAACACTCATATTCCGGATGCTCACCATTCCCAAGACATTTGCGTCCTTGACGGGAAGGTGTTAACGGTGTGTCTGTTACGTCAATTATTGGCTTTTTCCTCATATTCTTTTACCTCGCAATTAAAAAAAGCACACCCCGAAGGATGTGCCGAAAAAGTGTCTCCCTCGGTTTAGCTACCACACCACACCGATAAATATACACCCATAAGGAGATAAGAGAGAACACCTTTTACCAAGGTAGTTTCTCCCGTAACGAGTGTATATAACTATCGTATATTAAAATGTAGTGTGGTATAGCGTTATGATAACACAAATTTGCAAAAAAGTAAAGTGTATTGCATTATTTATTAATTTCGCTTATAATGTTTAAAAACAGTGTCGGGAGATAATTATGGATAAAAAAGATAAAACTAACGTTATGCGTTTGCTTGATAAAGCAAAAATAGAATACGTGCCTCATATTTACGACGGTGAAATCGTTGACGGAGTTGGTATTGCAAATGCTTTGGGGGAAGACCCTGACCGCACCTTCAAAACTCTTGTTACGGTGTCCGACAAAGGAGAACATTTTGTGTTTGTCGTACCGGTTGCCGAAAGCCTTGACCTGAAAAAAGCGGCGAAAGCGGTAGGGGTTAAATCAATTGCTATGATAAAGCAAAAGGAGCTTTTACCCCTTACGGGATATATTCACGGCGGGTGTTCGCCTATTGGTATGAAAAAACGTTTTAAAACGGTGTTCCACCAAACTGCTGAAGGCTTTGAAAGGATATATTTCAGCGCAGGAAAGGTTGGAGCACAGGTTGAAATATCTTTTTCAAAAGCTATAGAATATATAGGCGCAACCCTTGCGGATATAATAGTAAAACAATAAAAAACGGCTAATTTAGCCGTTTTTTATTTTACTGTTTTCGTAATACTTTAGCATATTTTTCATTCCGTTAAGATAACCGAAAACGTTTGCTCTTGCGGTGTGTCCCCAACGGGTATCATTGTTTATAAAGGGTACGTGGTCGTCAAGAATAAGCCCTTTATATCCGTTTTTGTAAAGAGCGTACATAATTTTTGCGGGGTCGTATCTTCCGTCACCGGGGAAGCACTCCTTGAAATTATCAACCGTTCCCTGAACGTCGCGGAAGTGAACCATGTGCACCTTTCCGCGCGGTACAAAATTATTTATAACTTCCATTACCGCTTCTTCACCACCCAGTTGTGAAAAAGTACCCATACAAAAGTTTATTCCGAAAGCGTCGCTGTTTGCGATTTTTTCGGCTTTTTCAAAATCGGCGCAGGAAGTAAAAATACGGTCTACTCCCGCAACCTTTTCAAGCGGAGGGTCAGATGGGTGAATAATCAGTTTTACTCCCGCTTTTTCTGCTTCGGGTATAACTGCTTTTATAAAATATTCGTAATTCTTCCAAAGTTCTTCCTTTGTGGGTGGCTTTATTTCTTTGCCGAATCTTGCCATATGCTGTGCGCTTGCGGCGTAAGCGTTGATTCCCGATTCGGCTTCTTTACTGTTAAACGCAGAAACACGCGCGCCGCCTCTTGTGGGTTCGGTAATGCTTGTTCTCCACGCCCAGGTGGGACAAAAATGGTGACCCAAAATCGGAATGCCAACCTCGCCCATATTCCGTACCGTTTTTATATAGTTTTCGATCCTTTCATCACGGTCAGGACCAGCCAGCATAATTCCCTCCATAAAACGGATGGGAACATTTTCGATCATTTCAAGTTTGAGCTCAAATTTCTCTGTATATTCCTTTAACCATTTTAACGCCCTTACTGTCCAGAAATCTTCATCGGACGTTGCAATCGGCGGGGTGTTAAAGTGAAAGCCTTCACTACCAAGCTGTCTTGCCATAAGCAAAGCATCATCATTAAACTCTTTTATAGCGCCTAAAATAATTTTCACAATTATTCCTCCTTAAAAAGCACCCGGCATAATCGAAGTAGAACCGCCGTCAACGATAACAACCGAGCCTGTCATAGGAAATGAAGCAGAGCTTGCAAGGAAATATGCGTGTTCTCCCATAGTCTCTTTGGATGAAAACTCATGCAGTGGTATGGCAGAGCGTCTTCTTTCAAACTCTTCCCGGTCAAGTCCGTCATAACGGTCGGTGAGAATTGCACCGGCGGCTATACAGTTTACTCTCACTCCGTACTTAGCAAAATCAAGAGCGAGAGCCTTTGTCATAGAACTTATTGCGCCCTTGCTGGCTACATATGCGCTGCGCTCGGGCAGGGCGTTTATATAATTTACAGAGCCTGTAAATACAATGGTTGCACCTTTTGCCTTACCTGTTCTGATCATTTGTCTTACGGCTGCTCTTGCCGGCATAAAATAACCTACAACGTTGGTATGAAGCACATTAGCCCAAGCCTGTCCATCAACAGTAAGTGGGTCCATCCATCTGCCAAGGTCGGCGGCAACACACACAAGGGAATCAAGCTCTATTCCTGCTTTTTCTATCTTATCAAAAAGTATATCGGTATCGGTTATAGCATCAAGCGGCGAAAAACCGAAACCGTAGCAAGGAATTTTAAATTCTGCTTCAAGGTCGGCGGCAACCTTTTGCACTTGCTCTTCGTTTCTGCTGGTGATAACAACCGACCAGCCCTCACTCAAAAATTTTCTTGCCATTCCATAGCCTGAATTTCTTTCTGCTCCCGTAATAAGTACACTTTTCATAATTGCCCTCCGTTAAAATTTTATGGTTTGTTATTTTGGATTTGCGTATCCCTGCAGTTTCCGTATTTATCTACCGAATAAACTTGGTATTTACCTTTTACGTCTGTAATTACATATTCGGCAACGGTAGATGCAATTTGCTTGCCGTCACGGTAAACTCGGTAATAACAATGCTCTGAATCGTCGGTTGGTTTCCAGTAAACCTTTCCGCAGGAATACTTTATACCCTTTATATTGCTTGGTATTCTGTCTTTGTAATCGGTTGTAAAAAATGTCACCGATTTAGCAGGCAATATTGCGGAAAAGTTTTGTTCCTTTACTTCAATAAGCTCACTGTAGTATTGAAGGTCATTAAAACTGTTAAATGGAATACTACCTGCCTTGTATTCATATTTTCTAAGCGGTTTATCTATTTTATGTTCAATATTAAAAGAAACAGAATTTTCTTGTTCCGACCAATTTATTACTGCTATTGAAACGGAAGAATCGGGGCAGGTAACGGCACAGCACCTAATATTTTCGTCATCCCAACTGCTTTCCAGTACACGAGTGCCTTTTTTAAACAGCTTCGCCATATAGCCCATAGCGTAAAGAGATGCTCTTGAACCGTAGTCATTATCATCATCACACCACTTAACCATTCCGTGCTTATTATAGCGTATATCAATTCCGTGCCCCGAAAATCTTGCGGCATCGTATTTTGCTTTTCCTTCCTTGCTGTCTGCATTTTCGCGTATAAAGGGGTCGGGGTAATCAAACATAGTCCAGGAAACTGCCGAAAAGCAACCGCTGTTAATGGCTGCCATAGCCATTTCACATAGCCCTATAGCAAAAATTCCGTCATTGTCAGGAAGGTCAACTCCGTATGAGGAATCGTTACGCATAGGAGATTTTTTCTTGCCGTCGGGTGTTATAATTCCGTATTCTCCCAACGTAAAACGCTTCTCTTTTCGTAATGCCTGCGCAACTACCGAAGAAAAGGAATCTGAGTAATACTTATAGGCGTTAAGGTCACCAGGCGCATATTTTGCCGAATACAGATGTGCGCAATAGCATTCGGTTATTTCGTCAATATTCTGTGTTGCCCATTCTATTTGACCGTAGTTTTCAACACCCGAGCAATCTGTTGCAAGAAGCCCAATGTCAAGTCCGTGTCTTTTAAAGGCTTTGTAAAGGTTTTCGTGCAGCTCTTTAAGAAGTTCAAGGCGGTTAGAAAGATAAGCATAGGTATTTCCTACCGAAAGCTCGTTTGTAGCACAGTAATATCTTATTTTTGTGCAGTTGCGTTCTTTAATTAAATATTCAAGATTAAGAGCAACCTTTTCGGAATATTCCTCTATATTAAAATCGCTGTTAAACATAGGGATTCTGTCGGGCACAACGTATAATAGAGTGTCGGCGTTGCGAAAGGTTAAATCGTAATAATCTGCAAAAGCGTCCATAGCCTCTTTTGTCCAATCGGCATAGCCTGCAAAAACTCTTGAGTAGGTGGGAGATATTTCCCTGAAGGTTTTAAGGAATATTTCGTTCTTTTGCTTTTCGGACATAAGAGCTGTCATTGTAACTTCGCTGTTGTGAAAACCAACACCGCCGAAAAGCCAACGAAGACGCGGCTTTTTAATAGTAATAAGGCTCATAAGCGCTTCATCCTTTCAAAGGTACTCTTCTAATTTAATTGTATTGCTTTTTTTACGTCTTTCAATTGATAAAATATTCAAACTTGTGTATTTTTTCGTAAAAATGTTGAAAGATTATTCCTTTTGTGGTATTGTTTAAAAGGTGATGGTATGTATCAATTCGTAAAACGCGTGGATATTGAAATAAAATTTGTGTTATTAAGAAAAAACGTGGAACGCAAATATAAAAATAATTTCAGAAATGCGAACAGTCTTGTGTATTATATAAATGGCGGGCATAACTTTTATTTTGAAGATAAAAATATTGTGGGCAGAGCGGGTGACGTGGTTTTGTTGCCATACGGCGCTTGCTATGAAAATGAATTGATAAGTGATGATACAGAATATTATCAAATTGATTTTTGCGTTTATCAAAACGGAGAGCCGCAAGCAATTGTCAATCAACCCACAGTAATTAAAACTGCCGTGGGAGATAATTTGAAAAACCTTTTCGGTAACGTGTTTAAACATTATGCCGATAACCGACACAGCGGAATGCTTTTGTGTATTGCCGATACTTTGAAAATTTTGTCTTTTATTGAAGACAGACCCCAAAAATTTGAAAAGAAGGACAAAACGCAGGAAATAGTTTATTATATTAAGGAAACTTGTTTTGATGATATAACTGTAGAAGAAATAGCCGAACATTTCGGTATCAGCGTTTCGCAGTTGGAAAAAAGAATTAAAGCTGAATTTGGGGTTTCTCCGGTTGGGCTTAAAATTTCTTTTAAAATTGAAAAAGCAAAACAGTTGTTGGCTGAAGGTGTTTCCATTAAAGAGGTCGCTTATTCTACGGGATTTTCCGACAGGTATTATTTTACAAAAATCTTTACCCGAACAGTGGGGCAGACGCCAACGCAGTTTATTAAAAGCCTTGCAATATAAAAAAGACCATCATACGACGGTCTTTTTAAGTATGCAGATATTTTCGGCGTCAATTTTAATTTTGCCTTTTTCGGGGGAGTTGCCAAATAATACAGTTGCATTTTCAAAGCCCTCCGGAACGTCGATGAATTCATCGTCGCACCAACGGTTTACCGCTATTAGAAGGGCGTTTTCTTTGTCGGCGCTTTCTCTTATATAAGCAATGTGCCCCATATTGGCGTAAACAGGGATAAAATTTCCTCCTGCGAAGCATTTGTTGTTTCTGCGGATATTTCCCAGTTTTTTGTAAAAATCGATTAAATCAAGATTTTCGTTGCCCCACGGGTAGGCCTTTCGGCAAAACGGGTCCCCGTACCCTTCCATTCCCGCTTCGTCTCCGTAATAGAGAGAGGGAACACCGGGTAAAGTGTACTGTAAAACGGCGGCGAGCTTTAAAAATTTTACAGCGTGTGCGTATTGCTCGCTGTTAAGCTTTTGTTTTGCCTGCCAACTTCTGTCACCCTTTAATTTGGGGTCGGCGCCAAGGCGGGTTAAAATTCTCGGCGTATCGTGGGTGCCAACGTGATTCATAAGCAAATCAACGCATTGGGGCGGGTAGTTTTCGGTTATATCAAGCACCGAATCAATAAGAGTTCTTGAATTTTCACCGTTTAAAAAGCCTATAATTGCATCGGCAAAGGGGTAGTTCATAACGGAATCGAGCTGTTTTCCTCTTAAAAACCTTCTTCTGCCGCCGTGACTGATTTTGTTGGTAGCGTCCTCCCAAACTTCTCCAAGCAAAAATGATTCGGGATCTTGCTCTTTCATAGCGCTTCTGACATTATCCAAAAACTCGTCGGGAAGCTCGTCGGCAACGTCAAGGCGCCAACCTTTAATTCCCGCTTTCAGCCATTTTTTCACTATTCCGTTTTCACCCGTAATAAATTCGGTAAACGAAGGGTCGTTTTCCTTTGTTTCGGGGAGGGTGGTAATACCCCACCAACTTTCATAATCGTCAGGGTGATTTTTAAAATCGAACCAAGAGTAATACGGACTTTCCTTTGAACCATACGCACCCGAAGAACTGTAGCGGTTATATTTGTTAAAATAAATGCTGTCGTCCCCCGTGTGGGAAAAAACGCCGTCTAAAATAATGGAAATTCCAAATTCTCCCGCTTTTTTACAAAGGTTTTCTAAATCTTCTTCGGTGCCTAAAATCGGGTCGATTTTATTATAATCGGCAGTATTGTAACGGTGGTTGCTGTGGGCTTCGAAGATAGGATTTAAGTATATAGCCGAAACACCCAGAGAGGCAATATAAGGGAGTTTTTCGGTTATACCGCAAATATCCCCGCCGAAATAATCGTTGCCTAAATAACGGATATTTCCCTTTGGGTCAAAGCAAGGTGTAGCCGACCAGTCTTTTTCAATATATCGGTCTTCGGGAACACCTGATTTTGCTTTTCCCGAATTATAAAAACGGTCGGGGAAGATTTGATAAATAATTCCTCCTGAAAGCCAGGACGGAGTTTTAAAGTTTTTATCGTAAACGGTTAACTGCCAATTATCACCATTGTCGGAAACAATACCCAATGAATGCTCCGATTTAGTGATGCTATAATTACCGTAATCGCTTTCGTAACGGAAATGGTACCAATAAAGTCCTTCTTCAAAGGGCATTTCTATATCGTAAAAACGGTAGCCGTCAAGCCATTCTTTCGGAGATAATTCGTATTCTGTGAAAAATGAGGCTGTATCGTTTTTTATACAAAGAAAGGCTTTGCGTACCTTTGCGTCATTATGCAGCAAAACGCGTAGCCTCAAAGAAGTCTCTGAGGCTATCGCGCCGTAAATTGATTTATAAAGAGAGTTTCGTGAATCAAAAGGATAATAATTCATACAAAAACCTACTTATTGGGTTTTACCTTCCAAATATTATTTGCGTAGTCTGCAATAGAACGGTCAGCCGCAAAAATGCCCGATTCTGCAATATTAACAAGCGACATCTTGTTCCAAACTGCGGTATCTTTGTAAAGAGCGGCGGCTTTTTCGTGGGCAGCGCAGTAATCGTTGAAGTCTGCAAGTGCCATATAGGTGTCCATTCCCGTAATGGTGCGGTAGATATTATCGAACTGCTGTCCGCCTATACCTTTTTCAATATAATCAAGAGCAGATTTTAGCTTTTCGTTGTTGCAATAATAGTTAACGGGGTTGTAGCCCTGATTTTGAAGTGCCATAACTTCGGGAGTGTGCATACCGAAGATAATAATGTTATCGTCGCCTACAGCCTTGTGTATTTCAACGTTTGCGCCGTCTTCAGTACCAAGAGTTACCGCGCCGTTCATCATAAATTTCATATTACCCGTACCTGAAGCTTCGGTAGAAGCAAGAGAAATTTGTTCGCTGATTTCGGCGGCGGGAATCATAAGTTCTGCCAAAGTCACCTTATAATCCTCAAGGAAAAGTACCTTTAATTTGTCGTTAACGGTACGGTCGTTTTCAATTTCTTTGCTGAGTCGGCAAATCATATTGATGATTTGCTTTGCAAGAAGGTAACCCGGAGCCGCTTTAGCGCCAAAAATATAGGTTTTGGGAGTAAAGTCGGCGTTGGGATTGTTTTTCAAATAGAGATAATCGGAAATAATATGCAAAGCGTTAAGGTGTTGGCGCTTATATTCGTGCAAACGTTTTACCTGCATATCAAAAACAGAATCAGGGTCAATAGAAACGCCGATGTTTTCTTTGACGTAATTTGAAAGACGTACTTTGTTAGAACGTTTGATTTCACCCAGCTTCTGAAGTACTGCCTTATCATCTTCAAATTTCCTGAGTTCCGATAAATGTGAAGCGTCCATTATAAACTTGTCGCCGATAAGCTCGGTAAGATAATCGGTTAAAGCAGGGTTGGCTTGACAAAGCCATCTTCTGTGGGCAATACCGTTTGTTACATTGGTGAATTTTTCGGGTGTGAGCTTATAATAATCGTTAAACAGGGAATCGGTAAGAATTTTACTGTGAAGCTTTGAAACGCCGTTTACTTTATGGGAAGCCACTACGCTTAAATTAGCCATTCTTACTACGCCGCCCGAAATAACCGCGGTGTCTTCAACAAGTCTTGCATCTCCTGTCTTTTCCCAGATATGAAGTCTTTGACGGTTGTCGATTTCCTTTACAATCTGATAAATACGGGGGAGTCTGTGGCGGAACATATCTTCTTGCCAACACTCAAGCGCTTCCTTCATAATGGTGTGGTTGGTGTAAGCAACGGTGCCTTGGACTATCTTCCACGCTTTGTCCCAATCGTAACCGCATTCGTCAAGTAAATATCTCATAAGTTCGGGAACGGTGAGAGCAGGGTGGGTATCGTTAATGTGAATAGCTACCTTTTCGGCAAGATTGTCTAAGGTGTTGTAAGTGCGTAAATGACGGTTTAAAATATCTTGAATAGAAGCCGAAACAAGGAAATATTGCTGACGAAGACGAAGGGATTTACCTTCTGCGTGGTTATCTTCGGGGTAAAGCACCTTGCTTATAACTTCTGCCATTGCCTTTTGTTCCATAGCGCGTACGTAATCGCCCTGATTAAAAGCAGACATATCAATTTCCTGACATTCCGCGCTCCAAAGACGAAGTGCGTTGACGGTTTTGCCGTCTTTACCCGCAACCATAAGGTCGTAAGGCATTGCGTGGACTGTTGTGTAATCAACGTGTTCAACGTGATGGAAATGATTATCCCACGATTCAACAATTTTACCGTCGAAATGAACGTCTACCGCGGAAGCGGGACGGGGTTCTAACCAAACCTCGCCGCCCGGAAGCCAAAAATCGGGCATTTCGGTTTGCCAACCTTCTACTATCTTTTGACGGAAAATACCGTATTCATAACGAATACAATAACCCATGGCGGGATAACCGCCGGTGGAAAGACCGTCAAGGAAACAAGCGGCAAGCCTTCCAAGACCGCCGTTGCCAAGGCCTGCGTCGGGTTCTAATTCATACAAAGTATCAAGCTTAACCTTAAATTTATTAAGCGCCTTTCTCATCGGCTCTACAAGGTCAAGGTTAAAAAGCGTGTTTTTAAAGGAACGTCCCATAAGGAATTCCATACTTAAATAATAAACGGTTTTAGACTGTTGCTTTTTTGTTTCTTCTTTAAATTTTGTTCTGCGTTCTCTCATAATATCACGCATCACCAAAGCGCAGGCTTTATAAAAAAGCTCGTCAGATGCTTGAGCAGGAGTAACACCGAAATTGTGGGAAAGTTTCTTTTCGATCATTTCCGCTAGCATTGTGTGATTGTAGCCGTTCATAATCGTTCTTCCTTTCGAAAAATTTTAATAATAGTATACCAATTTTTTTATATAATATTATATTAACTCATTTTGACAAAAAATGCAATAGTTATTATAGTTTAAAATTACGTACTTTTTTATGCTAAATTACTAAAAATAATTGGATTTTGTTGTTTTAATATTGTGAAAGAGGTGAAAATGCACAAAAAACGGCTGTCAGAGAACTTCTGACAGCCTGAATTTTACATAAGCGGAGAGAATATGTGGAGTATCCATTGCTTAAAGCGGGTGGATAATTTGCGTTTTGACCATTCTTCGTTGGTTATTTGTTTGCAATCCTTTATCATATCGTCAAAATGGATACGTATATCTCTTATTGCGTCTTCGCAGGTGAACCAAACGCCGCATTCGAAATGGAAATAAAAACTTCTGTAATCCATATTTACCGTGCCGATGGTAGCGCTTTTGTCGTCGGAAAGGAAAATTTTGGAATGCATAAATCCCGGGGTGTATTCATAAATTTCCACACCTGCTTCCAAAAGCTCGGCGTAATAATATTGGGTAACGGGATGTACGTATTTTTTGTCGGGAACAAACGGGGTAATTATTCTTATTTTTACCCCCGCTTTTGCCGCAAGCAGTATTGCGTTGTTCATTGTATCGTCAAGGATGAGGTAAGGCGTTGCAATATCTACGTACCTGTGGGCGGTATTCAGCATTTGCAGGTATATTCCTTCGGCGGTACTTTTGGAATCCATAGGGCTGTCACTGTATGGTAATACGTAACCGTCCGAAAAAGCGGGTTTTGATAATAAATGACCTGACATAAGAATTTGTTTGCCGGTGGTATATTCCCACATTGTACAGAACATAATTACAAAACTGTCAACGGCGCTTCCCGTAATCATAACGGCGCAATCCATCCAATAACCGAAACGGTTAAATTCGTTTATATATTCGTCGGCAAGGTTTATGCCACCCGTAAAGGCAACGTTGCCGTCGATAACAATTATTTTTCTGTGATTTCGGTTATTCATAACCATATTAAGCGACGGCTTTATGGGGCAAAAAACAGCAACTTCTATGCCGAGCTTTCTAAGCCTTGTCATAAAATCGGGATGTTGGCGTTTAATAGAACCGAAGTCGTCGAAAATTACCTTTATTTCTACCCCTTGTGCGGACTTTTCTTTGAGAATTTTATATACTTCGTTCCACATTTTCCCGTCTGCAATAATAAAATATTCAATAAAAATATATTTTTTTGCTTTTTTAAGTTCTTCAATAAGTTTGGGCAGAAAAACTTCGCCGGGAGAAAGGTATTTGATTGAGGTGTCTTTGTATACGGGGAAGCCGGATTCGTTGTGAAGGTAGGTTGCTTGGCGCGAACGGGGATTGTCTTCAAAATCAATAAGACGCATAACCGCCGGGTCTTGTTCTAAATATTTCGAATAACGTTCTTCACATTTGTTATACTTCTTTTTAAGATGGGGGAAGGTTCTTTGTCCGCCCCAAAGTGTATAAATAAACAGTCCGAAAACAGGAAGCACAAGTATAAAGGCTATCCAAGCAATTTTATAGTTGGGGTTTCCGCGTTTGTTGATAATATAAAGTACGGTGATGATTCCTATGACTTCAAACAAAGCGAAAACAGGAAAGAAACGGTTCTGCAGAGTAATCGCACCGATAAGCATACTCACAATTGCTATAATAAGACCCAGAGCGGTAAGTATTACGCGGGTTTTAATTCGTATACCTCTTTTCTTTTTCACTTTATCACCTCGTTTTGCTTTTTGTTTAAAGTTTTCCTTTAAATATTAACACATTATTTGGAAATATACAATTATTTTACCGAAAAAACTTGAAAAAGATAATCGTCGGGAGTATTATATAATCAATTGATTATGATTTGGAGTGGTAATTATGGTTTACAGCGTATCAACCGCAAATTTGATTATTGACAAAGAATCTGCCGAACAAAACTTTCCCGTTTTAAAAGAAGCGGGTTTCGGCGCAATTGATTTGAATTTCGACACTATTTTCGGTAAAACCGGCGGAAACCTTTGGAAAAAACCTTTTGTTAAAAGTTCTTTTTACGAATTGGCCGATAAAGAATTTTACGAATATCTTGACGGTATAAAGTCTGCCGCAGAGAAAAACGGTATTAAGTTCGGTCAATGCCACGCGCCCTTTCCGTCTTATAAATTTGATGCGGAAGAAGGCGTAAATGAATATATAGTAAAAGTGATTAAAAGAACTATTGCTGCGGCGGGGTATCTTAATTGTCCGTATATTATTATTCACCCCATTAACTATGCTTTCGGAAGCACGGCGGAAAAGGAAGAGATTTTTAAGGTAAACGTTAATTTTTACGCTCAGTTTATTGATGAACTTAAAAAGTATAACGTGGTTTGCTGTCTTGAAAATATGTGGGTGCAATATAAGAAAAAGATTTATGAATCCACTTGCAACGATTACGACGAAGTTAACCGTTATATTGACGTTCTTAATGAAAAAGCAGGCGCTGAATGCTTCGCTTTTTGCCTTGATACGGGACACGCGGTTATAACAGGCGCGAATATTCGTTTCGCCATTAAAACTCTGGGCAAAAACCTTAAAGCGCTTCACTTACACGAAGTGGACGGTATATGCGATAATCACACTATGCCGTACACCTTGGGAGCGGTGGATTGGAATGATATTATGTGTGCGCTCAGAGATTATGGCTACAGCGGTACTCTTAATTTCGAAGCGGCAAATTCGTGGTTAATGTTCCCGAAAGAATTATGGAGTCATGCAGTTAAAATGCTTGGCGCAATAGAAAAGTATTTTTGTGATAAATATTTTTAAGAGTGTTGCGATTTGAAATATTCCGCAATACCTTTAACAAGAGCTTTAGCGCAGGCCCGTTGGTGGTCTGCGTTTTGCATATTCGCTCTGTCTGAGTCGTCGTCTAAAAAGCCGTTTTCGGTAAGTACCGACGGGCAAATTCCAAGTCTGTTAAGGAAAAAGTAATGCCACATTGTACCGTTGGAGCGTCGGTATAATTGCGCTTTCCACGTTTCTTTGTATATGTAGTTGGCAGGGGAGGCGGAGTAGGGGTTGAAATAGTACGAACCGAACCCGTTGGAACCGCCGCCGTTTCGGTGAATTGAAATAAGAAAGTCGGGTTCCGTTTCAAGTACTTTCGCGTACCTTTCATAAGTGTTAAGCGAGGTATCGTCACGACGCGTCATAATAACCGTAGCTCCCGCCGCTTCCAATTCTTCTTCTAAAATAAAGGCTAAGGAAAGGTTGGAATTTGATTCTTTTAAACCGCCTTCAGCGCCGCCCGAATCATTTCCGCCGTGACCGGCATCAACCACTATTACCTTGTCGTAAAGGCCTATGCCGTATTGGTTTTCGGCAGGGTAAATTCGTGTGGGTTCAAGGAAACGAAAAACCAAACAGTCATCTTGGTCGTATTCAGCGCGCCAGCCGTAAAATTTCCCTGCCTCCTTTAAGGTTAAGGTCATTACGGCGCAGTTGTCTTCGTATTTAATTTCACCCTTTGAAAAAAGTGGGTTATAATTGTCGAACTCAAGGTTTGCCACAATTTCATCACAGTACATAAAGCGTATTTCAATATAAGAAAAGGTGGCTTCTTTTATACGGTAGTCACCCTTTTCGGGGGCAATAAATTCTTGCTCTTTAAGCTCTAAAGTGAAGGGTGCTTTCCAGTCTGTAAAAAAGGAAATTACGGTGTATTTTCCGTCGGTTTCGCATCTGTCAAGATGAAGAGAATTGGTGCTTGGAAGCTTTCCTTCGTAAACCTTTATGTTTTGGTCGTCGTAAACACGCTTGCCGTATCTTAAAAGACGGTAGCTTTTTTCTATTCCTTCATTTACAATGGGTGTGGAACTGCAATAATCCACCGTTCCTACGGGAAGGTAGTTGTTGGTGGGAAGTGAAGTGTCGTCTACGGTATCACCGTTAAAGGTTTCGGCGGGAACGCCTACCACTTCTGCAACGTATCTCTCGCCAATGTCAGAGCTGTTTTGTCCGTCTCCGCTTTTTAAGACGGTTATTATTCCGCTATAATAAATTTCTGTGGTTCCGTTTGAAACACAAGTGAATTTTACTTGACCCAAAGCGGTATCTTTTTTGGGGTGAGGAAGGGTAAAACTGCCGCTGTAATTATAAATTTCAGAATCGGTTGCGTCTTGTCCGCCTCCTTGCATAGCGTCTTTGGTAAGCGTTATCGATTGACCGGAAAGTTCTGCAGTAATTTTTAAAGTGTCAAGCTTTGATTTTACGCCGACAATCACAATTGAACCGCCAAAGTAAGAACAAGCGTTATTTGGCGAAAAGCTTTCGATAAGCACGTATTTTCCTGTAGAAGAATATATTGTAATTGCTCCGTTGTCATAGCTTTTGCAACTTGTGAAAATAGTGCAAATAGATAACAGAAAACAAAAAACGATTATGAGTTTTGATTTAATTTTTGCGGTCATATTAACCTCCGATTCAGGTGTGTTACTTGATTTAAGCAGTATTATAATATTATAAAATTATGTACAAATCAATAATTCTGTTGCAATTTGTTATGGTTTTTGTTATAATTTGTTAGGTGATAGACTTGTTTTTTGAGTGTTTTGCGCTGTATCTGTGCTTCATTAGCTTTATTGCCGTTGTTATAACGGTGTCTGATAAAGTAAGAGCAAAGAAAGGTAAAAGAAGAATTAGAGAACGAACTCTCTTTTTGATTTCTTTTTTGGGCGGCGCCGCTTTTATGTATGTCACAATGCTTTTAATAAGGCATAAAACTTTGCATTTAAAGTTTATGTTGGGGCTTCCGGTAATTATCGCTTTTCAAGTTTTTATGGCTTATTTTGCAGTTCAATATTTATAATATTAATTCAGGGCGGGGCGAAATTCCCCACCGGCGGTATAGCCCGCGAGTCTTTTTGACTGATTCGGTGAAATTCCGAAGCCGACGGTATAGTCCGGATGAAAGAATTATTGTACTTTACCCTGGGAGTATTCTCAGGGATTTTTTTGTTAAGAAGGTCTTTTTATGCAAAACGTTAAAAAAATTAACACAAAAAAACTTACCGTAATGGGTATGCTTTGCGCACTTGCTTTTATTTGCGTGCTTTTGTTCCGTTTTGAAGTTGGCGGGTTCCTTACTTTTGACGTGAAGGATGCAGTGCTTACCGTCGCTTCTCTTATTTACGGGCCGTTTGCGGGATTGATTTGTTCTTTGGTGGTAACTTTTCTTGAATTTATACTGATAAGTGATACCGGTGTTTACGGTTTTATTATGAACTTCCTTTCAAGCGCCGCGCTTTCGGTTGTAGCCGGCGGAATTTATAAATACCGCCGTTCAATGTTCGGTGCGGTTATGGGGGTTATATTTGCCGTAATAAGCTGTACTGCGGTTATGCTTCTTGCCAATTTATTTATTACCCCCTTGTATTTTAAAGAAATGGGCAGAGAAGCGGTTATAAATATGATAGTTCCTTTGCTTTTACCGTTTAACGTTATAAAAGCCGTATTTAACGGTTCCTTGGTTCTTATTATATATAAACCCTTTACTTCGGCTTTGCGTAAGGCTAAGCTTCTTATAGCGGACGGTAAATCAAGTTATAAATTCGGCTTTAAAAGCGTTTTGCTTTTAGTGGTTGCAATTATTGTTCTTGTCGGCGCCTTACTTTTCCTTTTCCTTAAAATGGACGGTAATATAGATTTGTTTTAGATAAATCTTGACAAGTAACAAAACTGTGATATAATGATTGTTGTAAATTAAATATTTCCTTATCAAGAGAGGCGGAGGGACAGGCCCTTTGATGCCCGGCAACCTGTATAAGACAAGGTGCTAAATCCTGCGGTTTTACCGAAAGATGAGGTTTTAAGTGCCGCTTCTTTCGAAGCGGCTTTTTTTGTCGAAAAAAGGAGAATATAAATGTCAAAATTACTTTTTACATCTGAATCTGTTACCGAAGGTCATCCTGATAAAGTTTGTGACCAAATAAGCGACGCGGTGCTGGATGCAATTATCGAAAAGGACCCTGAATCCAGAGTTGCTTGCGAAACCTTTGCAACCACAGGCGTAGTAACCGTAATGGGTGAAATCACCACGAAAGCAAACGTTGATATTCCTTCAATAGTAAGAAACGTGGTTAACGAAATAGGTTATAATACCAACGATTCGGGATTTAACGGTAATACTATTGCTGTTATGACTTCTATTGATAAGCAATCTGCCGATATCGCTTTGGGCGTTGACAAATCTTTGGAACTTAAAGACGGCCAAGAGGATAAGTATAACCTTCACGGCGCGGGAGACCAAGGTATGATGTTCGGTTATGCTACTAACGAAACCGATACTTTTATGCCGTTGCCGATTTATCTTGCTCACGAAATGGCGCTTAAGCTTACCGAAGTAAGAAAGAACGGTACTTTATCTTATCTTCGTCCCGACGGTAAAACTCAGGTGACCGTAGAATACGAAAACGGAAAACCGTTAAGGGTTGAAGCGGTTGTTGTTTCAAGTCAGCACAGCGCAGAGGTAAGCCTTGAAACCCTTAGAAGCGATATTTTAAGAGAGGTTATAAAGACTACCGTTCCCGAAAACCTTCTTGACTCTGACACCAAAATATTCATTAACCCCACGGGACGTTTTGTAATAGGCGGTCCTCAGGGTGATACCGGACTTACGGGAAGAAAAATTATTGTGGATACTTACGGCGGTATGGCGCGTCACGGCGGCGGCGCTTTTTCCGGAAAAGACCCGACAAAGGTTGACAGAAGCGCGGCGTATGCTGCTCGTTGGGTGGCGAAAAATATTGTTGCTGCGGGACTTGCCGATAAATGCGAAATACAGCTTGCTTACGCAATTGGCGTTGCAAAGCCTGTTTCTGTAATGGTAGATACCTTTGGCACGGGAAAATACAGCGATGAGAAAATTTCCGAAGCCGTAAATAAAGTTTTTGATTTGCGCCCTGCGGCTATTATAGACAGTCTTAACCTCCGCCGTCCTGTTTATCGCGCAACTGCGGCTTACGGTCATTTCGGAAGAAAAGACGTTGAGTTTTCTTGGGAAATAACAAATAAAACCGAAGAACTTAAAGCTTGTTTTGAATGAAAATTATAAAACCGATTTTTTTGAATCGGTTTTATTTTTTTGCTTTTTTTCATATATTAAAATCGACCGCGCCGTAAGCTGATGCATGAAGTTTGTACGTCTTTTTACGGTCCGGTCGGCGAAAAAGTTTTTGGAGGAAAGCAAGTTGACCAAAGGTAAGAACAGGTTTTTGCACATAATTGTTTTAGAAACGGTGGCTTTAGTGACGGTTATTGCCGTATTGTTACTCATTAAATTCTTTTGGAGCGACTTATTCGGCAAAGTTGAAGAAAAGCATAACCGATATTTTGAAGACGAAACGGTAGTGGAAACGACTGTAAAAAACGAACCCGACGCAACAGCTACACTTACCGTTTCGAATTTTGTATCAAACAGCTTTGTTCAGCCGGTTAAGGGGAAAATTTCTTCGGATTTTGGTATAAGAAACGACCCTTTTGACGGAAAGAAGGCGCGTCACGAAGGTACCGATATTGCGGCGCCTAAGGGAACTGAAATCGTCGCGGCGGCAGGTGGTACCGTTAGTTATGTGGGCTACGATGATGACGGCTACGGTAAATATTTTAAAATTACACACAGCGATAAGGTTATGACGCTTTATGCACACTGCAGCGAAATTCTGGTCAGCAAGGGTGAAAAAGTAGAAGCGGGGCAAACAGTAGCGCTTGTGGGCAGTACGGGGCAGTCAACGGGCAATCATTTACATTTTGAAATAAGGCTTGACGGTAAAGCCGTTAATGCAATGTGGTATTTGAATTACGATGAGAGTTAAAATTTTCGGCATTAAGTTTACGGTTTCTTACTTTTTTTGCGCCGCTCTTTGCATAATGATTCTTTGCGACAGAACGGGGCTTTTTATACCTATGATTCTTGCGGTTTTAATACACGAATGCGGACATTTGGTTTTAATGTGGATATTCGATTGTGCGCCGACAGAAATAAAACTGATTCCGGGGAGCGTTCAAATTTGTGCGCCCGTTTGCGATACTAAGCCGACGGTTATGATAAGCTTGGCGGGGCCGTTGGCAAATTTAGTGGTTTTTTCGGTAGTGTTTATCAGTTGCGCTGTGTTTAAAGACGGATATTATCTTCCTTTTGCGCTGGTTAATCTTGTTTACGGTGTGTTTAATCTTTTGCCCTTTGCGGGACTTGACGGAGGAAGCGCTTTTGAAGAATTTTTAATACGCAAAAAAAGTGTTTCATTTGCGCGAAAAGCTATTGGAACCATTACTGTCTGCGCCTCGGTTTTTGCTTTGTCGGTTGCGGTATTTTTAAGCGCTGCAGGTAGGAATAATTATTCGGTTTATATCCTTGCGTTATATCTTGTTTTGGCTGTTTTACTTAAATTTTAGTTGAAACCGCCGCTTTAATATTGTATTATGAAAATAGATTATTTTTCAGCGAGGAAACGTAAATGGATAATAAAAAATTGGAAGAACTTTTTCTTAAGGTTCAAAAGCCGGGCAGATACTGTGGCGGTGAACAGGGAAGTATAATAAAGGACAAGGCAAAGGTTGACGTCAGGTTTGCTTTTTGTTTTCCTGATACTTATGAAGTGGGTATGTCTCATCTTGGTATGAAAATACTTTATTCCTGCTTTAACGAAAGGGAAGATATATGGTGCGAACGTGTTTTTGCGCCTTGGGTTGATTTTGAAAAGGTGATGCGGGAAAACGAAATTCCGCTTTTTGCTTTGGAAAGCCGTGACCCTTTAAAGGAATTTGATTTTATAGGTTTTACTCTACAGTATGAAATGAGTTTTACCAACGTTCTCAATATGCTGGACCTTGCGGGACTTCCCGTAAAAAGCAGTGACCGTAAAGAGCTTAATAATATTGTTGTTGCGGGCGGCCCTTGCGCTTGTAACGCTGAACCTATTGCGGATTTTATTGATATTTTCTTCCTTGGCGAGGGCGAAGAGGTTGACCTTGAGATAATCGACCTTTATAAAGAATGTAAGAAAAACGGCGAAAGCAAGGATGAATTTCTTGAAAAAGCTGCGAAAATAGAAGGTGTTTACGTACCTTCTCTTTATAATGTTACATATAACCAAGACGGTACGGTGAATGCCGTAATACCAAAATCAGATGCGCCTAAAACAATAAAAAAACGTATTATCACCGACCTTGATAATGCTTATTACCCAAAAGAATTTGTAGTATCGTATATTGAAATCGTTCACGACCGCGCTGTTCAGGAAATTTACCGCGGTTGTATTCGCGGTTGCCGTTTTTGTCAGGCGGGATTTTTGTACCGCCCTGTGAGAGAAAAATCCCCCGAAGTTATAAGCGGACAAGCCCGTGACCTTTGCAGTGCTACCGGCTACGACGAAATTTCCCTTTCTTCTCTTTCTACAAGCGACTACACTCGGCTTGAAGAATTGCTTACAAGCCTTCTTGACTGGACCGATGAAGAAAAGGTAAGCCTTTCTTTGCCGTCGCTGAGAATTGATAACTTTTCTCCCGAGCTTCTCGCCAGAATTAACCATATACGCAAAAGCGGTCTTACTTTTGCTCCCGAAGCGGGAACTCAAAGGCTTAGAGATGTTATAAACAAAAATATTACCGAACGCGAAATTCTTGATACCTGCCGCATTGCTTTTGCAGGCGGACACACTTCGGTAAAGCTTTACTTTATGTTGGGACTTCCTACCGAAACCGACGAAGATTTAAAGGGAATTGCAGATTTGGCGCAAAAAATAGTTGATATTTATTACGCTTTGCCTAACCGTCCGAAGGGACGAAGCGTGGACGTAGGTGTCAGCGTTTCTACCTTTGTGCCCAAGCCTTTTACTCCCTTCCAATTTGAACCTCAAATAAACCGTGAGGAAATTATAAGACGTCAAAACTATTTAAGAAGTTGTATAACTACCAAAAAGGTTTCTCTTTCTTGGCACGATTCTTCTACCAGTTTTCTTGAAGGTGTGTTTGCAAGGGGTGACCGTAGGTTGGGCAAGGTTATTGAGGCTGCGTGGAAAAAAGGCTGTATTTTCGACAGTTGGAGTGAATGCTTTGACCTTGAAAAATGGTTGGCGGCATTTGAAGAATGCGGTATAGATCCTGAATTTTACAGTTGCAGAACCCGTGAATACGATGAAGTGTTGCCCTGGGAACATCTTGATTATGCGGTTTCTAAGGATTTCTTTGTTAAGCAGAATAAATTGGCTCACGAAGCCATAACGACGCCCAATTGCCGTATTTCCTGTGCGGCTTGCGGAGCAAATTGTTACGGGGAGGGTGTTTGCTTTGAAAAACGTTAGAGTATTTTTTACCAAAAAAGGGAGACTTCGTTTTGTTTCCCACCTTGATATGAACCGTTTTTTTACAAGAGTTCTTCGTAAAAGCGGACTTCCGATTTGGTATACCGAAGGTTTTAATCCTCATCCATACCTTACCTTTGCGTTACCGCTTTCTTTAGGCTTTGAAAGTGTCAGCGAGGTTGTGGATTTCAGAATTGTTGACGACGAATATCCGCTTGAAAAGGTGGCGGAAAAATTATCTGCCATTCTTCCGGAATATATAGAAATTATAAAGGTTGCCGAACCGATTATGAAAACCGGCAAAATAACCTCCGCGGGATTTGACCTTTCCTTTGAGAGGGGAGAAGATGCACAAGACTTTTATGATTTTTTAAAAAGCGGTAACGTTGTTATCAGTAAAAAAACCAAAAAAGGCAATATAAAGGTAGAAGAAGTATCTTCTAAAATCATTTCGGTAACCGCCGAAGGCGAAAAGGTTGGTATTGTACTTCCGGCAGGAAACGATAACCTTAACCCGACGTTGCTTGTAACTTCTTTTTCGGATAAAACGGGGAAAGAATATACCGTTTCTTATACACGAACCGCCCTTTTCGGACCTGATAACAAAGCGTTTTGTTAGATGCGCTTAAGGGTGGTCAAGACTAAAGAATAAATACAGCAATATTTGTCTATAAGTTGTTGTTTTTTGTCATAGATTTGTGCAAATTTTTTGGTATTATTGAGGTAGAGTGATGGAAATAACTGTCACTGAAAAAAATAGTAGCGGAGGTATTTTGAAATGAGTAAATTACCTATAGGCATTCAGCTTTATTCCGTAAGAGATGCGGTAGAAGCAGATTTTGCCGGTACTTTAAAAGAACTTAAAAAAATGGGATACGATGCTGTAGAATTTGCAGGCCTTTTTAATTACAGCGCAAAGGAAGTTAAGGCTATGTGCGAAGAATCCGGTCTTATTCCGATTTCTGCTCACGTAGGTCTTGGCGTTATTATGAAAGACGTTGCAAAGGTTATTGGCGATTATGCTGAAATCGGTTGTAAATACGTGGCTATTCCGTGGGCATCTGCAGATGCAGACCTTCCCGGTGCGCCCGGATACGATACCTTCCTTGCAAACGTGAAAATTGTTTCTGCGGAATGCGCAAAGCACGGTATGAAGCTTCTTTATCACAACCACGATTTTGAATTTGTTAAAATCGACGGCAAAAACAAACTTGATATTCTTTATGCCGACACCACTCCCGAAGAACTTGGAACTCAGGTTGATACCTGCTGGGCTAAGGTTGGCGGCGAAGACCCTGCTAAATACGTGCTTAAGTATTCCGGCAGAGCTCCTCTTGTTCATATCAAGGACTTTGTTGGTTCTAAGAGCGCAAAAATGTACGACCTTATTGACGGCGGAGAGGTTGGAGAAGGAGCAGAGATAGTTCCTTTTGAGCTTCGTCCCGTTGGTTACGGAATTCAGGATGTTCTTTCCATATTTAAAGCAAGTGAAGCAGCAGGTGCTGAAATGGTTATCGTTGAGCAAGACCGTCCTGCTCTTGACAGAAATTCTATGGAATGCGCAAAGCTTAGTATTGATTACATAAAGAACATTTATTAATGAATAAAACTCAAAGGAGTGTTTAATTATGGCAGACAATATTTTAGACAGATTTGACGGCAATTTTTCTGACGGCGCGGCAGTAGATGCTTCTCGCAAGGTTAAGGTTGGTATTATCGGTACCGGTTGGATTGCAGAAGCTCATATCAGAGAATATCTTGCAATGGAAGACGTTGAGGTTGTTGCCCTTGCAGACATCGTTCCCGGCAAAGCTGAAGCATTCGCTAAGAAATTCGGCGTAGAAGGTGCAAAGTATTATCCTTCCCACAAAGAGCTTATTGACGCAGGCGAAGTAGAAGCGGTTTCTATTTGTACCTACAACTGTCAGCATGCAGAGCCTACAATTTACGCTCTTAACCACGGTGTAAACGTAATGCTTGAAAAACCCTTCACAGTTACACTTGAGGAAGCTATTGAGGTTATGAAGGCAGAAAAGGCAAGCGGCAAGCTCCTTACTAAAGTCGGAGGCCAAGCGGTCTTAGGAAGACAATGTCATAA
>JAZRKJ010000040.1:0-14250 GCA_045646245.1 Acutalibacteraceae bacterium
CTTACATTATTATATATAGATGACCTTATTGACGAAATGATATTGTGCCTTGAGGGTAAAGAACACAAGGACGGCGACTATTGTGTTTGCCCTGTAGTACATAAGGTGACTTTAGGGGAAATTGTGGAACTGCTTAACACCTTTAAGGCACAAAGTGAAACTCTTTTAATGCCCGAAATACCAAATGGCAGCTTTGCTAAAAAGCTTTATTCTACATATTTGTCTTATTTACCTAAAGAAAAAGCGGCCTTCCCTTTAAAAATGAATGTGGATGACCGAGGAAGCTTTACCGAACTTTTAAAAACCGAAAAATGCGGACAGTTTTCGGTTAATATTTCAAAGCCCGGTATTACCAAGGGTCAGCATTGGCACCATACAAAGTGGGAATTCTTTATTGTTGTTTCGGGTAAAGCCCTTATTCAGCAGAGAAAAATAGGTACTGAAGAGGTGCTTAATTTTGAAGTTAGCGGAGAAAAAATCGAAGCTGTACATATGCTGCCGGGTTACACCCATAACATAATAAACTTAAGTGAAATTGATGACCTTGTTACCCTTATGTGGGCTAACGAGCAATTTGATAAAAACCACCCCGATACGTTTTTTGAACCGGTGGAATAATATTTATTATTGATTTAAGGAGGTGACGGAATGACCAAGGAGCAAGCCCTTTTGTTAGAGCTTTTAGCCCATAATATTACGGGCGCGGATATTAGCGGTGATGCAGAAAACATCGATTGGATTTCTCTTATTAAAGAGTCAGTTGCGCAAACCGTTTCGGTAGTTGCCTTTGATTCCGTTACCCCTATAAAAGATAAAATTCCCGAAGATATTTACAAAAAATGGTTTAACCATTCCTGCTCGGCTATAGCGGTTAATTCTCTCGTTGAAAAAAGCCAAAAGGAACTTATAGAGCATCTTTCAAAGGATGGTTACGATTACTTGATTTTAAAGGGATTATCTGCCGCAAGCTACTATAATAAGCCGGAATTAAGGCTGCTTGGCGACGTAGATTTTCTTATTAACCCAAAGGAAAAGGAAAATATTAAGGCGCTTCTTGAAAATGAAGGCTATACGGCTTCTCATGAGGACCATATATGCCATATTGTTTTTAATAAGCCAAAGGCGCATCTTGAAATGCATTTTGAAATTGCGGGTATGCCTAAAAATGAAAAAGCGGAAGTAGTGCGCACTTTTATGAACGACGTTTTAGCGGCAACAAGAACCGTGAATTTCGGTGAGAATTGTTTTAACGCGCCGAGTAATAAGCACCACGCAGTTATATTACTTTTACATATGCAACATCATTTGCTTGGAGAAGGAATTGGACTTAGGCACTTAATGGATTGGGCGTGCTTTGTGCATAAAACTGCCGAAGAGCCTTTTTGGAATGAGGAGCTTATACCGTTTCTTAAAAAAGCGGGACTTTGGTTTTTTGCTAACAGTATGACCGATTTGTGCGTAAGGTACTTAAAGCTTACTGCGCCTGATTGGTTAGTAACTGCAAAAGATGATATCGCAGAGAGCATTATAGAGGATATATTAAGCGGCGGTAATTTCGGCAAAAAGGAAAAACTCAGAGACGGACTTGCTATGGGTATGGCAAAAAATAAAAAGGGAAGATTAAAATCCGCTTTTCATACTCTCAAGTTTTCAACTCCCGATGTGTACCCTGTTGTTAAAAAGTATAAAATACTGTATCCATTTATTTATTTCTATAGAATATTAAGGTATGCTTTTCTTGTTTTAATCGGCAAAAGGGTTTCTCTTACAAAATCTCTTCCTTATGCCGAAGAAAGACATAATTTGTATAATAAACTACACATTTACGAGGTGACCGAAGATGAATAACGGATTTAAAAACAACGGAAAATTAAAGCTTCTTATTATTGTAGGAACTCGCCCTGAAATAATCCGCCTTGCCGCAGTTATAAACAAGTGCAGGGAGTATTTTGATACAGTTCTTGCGCATACGGGACAGAACTACGACTATAACCTTAACGGTGTCTTCTTTAAGGATTTAGGCCTTGCCGACCCCGAGGTTTACCTTAATGCAGTTGGTAATGATTTGGGCGAGACTATGGGAAATATTATTGCTAAATCGTATCAGCTTATGGTAGAAATTAAGCCTGACGCCGTGCTTGTGTTGGGTGATACTAATTCCTGCCTTTCGGTAATCGGCGCAAAACGACTTCATATTCCTATTTTCCACATGGAAGCGGGTAACAGATGTAAGGATGAATGCTTACCCGAAGAAACCAACAGAAGAATAGTAGATATTATTTCCGACGTAAACCTTGCTTACAGCGAGCACGCCCGCCGTTATCTTGCTGATTGCGGCTTGCCGAAAGAGAGAACCTACGTTACGGGTTCACCTATGGCAGAGGTGCTTCATAATAATCTTGATAATATAGAAAAAAGCGATATTCATTCACGACTTGGTCTTGAAAAGGGGAAATATATTCTTCTTTCTGCTCACAGAGAAGAAAATATTGATACCGAAAAGAACTTTTTATCACTCTTTACGGCAATAAATAAAATGGCGGAAAAATACAATATGCCTATACTTTATTCCTGCCACCCAAGAAGTAAAAAGCGTATTGCTGAAAGCGGATTTAAACTTGACAGCCGTGTTATTCAGCATGAGCCCTTGGGCTTCCACGATTATAACTGTCTGCAGATGAACGCCTTTGCGGTAGTTTCCGACAGCGGAACGCTTCCCGAAGAAAGCTCTTTCTTTACAAGCGTTGGAAAACCCTTCCCCGCGGTTTGCATCCGTACATCTACCGAACGTCCCGAAGCGCTGGACAAGGCTTGCTTTATTCTTGCGGGAATTGATGAAAAAAGCTTGCTTCAGGCGGTTGATACAGCGGTGGAAATGAATAAAAACGGAGACTACGGTATTCCCGTACCTGATTATAAAGAGGAAAACGTTTCTACAAAGGTTGTTAAAATTATTCAGTCTTATACCGGCGTTGTTAACAAAATGGTATGGAGAAAAGAACAGTAATTGAATATGATAAAAATAAAAACGCTCGAGTTTTAGAAACTTGAGCGTTTTTGCTGTTATTTGTCTTTTTTCTTAGGCTTTTTAATTTTGTTAAGTTTTTTGTTAAGATCCAAAAGCTGTTCTTTGGTAAACTTAACGTCTGCCATACCGCCCATAAGGGTGAAGAGACGAAGTACGGTGAATCCGCCCATCATACTCATCATTTCGGGGCCAACCTCAAAGCCTGCGGCTTTCATTCCGCCACCGTCCTTGCCGCCGCCAAGGAACTTGCCTGCAAGAGTCATAAAGAGCAGCTTGCCTTGCATAGTTGCCAAAACGTCACTCATCTTATCGTTAAGGGATAAGTAGCCTTCGGGAGCGTCAATATCGAACCAGTTGAGAACTGCGCCCTTTTCAACGAGTCTGTATGCTTCGTTGAATTCCTCTACCTTGTTAATCTTACCGCAGTCTTTATATTCGCCTGCAACGGCAACAAGCTGGGTTTCACCCTTGTTTTCTACTTCGAAATAGAAGAAATGGTCAGCTGCCGTCTTTTTGCCAACCGATACGCCGTTTGCAAAAAGTTCAACTTCGGGAAGGTTAGAGTAAACGGTTACTTTGGTAACGTCTTCTACTCTGTCAACGTAACGTTTTCCGCAAAGGTGAACGAAGGGCTCATCGGAAAGCCACGCTTTATAAGCATAGAAGGAATCCTTCTTGTACTTTCTGTCGAAGGTGACAAGACCCTTGTGGTTCTGTCCGTTTTCGCCGCCTTCGTTTCTTGCGTCTGCGCCAAAGTCGAACATATTCCATACGTGGGTTGCCCACATATACTTTCTGCTGAAGAACTGCTTAATAAGCTCTTCGTGGTAATACGCCTGGTATTCTTCGGTATAGTCGCCCTGAATGGGGTTAGAAGTATGCCAGTTTAATGCTTCGCAACCATACTCGCTGCATCCAATGGGAATGTTGGGGTGAGTCTTGTGGAAGTTATCGAACCAAGGACCGTTCATAGCGGTTTCGCCGCCATACCAACCAAAGTAGTGGTTATAAGATACAACGTCGGGTATTTGTAAATAAGGGTCGTCTATTTTGCACATAGAAACTGCGGCAATAGTGGTTAGACGTGTTTTGTCCATAAGGTGACAAAGGTCGTTAAGAACTCTGTGATTATCCAGCAAATCTTCATCACTTCCGCCAATGCCTATTTCATTGGAAAGTCCCCAAACAACAATAGAAGGATGGTTGTAGTTTTGAGCTATAAGCTCCTTCATTTGAGAAATGGTGTTTTCTCTGCCGTCCTTCATATGCTTGGAAATGTAAGGAATTTCCGCCCAGATAACAAGACCTTTTTCATCGCAAAGGTCATAGAAATATTGGTCGTGCTGGTAGTGGGCAAGACGGATGGTAGTTGCACCAACCTCATAAATAAGGTCAATATCTTCCCTGTGATGCTCGGGAAGAAGAGCATTACCAACGCCCCATCTGTCCTGATGGCGGGAAACACCGCGGAGGGGATATTCTTCACCGTTAAGGATAAATCCGTTGTCGGGGTCGATTTTAAAGGTTCGGCAACCGAAACGTGTGCAAACGTTGTCAAGTACGTTTCCGTTTTCAATAATTTCCGCTTCTACGCAGTAAAGGTAAGGATCGCGTCTTCCGTGCCATAAGTGGACGTTTTCAAGGTTGAAAACAGCAACGTTAGCGTCGGTTTCAATTTGCGCGATTTCGTTTTCTTCTTTGTCGTAAACGGTGTAGCGAATAGACTGACCGTCTTTAAGAGTAGTAGTGTAAACTTCAACTTCTACCTTAGCATCTTTACCGCTAATTTCAGGGGTAACCTTAATACCGGGGGCACCGTAATAATCAAGGTCAAAGTGAGTTTCGTTAACGCAAATAATGTTTACGTCTCTGTAAAGACCGCCGTAGAAGGTAAAGTCCGCCATTTGGGGATAAACCTTTTCGTTGGGGGAGTTGTCAACGGCAATTGCCAAAAGGTTAACTGCTTCCAGTGCGTCGGTGATGTTTACTCTCCAGGTAGAATAACCGCCGTCGTGGTGAGCAAGATTTTTGCCGTTTAAATAAACGTCGGCAGAAGAGTTTGCGCCTCTTATTTCAAGGTAATATTTGTCAGCTTCGGGAAGGTCGGCTTTATTAAAGGATTTTGCATAGTAAGCTGTACCTCTGAAGTAATCGTTATCGCCGTCCTGTCCGTCAATAGCGTTCCAAGAATGGGGGAGATTAACGAAATCCCACTTGTTGTCTATTGCGGCGGGAACTTCGGTTGCTAATTTGGAAAAAGCCCATTTAGCATTAAAATTAACTATTGTTCTCAATGGTATTTACCTCCTGAACATATATTTTATTTTAGTATATCATACTTTAAAGAAAAGTATAAACTTGTTGTAAAAAACGTCCGATTGTTTTTGCAACCGGACGTTAAATAGCTTTACCGAATTTTTTCGCCTTGTGCTGTATTTATAAATTCTTATTCTTCGTTACGACCAAGCTCATCATTCATCTTAGCAAGGGTCTTCTTGTCAAGATTATAGATGAGTCCTAAACCGATAAACTGAAGAATAGCGGAGAACATATAGGTAGCGGCAACTATATAACGCATATTTACAGCTACATTCCAAGCCTGATTACCTTCATCTGCGCCAACGTAACCAAAAGCAACCATTATAATGAGTACGAGGGAGGGGCCGATACCCTGAGCTAACTTTCTGAAGAAAGAGTGTAAGGAGTAAACGGTACCTTCTTCGCGGTTGCCGGTTTTCCATTCGTTGTAGTCGATAGCATCGCCCATCATTGCCCAAGAAACGGTAGAATAGATACCGAGGCCGAGAGAGAAGATAAGCTGACAAATAATGTAAATAATAAGGTCAAGGTTGGTGTTATTAGGAGTAATTATGAAGAGGCCGAGACCTGCTACTATAGAAACGATAGAGCCGAAGGTTGCAAGTTCTTTTTTACCGAACTTAGCAACGGCAACACGTGCAAGAGGAGTGAATACAACAATCGGAATCATAGCGAAAAGCTGAACGATACCGGAAATTTTAACGTTGTTATAATAAGACTGGAAAATAACGGTAACGGCAGTTGCGGCGCCCTGCATACCGATAAACATACCCATAGCGGCAACGGTAGCGCCAACTGCGGGGCGGTTCTTAACGAAGTTGCCAAAGGCCTTGAATACGTTGAATTTAGGAGCGTCTTCTTTAAGCTCAAGCTGGGTGTCAACACGGATTTCGGTGTTGCGAATCATAAATTGGAAGCAAAGGAAGCCTAAAGCGCCCATGATAAGAGCGGCGATGAATACGCGTTCACCGATAAGGTTGTCGTTCTCATCATACATAATGAAGGGAAGGATAACCATAGGAAGCATATTACCGAAAATTGAGCCAACACTTCTCCAAGCGGAAAGGGAAGCTCTGTCCTTAACGTCGTTAGAAATTAAGGAAAGAAGGGAACCGTAAGGAACGTTGGCTACGGTATAGAAAGCGTCCCAAACTACGTAGCCGGCAATAAAGATTATTGCCTTTGCCCATATAGGAGCGTTGGGGAAGGGAAGGAAACAACAAGCACCACCGATAATAAGACCAATAGAACCTGCCCAGATGTAAGTGAGGAATTTGTTGCGCTTGTACTTATGTTTGTCTGCGTCGATTATAGAACCGATAAGCGGGTCGTTGATAGCGTCCCAAACCTGCACTACAATGAGAAGCAGCGCATACCAAAGATCCATACCCATAAATTGAGTCCAGAAGATTGACATTGTGGATTTGAGCGCAAAGCTCATATTACAGCCTAAATCGCCTGCAGCATAAGCGATACTGTCGCGGATACCAAATTTTCTGTGGCCGTTGGCATCCAATTTCTTTTCTTTTGCCATTGATGTTACCCCTTTTCTTAAATAATTAGGGCATAAAATGCCCTGAGAGAATATCACCTTTATCAGTATAAAGTATTCACAGTAATATCGTGAGTAAAAATTTCATTTGCTTTTGTAAAATCTTTATTATATCCATAAAAATACTGTTGTAATTATACAAAAGTTATGTTAAAATGTATAAAGTAATTATGGAAAATTATGTGTTTTTTACAAATGCTTAAAGGGGCGGGAAAATGTTTTATATAAACGAACTCAGTTTTCTTTGCGATTTCCTAAAAAAGAATTTTATTCATACTGCCGTGCTTTCTCCCGAGGATTCTATGGCTAAAGTCTGGGAAGGCTTTTTTTCTCCTGCATCGGGCATCATTAACCTTTCTGAGGGAACAGTAGGGGAATACGTAGGAAAGATAGAACCCTTTACCTTATATAAGTCAACCGATACTTTAGGTATTGTCTATATGTATATGCTGTTGCCGGATAATGACAAAACCTCAGTATTTTTAATAGGTCCTATGCTGGGGTACTCTCTTGATTCACGGCAGATTCTTGAACTTGCAGAAAAAAGCGGCGTATTGCCGAAGGACCAGCATTTATTTAATGAAATTTATAAGAATATTCCCGTTATTCCGGAAAACAGCAGTATTTATATAGCGGTGGACACCTTCTGTGAAAGAATGTGGCGCAATGCGTCCTTTGCCGTAGTAGACGTTCAAAACGAATGGCGGTTCCCCGTTTCTCCTATAAACAATACCGTGGGTGACGGCGGCGATGCGGCGCTTCTCAGTATGAAGGCTATGGAACACCGTTACGAATACGAAAACGAGCTTATGCAGGCGGTATCTTTGGGTCAGATTCACAAGGCGGATATGTTTCTTGGCCGTTTTAGTGAAAAAGATTTTGAAAAACGTACTCCCGATGCCTTGCGCAATGCTAAAAATTATTGTATAATAACCAATACGTTATTGCGTAAAGCGGCGGAAAACGGCGGCGTTCATCCTATTTATCTTGATAAGGTATCGTCTAATTTTGCTGTTAGTATCGAACAGCTTTCATCTGCCTCCGACTGTAAAACGCTTATGAACGAAATGTTCAAAAGTTATTGCCGTCTTGTGCGCAAGCATTCTATGAAGGAATATTCCCCAATAGTGCAAAAAACTATTGTTATAATTGAATCCGATTTATCATCTAACCTTACTTTAAGCACTCTTGCCGAGCGTCAGAATTTGAGCGCGGGGTATCTTTCTACTGTGTTCAGTAAAGAAACCGGTAAAACCGTAACCGAATATATACGTGAAAAGCGTATGAAGCATGCGGCGTTTTTGCTTAGTACTACTCATTTGCAAATTCAAACTGTGGCGCTTCATTGCGGAATAATGGACGTCCAGTATTTTTCAAAAACCTTTAAAAAGTTTATGGGAAAAACTCCCAAAGAGTATCGCGAATCAACAAAACAAGCTTTTAAGTAATTCTGTTTTTGCAGAAAAGGATAAATTATTTTAGGAGGACGAATTATGAAAATGAAAATGTCTTTCCGTCATTACGGTGACGGTGACCCGATTTCGTTACGGTATATATCTCAAATACCGGGTATGCGTTCTATTGTATCGGCGGTGTATGACGTAAAACCGGGAGAGGTATGGCCCGAAGAAAGCCTTGCTAAAATTAAGGCTCAATGCGAAGAAAACGGGCTTGTTTTCGACGTTGTTGAATCTATTCCCGTTCATGAAGATATCAAACTCGGCAGAGGTGACGTAGATAAACTTCTTGATGTTTATTGTGAAAACGTTCGCCGTTGCGCAAAATACGGCGTTAAGTGTGTTACCTATAACTTTATGCCCGTTTTTGACTGGACCCGTACTCAACTTGATAAGGAAGCCGCAGACGGCTCCACAAGCCTTGTAATGTATTGGGAGCAAATGAGAGGGCTTGACCCCCTTAAGGACGATATTCACCTTCCGGGCTGGGATTCAAGCTATACTCAGGACGAAGTAAGAGAGCTTATTACCGCTTACGGAGAAATAGGCGAGGAAGGTCTTTGGGCAAACCTTGAAAAATTCCTTAAAAAGGTTATTCCGGTTGCAGAGGAATGTGGCGTCAGAATGGCTATTCATCCCGATGACCCGCCTTATCCCATTTTTGGGCTTCCCAGAATTATCACTAACGAAGAAAACCTTGACCGTTTTCTTAAAATAGTTGATAGAAAAGCAAACTCACTTTGCCTTTGTACGGGAAGTCTTGGTTGTGCGGCAAGTAACGATATAGTAAAAATGGTGCGTAAATATGCAAAAATGGACAGAATCGCATTTATGCATATCCGTAACGTAAAGATTATGGAGGACGGTTCTTTTGAGGAAAGAGCTCACCTTTCTTCTTGCGGTTCACTTGATATTTATGAGATAGTCAAGGTACTAACAGAAAATAACTATGACGGTTACGTTCGTCCTGATCACGGCAGAATGATTTGGGGCGAAACAGGAAAGCCCGGTTACGGACTTTTTGACCGTGCCCTTGGTGCAGCTTATATTAACGGACTTTTCGAAGCCTGTGAAAAAGGAGAATGAAAATGAAGGAAAACGTAATCAATACCGATTTAAGCGGTAAAGTAGCCGTTGTAACGGGCGCAGGCGGAGTTCTTTGCAGTTATTTTGCAAAGGTAATGGCGCGCGCAGGCGCAAAGGTTGCGCTTCTTGACCTTAACGAGGAAGCGGCTAAATCTTTTGCGGACGAAATAGTTGCGGAAGGCGGTATTGCCAAGGCTTACGCTTGTAACGTGCTTGATAAAGCAATTTGCGGCGACGTTGCAAAAAAAGTGCTTGAGGATTTAGGCCCCTGTGATATACTTATTAACGGTGCGGGCGGTAATAATCCCAGAGCAACAACCGATAAAGAATATTATGAACCCGGCGATATTGACGCCGATACAAAGAGCTTCTTTGATTTGGATTCCGACGGCGTAGGCTTTGTATTTAATCTTAACTTTTTGGGTACCCTTATTCCTACCCAGTGCTTCGCTTCTCAAATGCTGGGAAGAAAGGGATGTAGCATAGTAAATATTTCTTCTATGAACGCCTACACTCCTCTTACTAAAATTCCCGCTTATTCAGGCGCAAAGGCGGCAATTTCCAACTTTACACAATGGCTTGCCGTTCACTTTTCTCGCGAGGGAATAAGAGTAAACGCAATTGCTCCCGGTTTCTTCTCCACAAAGCAAAACGCAAAGCTTTTGTGGAATGAAGACGGTACGCCTACAGCAAGAACCGGAAAAATTCTTGCCGCTACTCCTATGGGTCGTTTTGGTGAGACAGAAGAGCTTGAAGGAAGTCTTCTTTTCCTTACAAATGATAAGGCGGCAGGCTTTATTACAGGTATAGTAATTCCCGTTGACGGCGGTTTCTCCGCTTATTCGGGTGTATAAATTTAGAAAAAGGTGAATTATAATGGAAAAATTTGTCCCTGTTGTAGTTATTAAAGAGCTTGGTGAGACTGATAAAATTCTTACCGCTCTTAAGAATAACGGTATTAACTGTGCGGAAATAACCTTCCGTACCGCTTGCGCTAAAGAAGCAATTGAATACGCGGTTAAGAATTATCCCGATATGAGCATTGGCGCGGGTACAGTTATAAACGCTGCCCAATGTAAAGCCGCCCTTGAAGCAGGCGCGCAGTTTATCGTATCTCCCGGACTCAGCGTAGACGTAGCGAATATTTGTAAGGAAAATAATATTCCTTACTACCCCGGCTGTGTGACTCCTACCGAAATTATGCAGGCGCTTGAACTTGGTATTACTACCGTTAAGTTCTTCCCCGCAAACGTTTACGGCGGTCTTGCAGCACTTAAGGCTCTTTCCGCTCCCTTCCCGCAGGTTAAGTTTATTCCTACCGGCGGAGTTGACAGAAGCAATATTGACGAATTTTTAGCTTTTGATAAAATTGAAGCTATAGGCGGAAGCTTCTTTGTAAAAGAAGCACTTGAAAAAATGGAGGATAAATAATATGGCTAAAATAGTTACTTTTGGCGAGCTTATGCTTCGTCTTGCACCTAACGGTTATTACCGTTTCTTCCAGAACGACCAGATGCAGGCAACCTTCGGCGGCGGTGAAGCCAACGTGGCTGTTTCTCTTGCAAATTACGGTATGGAAAGTGTTTACGTTACCAAGCTTCCTAAGCACGCTATTGGTCAGGCGGCAGTTGATTCACTTCGCTATTTCGGCGTTGATACAAGCAAAATAACCCGCGGCGGTGACAGAGTAGGTATTTATTTTCTTGAAAAGGGCGCTTCTCAGCGTGGCTCGGTTTGTATTTACGACAGAGCTCATTCCGCTATTCAGGAAGCAAGTAAAGAAGATTTTAACTGGGATGAAATTTTTGAAGGCGCCGACTGGTTCCACTTTACGGGTATTACTCCCGCTTTGGGCGCTAACGTAGTTGAAATTTGTAAAGAAGCCTGTAAAGCGGCTAAAGCAAAGGGCGTTAAAATTTCCTGCGACTTAAATTACAGAGGTAAGCTCTGGACAAGAGAACAGGCAAGGGAAGCTATGACCGAGCTTTGCAAGTACGTTGACGTTTGTATTTCTAATGAAGAGGATGCAAAGGACGTATTTGGAATTGAAGCCGAAGGTACCGACATTTACGGCGGTAAGCTAAACCACGAAGGCTATAAATCGGTTGCAAAACAGTTAGCTGATAAATTCGGCTTTGAAAAGGTTGCAATTACACTTCGTTCTTCCATTTCCGCAAGTGATAACGACTGGGCGGGTATGCTTTACGACGGAGAGGATTATTACTTCTCCAAGAGCTACCACCTTCACATTGTTGACAGAGTAGGCGGCGGAGACTCTTTCGGCGGCGGTCTTATTTACGCAACTCTTGCAGGAAAGAGCAGTAAAGAAATTATTGAATTTGCAGTTGCGGCTTCCGCTCTTAAACATTCTGTTGAAGGCGACTATAACCGTGTGAGCGTCAGCGAGGTTGAAAAGCTTGCAGGCGGCGACGGCTCCGGCAGAGTACAAAGATAATTTTTGATTTTCCGAAGGGTTTTCCCTTCGGAAAATTTTTTTCTTTAAGTTTAACAAAATATGTGATATAATGTATGAAACAAAGTTTGACGGAGAGAAAAATGAGATATAGAAAGCCGAATCTTTTTTGCTACCGTTTGGCGCAAGCAGTTTGCGGTGTGGTAGCAAAATTTATATTTAAACGTAAAATGCTGCGTAATGAAATAAAGGATAAAAAAGGGCCTTTCGTGGTTATAGCAAATCATCAGGCGGCGTATGACTTTGTTAACCTTATAGGCGCAAGAAAAGAACCTATGTCCTTTGTAATAAGTAATTCTTTTTACAGCAGCTTGCCCCTAAAAGGGTTTTTTGATAAATTGGGTGTTATTCCCAAGCAACAGTTCCAGACCACCGTTAAGGATATGAAGGATATAAAAGCGGTAATTGACGAAGGCAAAGTTCTTGTAATTTACCCTGCAGGGCTTATGTGTGAGGACGGTATTTCCACCCCCATTCCCGCCGCAACCTATAAATTCCTTAAATGGCTTGGGGTTGACGTTTACGTTGCGAGAACTGCGGGCACCTATTTTGCAATGCCGAAGTGGAGTAAAGGCTTGCGTTCGGGAAGAACCTATATGGATATATATAAGCTTTTTTCCGCCGAAGAACTTAAAAGTGCCGATATAACCGAGGTTAAAGAAAAAACCGACGGCGCTATTCTTTTTGACGCTTACAGAGAGCAAGAAGAAAAAATGGTTATATATTCCAAAAAGGGTAATATAGAAGGCTTGGAAAACGTTTTATACCTTTGTCCTCACTGTAAAGCTGAATTTGCAATGAAGGTAAAGGATAAAAATACTATTTATTGTGAAAAATGCGGGTATGAGGAGTATAGCGACGAATATTCCTTCTTACATAATAAAAAAGGTATAGGCAAAGAAATCCGCTACGTTTCCGACTGGAGCAGAATTATTTTTGCTTCGGTTAAAGAAAAAATCAAAAACGGAGAAATAAGCTCACTTGAAAGTGAAACCGTTGTAAAAACGGTGGACGGTAAAAAGCATAAGTTTTTGGAAGTGGGAAGGGGAAGTGTAACCCTTACAAAAGAAGGCTTTATTTTAAAGGGCGTTATAAACGGTGAAGAAGCTGAAATTTTCGCTTCCATTAACGGTACTCCCACGTTGCCTTTTTCTCCCGGAAAATATTTTGAAATACAACAAGGCAGTAATATTTATCGCTGCGAGCTGAGTGACGGCAAACAGGTAATGAAATTTGTCAACGCCGTCAAAAGTTATTATGAACTTTCCAAAGAAGAAGTTAAAAGATAAAAAAATGCAAGTCATAAGACTTGCATTTTTTATACAATTTTGTATAAAAACGGCACTTTTTTTAAAAGTGCTTTTTTTATTTCCGTAAAGATAGGTAATTTTTTTCAAAGTACCAATTAGGCTGGTACTTTGGTTGGTATGATTAGTACGCAAGTACAAAGGAGGAATAGTAGGTGGGTGGCGCGATAGAACGCAGACAAATGGTACTTGAATATTTGAGTGATAATCGCAAAACAACCTACCGGGAATTGGCAGAGTATTTCGGAGTAAGTAAGAACACTGTTGTTACCGATATTGCCGAACTCACAATTTTCGCTCCTATTGAAACGGTTTCGGGTAATCACGGCGGTATTCGTGTAGCGGACGGCTGGTACGTCCATAACAGATACTTAAGAGAAGAGCAAGAAAAGGCTCTTGAAAACCTGCTGAACGGTATTGAACCTGATTTAGAGGTTATAAGAAGCATACTTGTAGCTTTCAGAAAACCCCGAATTAAAGGTTAAACCGCACCAATTTTGTTTAAAGGCGCCGGCATACAACTTAATAAGATATTTTTACACAACTTTTTTGATTGGCGACTCTCCATTGCCGATCATACAACTCTCTGCCGGTGCTTTTATAGCTCACCCTCTCCTTTTGGGGTGGGTGGGCTCTTAAATTAGTCCTTAATATTATTATAAATAATTAAGATAAAAGGAGAATTGTAAATGAAGAAACTTATAAGCGTTTTACTTGTTTTATGCATGGTGTTGGGTTTGACTGTTATTCCTGCCGTGGCAGAAGACACAACCGAAACTATGGAAAGTGCAACTATAGATTACTATAAGTGGGATTTCTCGAAGGAGGCCCTTTGGATCGACTATAGCACAAAAAACTATGGCGGTGAAAATGGGTATAGTTATACACCGTTGCTTACCAACAGTACCTATTGGTCGGTATCTCACGGCACTATTGCCGGTGAAGACGCTTTGCGCGTTAAGGTTGGCAATAGTGGCCCATCTAACCTTGCTGCCGGTATTGTTCCGCTGAAAAGCGACGGAACTCCA
>JAZRKJ010000041.1:0-19750 GCA_045646245.1 Acutalibacteraceae bacterium
TAATTGCGTAGTAGCTCAAATGGGAAGTATTAAACACCAGCATACCGTCTACAATCCGTGCGTTCATATCAAGGTATGAGCCGTCAGCGTTAATACGGTAAACCTTACTGTTATTGTTAAAGCCTGCCGGTACGGGAACGGTAATGGTCATCATATTGCCGGGTTGAAGCTCGGTTTCGCTATTGTTGAAAATCTTAATTTCAAAAAGCGAAATATTGGCTTTTTCAACAATTGTATTTGCAGTATCAAAATAGTCGCCGCCAACAACCTTGGAAACCGAAAGCTCTACGCCTTCTTCGGCAATAACGGTAATACCCGTTGAGCTGTCGGTTTTGCTTTCCACCGTAACAAGCTTAAATCCGTTATCATTTGCGAAGGTACAAGCTGCCGTACCGCCGAAGGCGTAAACCGTAAAGTCTTGTACAAGCATGTCGTTTTCATAACTGCCGAAAGCCTTTTCGCCGATAGTAACAAGTGACTTCGGCAAGGTAACGTTTGTTAAAGCAGTATCGCCTAACGCGTATTTTCCAACCGTTTCAATGCCTTCGCTAAAGGTTATCTGAATCAAATTAGAACAACCCGCAAAAGCGTTACTTCCAACCGTTTTAACGGTTGAAGGAATATAAAGGGTTATTATGCTTTCGTTATCTTTAAATGCATTTTCACTGATAGCGGAAACGGTTTTGCCGCCAATTGCAGACGGAACAATAACGTCTTGGGCAGAACCGTTATATCCCGTTATTGTAAGAGTACCGTCCGCGTTTTCTGAGTAGGTTAAATGGCTTATATCAAACTCACCCTCTGCGCCGTTTAATACCGTTACGGTAAGGGTAATGCTTTCTCCCTGTGCAAAGGCGTAATAGGGCGAATCAGTAATTTCAGCCGTTCCCTTTAAGGTGTAATTACCCGAAGCGTTGGGGTTATATCCGTTTAAATCCCATTTAACTTCACAGTTCATTTTGTAATTGTGAGTGGTTGTGCAAAGAATTCTTGAATAGGTTGATTCCAAAAGCGCCGTAAGGTTATCTTCGGAAAAACCGAAAGGCACCGTTAAATTATGGTTAACGCCCTTGAACTTAATAATATCGGTCTTCTTATACACCGCTTTTACGGAAGTATCCGAAGTAATGTTTTTATAGCTTCCTTCCCAGTGGTCAAGCGCGTAAACGCTGTCCCCTTCAATAAAGGATTCAATTTCGGGGGGATAAGCGTTATACCCTTTTCTTACCTGCTGTTGTTTCAGAACCGTACCGTCTTTATCAAGGAAAGAAACGGTATAAGTAATTGTGTGGGTAGTATTTTTAAGGGTAGGATAACTGTAATCTTCTATAGCGCCGATTTCCCATGTTCCTTCAAAATCGAAGCCTTCAAGAGAAATAGAAGAAAGCGTTTCACTATTAACCGCTGTACCGTTATAGTATATAGAATCGTCTGTTTCGGCACTTATAACTATACTGTCAAGATAATAGCAATTAGTGTTGGTATCGTTTCTGTATCCCGAAATTACGCCAACGTAGTACTTACCGTAAACGTTACCGATATTATAACAACAGTCAGAATCACCGTCTCCCGATATACCGCCTACGTAACTTTTACCCGTTACGGTTCCTGTATTATAGCAGTTACTTGCTCCGCCGTAACCCGAAATACCGCCTATGTAATTACCTTCACCTGTCACGTTGCCTTTATTATAGGAATATCTTGCAGTACCTTCGCCTACAACACCGCCAACGTTTCTTTCACCGTTAACGTCACCGATATTATAGCAGTTAACCGCCGTTCCTCTTCCGGCAACACCGCCAACGTATTCTTCACCGAAAACAGTTCCCAAATTATAGCAATCGCTTAAATTACCCTTTCCTTGCGTATTGTCGTAACCGAGAATACCTCCAACGTTACGAACGCCTTTAATATCGCCCGAATTATAAGAGTTAGTTATTGTAGCGTAACTGTTCCAGGTCCAATATCCTACAATACCTCCTGCGTAAGAGTCAGTTGTGGTAACTGTTCCGAAGTTAGCGCAGTTTTCAACGTAAGGCGTACCGCTGCCTACAATGCCTCCGACATGAGAGTCCGAATAAATATTTCCGTAGTTTTCACAACCCGAAACAGCTCCCGACGACTCTGATGAAATACCGCCTGTAGAGTATCCTCCCGTAACGGAGCCGTTGTTTACGGTGTCGGATATGTAGCTTCTTCCCGTTGCAACAATACCGCCTGCGTATTTTTCGCTCTTAATATCTGCATTGTTTTCACAGTCGTATATATATACCGAACCATTACTGTTGGGAGACCCCGCAACAATTCCGCCTGCGCTGTTAGTGGCAAAAACACTTGCATTATTAGTACTGTTTTTAACGGAAGAATAACTATTTACTCCGCCGAAAATGCCTCCGCCGGTTGTTGCGTTAATCTTTCCGTTATTAACACAGTTTTCTACTGTGTTAACATAATGAACATAACCCGCAATACCACCCGAATAACCGTGCTTGCAAGTAATTTCACCTTTGTTTTCAAGGTTAACAAGCTCGCTTAAATCCTCCGTAGTAGTGTAATAGTTATAAAGATAACCAACAAATCCACCTGTATGGGAACCGATAAACTCAAGGTCTGAGACTTTTCCGTAGTTAACCGAATCCCTGATTGATATTCGGGTTTCATTCATAGAATTATCTACGTAACCCACAAAGCCGCCTGCCGTTGTGCCCGAAATTTCACCGTAGTTTTCACAGTTACTGATTATTAGGTTATCCTCAACCGAGCCGACAAAACCACCCGAACGGTAATCTGTATGTACGTTGGCTTTATTTACGCAATTTTCAAGCTTTATAATGCTGTCATAGTATACTCTGCCTACAAAGCCGCCGTATACGGCAGAATAATCATTTTTGCCAAAATGCTCAAGGTAAGAATTATCTACCGTAAGGTTCTTAATGGTTACGTTATTTACGTAACCGAAAAGTCCGCCTATTTGAATCTTTCCCTCGTAGTTAGCGTTTGATTTAATATAAATACCGTAAACCGTATGGCCGCCGCCGTCATAATTTCCTTTAAAGGAATAATTACTTGATTTTCCAATAGGAGTCCAAAGGTTCTGCGCCATTACGTAATGGGAATAACCGTAAGCGTCGTTAAGGTAAATATCGTCAGTCTGCTTAAAGAAAAGTCCTTCGTAGCTGTTATGAGAGCTTTCGTTAACCTTTTTCGCAAGACCTGCAAGCTCTTCTGCAGAGGTTATAAGGTAGGGGTCGTCTTCACTGCCGCTTCCCTGCCAGTCGGTATCAACAAGTTCGCCGTCCCAAGACGTTTCCTTATTATTATAAATCCATACGGCATTATAAATACCGTCTTCACTTAAAAGCTTGGAGTCTTCTGGATAGTAATAAATTCCTTCCTTTTCCCAATAAGCAAAGGTATATCCCGACTTTTCATAAGGAGCCGAAAAGTCAATACCGCTTCCGCCGCTCAGCAGTTGCTTTGAAAGGGTTTTACCGCCGTCAACGTACTGCAGATAATACATATAGGTATTACTTCCCAGGAACCTTAAAGCAGGATAAGAGGAACCTATATTGCTTCTTATTTCCCATACCTTATTAAAGTCCCAACCGTTAAAGGTTGATTTGGTTGAAAGGGTTTGAGAATTTCCCTTTGTACCGGTTTTATTTATAAACTCTTCCTCAGCATTGGGAGTATAAAGATAAAAACTGTTATCCGCCTGATTATCGGGGTCACCCGAAACTGCGCCTACGTAAAAATCATAATAATTGGTGGAATAGTTTTCCACTTGCTTATGAGTTACTTTACCCAGAGAAAGAGAATTTTTAACCGTACCCTTTCCTACAACACCGCCGACTGATACGTCATCGGAAAGAGAACTAAAGGAAACGGTAATATTTCCTTCAAAAAGGCAGTTTTCGGTGCTGCCTTTACCAACTATACCGCCTATGCTTCCGTGACCGATATTCTCGGCATCAACGTTACCCTTGAAGGCACATTTTTCAACAAGGGTGTATTGATTATCATTTCCGCCGACAATACCGCCGATATTTACATAGTAAAACGAACTTTTATCCGTTTTATAAATAATATCGGCATAGCTTACACATTCCGAAACGGTATTTATATCTCCCGCATTATATCCGTTATTTATATATCCGAAAATTCCGCCGATAAAATACAACGAATCGTTATAAACCGTATTTGCAATGATTTTTCCGTTGTTTACGCAACGGAACGCTTTATTTCCGTTTGCGGCTATACCTCCGACAGTTCCACCGTTTTTATTGTCGGCAATTAAAGTAAGTTCTCCCTTATTCTCGCAGAACCTTATAATTCCTGCTCCGTCTGCTGCAATACCGCCGACGTTTTCTCCTGTAACCTTTCCTTCATTAACGCAGTTATCTACTATTGCAGTATTTGAAAAAATCTGTGAAACAATACCTGCCGCACTGCTATAACCTGAAACGTCGCCGAAGTTATAACAGTTTTTCGCTTCCTTATCAAGTCTTACGCATATACCCGATACCGATACAGAATCATCTTCAAGACTTGAAAGGAAAAATTCAGAAGCAGAAACGTTACCGTAGTTATTAGAGTCAGTCACGCTTTCTGCCGTTCCGACTATTCCCGAAAGCTTTACGGTATTATAGCCATAATAGGTGGTTACGCCGTAGGATGAAACCGTGCCGTAATTGTCGCAGTCGTTAATACCGGTACCACTTCCCGCAATACCGCCTAAATTCATATAACTATCCATAACGTCCAAGCTTCCCGATACACTTGTAAAGGAAACGTCCGCTTTGTTTACACAGCCTGAAACGGTAGCGTAGCAATGACCCGTAATACCGCCTAAATACAAACTTTTATAATCGTTACCGTAATCAGAACGGTTGGCTATAATTTGCACAATACCTTCGGTTGTACAGTTTTCTATATTCCCACCGGAATTTCCTGCTATAAGACCTGCATATATGGTGTCAATGTTATCGAAATAGCATATAACCGCCGAATTTTCTACGTTAAGGTCGTGAATTTTTCCGCTTATAGTTCTTCCGAAAAGGCCCATATACTGTTCGGAAGAGCGAATATAAAGTCCATTTACGGTATGACCGTTACCGTTAAACACACCTTCAAAACCGTTAGAATAATTTCCTATGGGCGTCCACTGATTTTCTGCAAGAGTATAATAGTCGTAATCCTCTACGGCATCGTTTAAATAAATATCGTTTGTCAAAGAAAGGTATTCACCCTTATATTTTTCGCCTTCGTTTACCGTCTTAGCAAAATAAGCAAGCTCTTTTGCAGAGGTTATAAGATACGGGTCATCTTCAGTACCGCTGCCCTTTAGCGTTTCTGCAATACTGCCGTCCCAAGCAGAGGAAGAAGTGTTTTGTCTTTGGAAAACGGCATAAAAGACTTCATCCTTTGTCATAACAAAGGTGTCTCCCGCAAAATAATGCTTGCCGTCATTTTCCCAATAGCAAAATTCCTTACCAACCTGCTTTGTGGGTTCTTTAAAGGTGATTTCGCCGTTTTCTTCGGCAAGAGCCTCGCTTGTGAAAGTGCCGTCACCCAGCAAGAAACGAGCAGAATAATAATACTTCTTACTGCCGAAGCAACGAAGTGTGGGGTAAGGATATTCGTTATTTTCTAAATATTCCCACATTCTGTTAAAATTCCAGTTCTTAAAGGAAGCGGCAGACTTCATTTGACTGTCACTTAAAGCGACTCCGTAACCGCCTAAAGAACAAGACGAGTCAAGATAATAGCAATTTTCAACCGTTACTTCGTCAGTTTCCAAATTACCTACAATTGCGCCGATATTCCCAATGCAGTCTACGCTTATATTACCCGAATTATAGCAACCCGAAATGGTAATTTTCATGTTAGCATCGGCATTTCCCACAATACCGCCAACGGTGTTTTCGCCCTCACTTTGAGCAAGGGTTATGTTACCGCTGTTATAGGAATCGCAAACAACGCCACTTCCCGCTACACCGCCAACGGTGTCGTAATTTGCACCTTCAACGGTTATATTACCGCTGTTAAAACAGTACTGAATCAACTCAGTAGCGGAATAAACGTGGTTATTACCAACAACACCGCCTACCATTCCGGCGCCATAAGCGTAAATATTTCCCGTATTTTTACAGTATTTTGCACTGCCTTCGGCAATTACGCCGCCTGCTGTATCGTAAGCATAAATATCGCCGTAATTGTTGCAGAAAGAAGCCTTTCCCGAACAAACCACACCGCCTACAAAATCACCCGTTACAGTTGCGTAGTTAGAGCAATTATACGCTTCTCCGTTACCGACAACGCCGCCAATGTAATAATACTTATCCGTAACACCGCAAACTTTACCGTCAAATTCACAGTTTTCCGCATTACCGTAACCAACAATACCGCCCACACAGGTGGTAGCGTTTTGACTAACGTTATCAGCAAAAATGTAAGACTCTTTAACCTTTAAGTTCTTAACGATTTGTTTGGTACCGTAACCGTAATAATCAGACTCACCCAAATAACCGAAAAGTCCGAAATAAGCGCCTTTATTTCCGTCAACGTAAACACCGTATACGGTATATCCCTTTCCGTCAAAATGACCGTTAAAGCCGTTGTACGAATAATTACCTATGGGAGTCCATACGTTTGCAGGAGCAATTACGTTACCGTTATTATCTAACGAACCCCAAGATTCAAAGTTATCGGTATCGTTAAGGATAATATCGGCTCCAAGTTCAAAATAAACACCCGTATATTCCGAGTAATAATTATTAACTTGTTGAGAAAGGTAAGCCAATTCCCCCGCAGTTTTAATAATATACGGGTCGTCAGAGGTTCCCGTACCGCTTGAAAAAGAAGTGGCAACCACCCCGTCCCAAAGGTTACCTGCCGAAAAAGAAATAATACCGTTTATAAAAACGGCGGACACCAAAATTGCAAGAGAAAGAATAATACAAATCGCTCGTTTACAGTTCTTCATATTAACGCTCCTTATTAAGATACATTTATACAGAATAATTATAACATATACAAGGTATCTGTGCAAGAAAAAACTCCCGAACAGGCGGGGAAATAATGAATGATGAAAAATTAATAGTGAATAATACAAACAAAAATCCGTCCTCTTTCGAGAACGGATTTTCATTTGTCATTCGAGTCCGAAAAAGAACCGGTCTAAAAAACCGAGGATTTTCTAAACACCTCTTACCTATTACTTATTACTTCCCAAAGCTCCAAGGACTTTTAGAGGTAAGAGTGAAGAGGTAATAGGTAAAAAGTAAGCCCCAAGAACTTATTGTCCTTGGGGCTTTGGAGCGGATTACGGGGCTCGAACCCGCTACCTCCACCTTGGCAAGGTGGCGCTCTACCAGATGAGCTAAATCCGCATATTAAATGGTGCCTCCGGTCGGAATCGAACCAACGACACGGGGATTTTCAGTCCCCTGCTCTACCAACTGAGCTACAGAGGCAAAATTGGCGACCTGGATGGGGCTCGAACCCACGACCTCTAGCGTGACAGGCTAGCGTTCTAACCAGCTGAACTACCAGGCCATAAAAATGGTGGGAACAATAGGGCTCGAACCTATGACCCTCTGCTTGTAAGGCAGATGCTCTCCCAGCTGAGCTATGCTCCCACATCGAACCGCTACCCGTGTACCGGCGACTTTGATATAATACCACAACGAATCCCTTTTGTCAACACTTTTTTTCAACTTTTTTTAATTTTTTTTATTTTGCTTTTTTCGCCTCGGAAATAGCCTTAACCTCGGCTGGTGTAAAGACGTAATCCTTATTACAAAAGTGACATTCAACCTTTATTTCATCCATTTCTTCCGCCATGGAATCAAGCTCTTCCGTAGCCATGGAAGAAAGAACTCCCCTTACCCTTTCTCTGCTGCAAGGGCAGTTATAGTGGGTTTCAGTCTCATAAAGGACTTCTGTTTCAAAGCCGTCGAGCATTGTGAAAACAATATCCTTAATATCCATACCGTCGTCCATCATCTGAGTAACGGGGCGAACGTGCTTTAAGTTTTCTTCAAGCTTATCTATGGTAGAATTGTCAGCGCCGGGGAGAAGCTGAATAAGTACGCCGCCCGCTTTTTTAACCGTTAAGTCAGGGTTAACAAGCACGCCCAAAGCGCAAACGGTTGGGATTTGTTCACTTACGGCGTAATAAGCGGTAATGTCCTCCGCTATTTCACCCGACACAAGAGGTACCGAACCGCTGTACGACTCTTTAAGACCGATATCCTTAATAACGTAGACAAAACCGTTTGTACCAACAGCGCCCGAAACGTCAAGCTTTCCGTTTTCCTTTAAAGGAATTTCCACCCTTGGGTTAGTTACGTATCCACGAACGTTTCCCTTTGCGTCGGCAACGGCAACCAAAGCGCCTGCAGGGCCGTCACCCGTTATACGAACGGTAACGGTATCCTTTTCGCCCTTCATCATATTACCCATTATTGAGGCAGCGGTAAGAAGTCTTCCTAAAGCAGCGGTAATTACGGCGCTTGTTTTATGAAATTCTTCAGCTTTTGCAACTATATCGGTAGAATCAAGCGCAGTTGCCATAACAGCGCCGTCACTTGTAATAGTTCTTATAAGTTTACCCATTTTAAATTACCCCTTTCGTGCAACAATTACGCATCGCTGCGTAGTTTTTTTAGGAGTAGAGAAAGTATTTTCCTCAAAACAAGCAACAAGAGAAAGTCCCGCTTTTTTAAGCAAGGCTTCAAGTTCTTGTTTTTCATATACCCGTTCGGAAAATTCTTCGGTAGTTCTTTTGTAACCGTTATCGCCTTTTTCAAAAAAATCAAGGCAAATATCGGTAATACCGGTTTTTTTGTCAAAGGAATTTTGCCATACGCAATAAACGCCGTCGGTGTCATATACAAACGTATTATCCCCCAAAACCGTTTCTTGCTTAAAAAGAGTATTAACGTCGAAAATAAAAAGGCAACCTTGTTCCAAAAAAAGGCTGACCTTATTAAAAGTGCGCTGAAGTTCACGCTTTGAAATGATGTGATTAACGGTATCAAGGCAGCAAACAGTACCGTCAACCGTTCCGTAAAGGTCAAGCTCTTCCCCCGACTGATTAAGAAAAAGAAGGTCAAGTCCTTTTGCTTCGGCACGTTCTTTAGCAACACTTAACATACCGAAAGAAGGGTCAACACCTATAACGTCAATCCCCTTTTCGGCAAATTCCAAGGAAAAACCGCCTGTTCCGCAACCAAGGTCCAAGAGCAAAGACGGTGTTTTGCCATATTTATTAAAAAGCTTGATAAGATACTCCGTTCTGCTTTTATAGTCAACGTCTTGAGTAAGCAGGTCGTAGTAGTGAGAAAAAACGTCGTAATCCATTAGTCGCTGATTCTTTCCAAAAGCTTGGTAACGGTACCCGTCCCGTCGCTCATCATTCTCTTAACACGGCTTACGGTAGCGGTACTGGCGCCCGTTTCTTTAACAATTTCGCTGTACACTCTTCTTTCTCTCAGCATTTTAGCAACGGTAAAACGTTGTGCAATTGAAAGAACCTCTTTGGAAGTACACATATCTTCAAAGAAAGCGTCACATTCATCAATATCGCGAAGCTTAAGAATCGCTTTATAAAAATCCATTACTGTTTCTTTATCGTGAGCATTCATAATACCATCTCCTCACAGTTTTAAATAATTTTAACACATTAAAGCGTGAAAGTCAACAAAATGAAAAAAGTTCCCCGCTCTCTTTTAAAAGAACGGGGAAAACTTAACCTATTATTTATTTATCATTGATTTTCCTTCCCATTCGGGTTCGCCCTTTATTCCCATAATTGCGGCAATAGTGGGCGCAATATCCAAAAGTGAAGTTTCGGTTGTTATTTCGCCGGGAGCAAAATCGGGGCCGTAGAAAAACAACGGAATAATCATATCTTCGGGGCAATCACTTCCGTGATTACGGCCGTGTCCGCCGTGGTCAGCCATAACTATAACTGAATATTCGTCGCCGAACTTTTCTATCATTCTCTTTACGTTGTCAATTGCAATAGAAATTCTTCTTAAATATTCTTCACTCATCCAACCGTTGTCGTGACCGCCTTTTTCGTCGGTCTCAACCATATAAAGAAAAACAAAATCGGGGTGATGCTTAACAATAAGTTCTTCAGCTTCATCGGTCAAAGCAGTGTCACCGCTTTCCTCCATATAAGCGTTAATATAAGTTGCAAATTTAAGAGTTTCGGGCAAGGCAATATCTCTTAACGGTTCCAACCGTAAAACATAGCCGATACGCCGCCGTTTGCGCTTACGGTTTCAAATATTCCCTTTATCGGGCGAACCTGAGGCACGTAAGTGTTGGTTAAAATTCCGTGACGCGCGGGAGTAACCGAATGGGTCATTGAAAAGTGGCAAGGAAAGGTTACAGACGGGTTCATAGAACTCGCATTATAAGTATAACTGCAAATCTTTTCAAGTTCCTTAAGGTACGGATTACCGCATTGCTTCAGTCCGTCGGGTCGCCGTCGGGTCGCATACCGTCAATTGAAATTAAAATCACCTTTTTATCCACAAGAATCATATCCTTTCATTTGTTATATCACATAACCTCTTTTATTTCAAGTGTAAAAACAACTATTCTTTCTGAAAACCAAAGTAAACCAATATTTGCCGTCATTAAAGTCAGTTTTTAAAAAAACATTCTTTTTTTCTTTCTTCACTCTTGACTTTTTCTTTAAAATATTGTATTATCTTTTTGTTGTAAATATATGCCGCTGTGGTGGAATAGGCAGACACAAGGGACTTAAAATCCCTCGGTAGCGATACCGTACCGGTTCAAGTCCGGTCAGCGGCACCAAAAAACACTCGTTCTTTTGAACGAGTGTTTTTTATCCAAGCCGCAGGCTTGGCATATCATCAGCCCCGACGGGGCTGTATATCATCCATCGCTTTGCGATGGTATATCATCACGGCAAAGCCGTGTATAAATCTCCCTGCTATACTGTACACAGTCGGTTATGATATAAAAAGAAATTATTGCACCGCTGTTTAAAATGTAGTATAATAAAATGAATTTATTTATTAAGAGGTTTTTGCTATGACTAAAATTGATATTTTCTCGGGCTTTTTGGGCGCGGGAAAGACTACCCTTATTAAAAAACTTTTAAAAGAGTCTTTTGATAACGAACAAATCGTTATTATTGAAAACGAGTTCGGCGAAATCGGTATTGATTCGGGCTTTTTAAAGGAAGCGGGCGTACAGATTACCGAAATGAACCAAGGTTGCATTTGCTGTTCCTTGGTGGGTGATTTCGGCACTGCCCTTAAAGAGGTTATTGAGACCTACCACCCCGACAGAATACTTATTGAGCCTTCGGGCGTAGGAAAGCTCAGCGACGTAATAAAAGCAGTTAAAAATCTTGACCTTCACGACATTGTTCTTAACAGCTTTGTTACCGTTGCAGACGCCGGTAAGGTTAAAATTTATATGAAGAACTTCGGTGAATTTTACAACAATCAAATCGAACACGCAGGAGCGATCATTTTAAGCAGAACTGCGGGAATGAGCGAAGAAAAGCTTGTAAAAGCCGTTAATATGCTTCGTGAAAAGAATCAACACGCTGTTATAGTTACCACCCCTTGGGATGAAATAGACGGCAAGGCTATCTTGTCTGCTATGGAGCAAACAGATTCTCTTGAAAACGCCTTGGAAGAGCTTCACGAACATCATCACGATGAATGTGACGACCCTGACTGCGAATGTCACCATCACCACCATCATCACGAAAAGTGCGATGACCCTGACTGCGAGTGCCATCATCATGAGCATGAGCATCATCACGAACACGAGCATCATCACGAACACGACCATGAACACCATGAACACCACCATGAGCACGGCGAAGAATGCAGCTGCAGTTGCGGTCACGACCATCACCATCATCACGCCGACGAAGTGTTCGGAAGCTTCGGCAGAGAAACGGTTAAGAAGTATTCCAAAGACCAGCTTGAAGAAATCCTTAATACCATTGAAGACGACGATAGTTACGGTATTATTCTTCGTGCAAAAGGTATTGTTCCCTGCGTATGCGGCGCTTGGCTCCACTTTGACTACGTACCCGGTGAAATCAACGTACGCAAGGGCGAACCCGGTGTAATAGGAAGACTTTGCGTAATCGGCAAAGACCTTAACGAAGCAAAGCTTGCCGAAATTTTCAACGTTTAAGAGGTGTCACCTTTGGATATTCCAGTATATCTTTTTACCGGTTTTTTAGATTCCGGCAAAACAAAATTTATTGACGAAACCCTTGCCGACCCACGTTTTGAAAGCAAAGAATCTACCCTTCTCCTTCTTTGCGAAGAGGGTGAAGAAGAATATGATGTATCAAAGTACAGCGGCGGCAAAATCGTTATAGAAACCATTGATGAAGAAGAAGCATTAACACCCGAGCTACTTGATATGCTTCAAAAAAAGTGCGGCGCCACCCGTGTTATAGTAGAATACAACGGTATGTGGCAGCTTACCTCCTTTTACAACGCTATGCCCAAAAGCTGGATTATTTACCAAGAATTTATGTTAATGGATGCTACTACAGCCGTTAGCTATAACGCCAATATGAGAAGCCTTGTTGTGGACAAGCTTAACGACGCGGAAATGGTTATCTTTAACCGTTACAACCAGTCTATTGATAAAATGGCGCTTCACAAAATCGTAAGAGGAATAAGCAGGCGTGCAGATATTGCTTATGAATTTGAAGACGGCAGCGTCGCTTACGATGATATAGAGGACCCGTTGCCCTTTGACATTAACGCAGACGTAATTGAAATAGCCGACAGAGATTTTGCTATCTGGTACCGTGATATGACCGAAGAACTCCCCAAATACAACGGTAAAACCGTAAGGTTTAAGGGTATTGTTGCAAAGAACCCCGATATGCCCAAAGGCAGTTTTGTTGCGGGAAGGCACGTTATGACTTGCTGCGCCGACGATATTACCTATTCGGGTATTGTTTGCGACTGGGCGGGCGCCGAAACCTTAAACCAGCGTGATTGGATTATTTTAACGGCGAAAATTGAAATTAAAAAGCATAAAATGTATGGCAAAAAAGGCCCTGTTTTTACCGTAAGCGAAGTTATAAGAACTTCCGCTCCCGAACAGGAGCTCGCAACGTTTTATTAAGTGTAAACCTCCAAGACTTACTTGGAGGTTTTTTCTATAGTTCTATTCCGCTTTTTTCAAGAAGCCTTAACAGTTCTTCTTTTGAGGATGTATTGGTCATACCGTAAAACTTTTTCAATTTATACTTAATTCCGCTTTCGGATACGAAAAGTTCCTTTGAAATATGCTCGTAAGTTTTTCCTTCTTTCAAAAGACAGAGCAATTTCAAGTCATTAGAGTCAATCCCTTCAAGCAAATTTTCAACCAACATAAGTTCGGATATTTCGTTATCGTTATAAAAAACGTCGGCTGATGAAGTTTTATCACTTACAAAGGGCAATTCGCCGTTTTCTTCAGAAATGACAGCCAAAGCATTTGTGGTCTGACGGTAAGCAACCTTCCACTCCACCGCCATATTAACGGAATTAAGAGCAGGATTTTTATAAAGTATTTTTGATGCATCAAAAGCAGCTTTACCAAGTTCTCTATAATCTATATCCACCGCTGTAACGGCAGGAGAAGAAAACTGCAAAAGGCGTGAATCCGAAAGGCTTATTATAAAAAGTTTTTTAAAATCGAACCCCTTTGTTTTCAAAGAGTTAACCAAATGAAATGCGGCGTAACTGTTGGTGCAAAGTACTGCATCAAAGGCTTCTGCATTTTCAAAAAACGCCTCAAAACACGCCGATACATTACCGTTATTATAAAATACGTTATTTTCACCATCGGTCAAAGAAACAAAACAATTTTTCTTACACAAATCGTTTACCGAATCCGAATTAACCCCGTAAAGGGCTATTCGGTTTTTTCCTTTTTCTTTAAGTAACGATACCATATTCACAACTGCGCCTTCGTTATCGCTGCCAACAAAACTGCAAGGAATTTTTTCGTTAACGGGAATTTTAGGCGTAACCGCCACGGTTTTAACGGGTAATGCTTTACATTTTTTCAGTTTTTCGTTAAACCAACCAATTGAGGTTGCAACAAGAATCAACTGCCCTGCTTCGGTTATTTCCGAAAGATGCTCAATAAAAGAAACTGTTACTTTCTTTTCTTTGGCTTTTGATTTAATACCTGAAATAATTTCATTGCACCATATACTTTCTCTGTATACAGGCTCGGCAAGAACGTAAAGCATAATACACCTCCCGTGGTTTTACACCATTGTACTATAAAAAAGTTTTTATTACAAGAAATTCTTAATTTGGTCAAAGGCGTAAATGCGGAAATCAAACGGATCAAGCTCTCTTGCAACGTTCATTACCTTTTCCGCTTCATTTTCTTCGCCCTTTCCTAAGAGAGCGAAAGCCTTTAAGATACTTCCGTCACGCAGGTTATTCTTTTCAATATCGTATTCAAAGGGCATGGGGCTGGGTGAACCAACGCCGTAATAAGAGCGCAAATCTTTATTTTTTATAAAGTTGTCGGCTACTTCAGTCATTTCGTCAAGAACCTTTTGGGCGTTTTCCTGTTCTCCAAGCTTTATAAGCGCCAAAGCGCGGAAAAGAGAAATTTCCGAAACGGCGGCTTTATATACCGAAGCATTCTTTAAGTGTTCTATTGCCAATTCGTCCTTGCCTTCCATAGTATCAAGAATCGCCATATAATAATAAATATGGGCTTCCTGATTAAAGAAGGTTTTTGCTTCGCCGTAAGATTTAGGCATATCAACGCCGTCCTCCAAACGCTTTCTCGCTTCTTGGAACTTATTCTCACGGATGAGTTTATTGCCAAGTAAAACGTGCATCCAAGCGTGTTGTTTTGTAAGCTTTCCTTCACCGCCTTCGTAAATGTGGAAGCGCTTAACACGACAAAGCTCTATTGCCTTTTCGTATTCGCCCTTCTGGGATAAAAGTGTTACTCTGTCAAGGTAGCAGTCATCTCTTTCAGCGAGTAATTCGGGGTACTTTTCATAAACTTCAAGACGGCAGTCAATACTTGCGTTCATATTTTTAAGAAGCTGTTGGTATTCAAGCAAAAGTCTTGGGTCGTCCCCTTTATAATGAAGCGCCTTTTCAAGTTCTTCTTTGGCTTTTTCCGCCATACCGAATTTATCAAAGTACAAAAGAGATAAGTTACGGTGAGACTTTCCATGAGTTTCATCGCTTTCAATACTCTTTTCAAACATTTCTCTTGCGTCTTTGTAACGGAAGCGGTCAAAATAAAGACAACCTAAATAGTAACAGGCGTTTGCATTTTTACCAAGGTTTTCTATTGCAAATTTTAATACCGCAATATCTTCAAGACGGGACGGGAAACAATAACCCGTATCAAGGCTTTCGCCTGAAATAAGATCTTCTTTGAAAGATTCACCTAACTTTTCTTTACAATATCCTTTATAGTAAAGCGCCAAAGGATAAGTATTATCAAGAAGCTCAAGGGTGTAAAGCGCATCTTGGTAAAGCCCTGCGTTCATATAATCGTTTACTACGTCAAGAACATTTTCGGGCTTTTTAATAAACTGACAAAGGTCGGCTTTGTTGTCTGCAAAATGAGAATATTCCACCATTGCAAAAAGGTCAAGCAAATCATCTTTAATTTGTTTTTCTGCGTTTTCTTTCGCCCTGTTTATATCAAGTTTTCTTAAAATCGCAGTTTTAAGGTTCAAAGCAACGGTGTGACCTGGGTTGAGACTTACCGAAATATCCAGTTTTTCCAAAGCATCGGTATATGCTCCGCGGCGGCAATCAATAAGCGCTAACTCAAAATGAGCGGCGCTTCGGTGGGTATAGTTCCAAGCCGCTCTGTAAAGAACGTCGTAAGCCTTGTCATATTCCCCCAGTTTTTCAAGTGCAAGTCCCTTTAAATAAAAGCTTTCGGTATCGGTCGGGTGTTGGTTACGGCTTGTAAGCCTTTCGATTGCCTTGTCGCAATAATCAATACACTCTCCGAATCTTCCGTCTTTATACATAAGACGAGCCATTGAAGTATTACAGCGAATATCACCTTTATCTCGGCTAAGTCCTTCTAAATAATAGTCTCTTGGGTCGTAGTTATGCTGTTTATACTGTTCAAGGTGATAACCGTTTATATAAAGTTCCTCTACAGTAGCAATTTCACTTGGACGTTTAACAGGTAAGCGAACGTCAATAGGCTTCTTTTGACCTCTTATATACGGTTTATAAGAAACAAGAGTTTTACCTTCCGATGAAACAAGGGAAACACTTATATTATTAAAATCCATATCTCCCATAGGAATAGTCTTTAAGTAGCTCTTTTCGGGAGCCATATCGCATTTTTCGGTGAATACAATTTCTTCGCCGTTTTTAACAGTAACACTTGCGCCGTCAAATTTACCCGTAACGTTAAAGCCGAAGAATAGGTCGGTTCCTCTTTGTTCCATATTCATTGCGGCATCAACAGATGAGTTTATAACGTTACCAATATCTCTTACAGGATACCAATACTGTTCAAATTCTCTTGTTTCAAAAGGTGCTATCCAGGTAAAGTCAGGCTGATTATCGGTATATACGCCGGTCATAAGTTCTATGTAAGGGCCGTTTTTATCGGTAAGGTTAGAACACCACATATCACCAAAATCGCCCATACCCCAATGCCACATTTTTTTACCTGGAGAAATATGATGGTTTGCAACGGTGGCTATACCCTTTTCAATGCCCTCGTCGTAACCGGCAACAAAGTCCATATCGCTTTGACCTTGGGAAATAAGGTAAGAGGACGGTACCTTTACCGCACTGTAATATGAAAGGTCGGTACCCTCGCCGAAATCATAAGGACGAGCAGTTTTATACACACCCTTTGCAATAGGCCAAGGAAGAACGGCTCTGCGGTCGTGGTCGTTTACCCATTCACAGTCAGGCGGAAATACGGTTTTGTACTTTTCATTTACGGGAACGGCAAGATTAGCCCACCACATAAACAGCTGGGGCATGTTGGTACGGTTATATACCCTTACTTTGGCTTTTATGTAACTTCTGCCCTTGTCTACGGTTATACCTGCCATACCTTTCATTCTGCCGAAAGGTTCAACCTCTCCCGTCCATACGGTTTTACCGCCGTCTGCATTTTCTTCAACTCTTGCTTCTAAAGGCATAAAGGTAGTGGGACGGTGGTGTTGGGGCCAGTTAAACTCAATACCGCCGGAAATCCAAGCGCCTGCGAGTCCGACAAGAGCAGGTTTAATTACTTCGTTATAATATATAAAATCATAATTACCGATTTTATCAAATCCACGTAAAATCTTACCGCCGATTTCGGGCAGTACCACAGTTTTTACGTATTCGTTTTCCAGCGTTACGGCATCATAAGTAACATCGGTTTTTTCATCGGTTATACCGTCGGAAAAAGGAATAGGATAAAGTCTTCCCGTTGCACCCTGATAAGGCTTGTTTTCAAAAAACATAGGTAAATCATTAGCCTTTTTAGGCACGTAGGTAGGAATTACCATACCCTTTCTTTCAGCTTTAACTTCTTTCATAAATTTCACCTCGCTTTTATTTTAACAAAAGCCGACCTTGGTTTGAAGACCGAAAACAACAGAAAAAAGCCGTAAAAAACTACCCCGCTGCGAAATAAAAATCGGCAGTTATTAAAACTGCCGATTTTATTAAATATCCATTAAAGTCCTTCCTGAAGAACCGATATAACGTCTTTCATAGACGCTTCATACTCTTCCTGAGAAGAGTTTTTGAAAATAAGAAGCTGGTCAACGATAGAAGGATCGTCAAGATTAGTGGGAATAGAAAAATCACGTGTTGCGATGTATTCGTCCCAATGCTCTAACTTCCAGGTATCTCTTTCGGAATTTCTTTCTATCATACGCTGTTTGCAAACCTCCAAATCGGTTTGAACCCAAACAACGGTAAGACCTGCGCCACATTCACGAAGTTTCTTTCTAAGGGAAATCATATACTGAGTATCTCTTATTTCTCTTGTAAAGGGAGCGTTGATAAGAACGATATCCTCATATAAAAGAGCTTCAAAAGCAAGGTTTAAAACCACTTCGTATTCAACGTTTCTGATATTATCTTCAAAGAACTTAGAAGAACGGTTGATTTCCTCCCCCGCTACTCTGCAAGCAACATTGGAAAGAGGAATAAGGGTATCCTTATCAAGGTATACAACGTGGTCAAGATTAGTAGCAAGCATTTTAGATATATAAGTTTTTCCGCAAGCAGGCGGTGAAGTAACAAGTATAAGTTTCTTTTTCATTTTAGATTTCTCCTAACCGAAACAAAAGTCGATTGTGAAAATACTAACACAATTGTTGTGATTATAGCATATTTCAAGGTAAAAAACAAGATAATTTTACAAGAATTTACAATAAAAATAATAATATTTTTGGAATTTAGGTTGATACTGTACAAAAAAGAAAAATAATTCCAAAATCCCAAGAAAATTATCAATAAATGAAATTTATTTTTCACTATTTATTATTTCCACAAAACCGTCTATTTTATCATAACAAAAAAGGTCGTAAGCGTTACGCTTACGACCAAAATTTATTTACGCTTCGGCATCACAGTAAATGCAACGGTAAATTCGTCTGCCTTTATCAGCTAAAGTAAACACGTGAGAAAGCTCCTGCTCGGTTGAAGTAATACATCTTGGATTTTTACAGAAAATAATATCGGTAAGCTTTTCGGGAAGAGCAATCTTTTTCTTTTCTACTATAACCGAATCTTTAATTACATTAACGGTAATATCGGGGTCAACGTAACCCAGAATTTCCAAGTTAAGGCAAATATCGGCGTCAATTTTAATAACGTCCTTTTTGCCCATTTTATTACTTTGGGCGTTCATAATCATAGCAACGGGACAGCCAAGCTTTTTAAGTTTTAAAAGGCGGTAAATTTCCATACCTTTACCCGCTTTAATATGGTCAATAACGAAGCCGTTTTTAATAGAATCAATATTCATAGCCGAGCCTCCTTACTTAATTTCCAAAAGTTTCAAAATAAGCGCCATACGCATATATTTGCCGTTAAGCGCCTGCTTAAAATAGCAAGCACGTTTATCATTATCAACGGCAACGCTTATTTCGTTTACTCTGGGCAGCGGATGCATAATAACAAGGTCTTCCTTTGCATTCGTCAGTTTATCGGTATTGAGAATATAACTGTCCTTTAGACGAAGGTATTCTTCCTCGTTAAAGAAGCGCTCTCTTTGAACACGCGTCATATAAAGTATATCCAAACTCGGCATACTTTCTTCAAGGCTAACGGTTTCGATAAATTCGTGACCGGCGTCGGTAATTACGTTTTTAACGTAATCGGGTACACGAAGCTCTTCGGGAGAAATAAGAACAAACTTAATATTCTTATACCTTGACATTGCGCCGATAAGAGAATGCACCGTTCTGCCAAACTTTAAGTCTCCGCAAAGACCGATTGTAAGGTTATCGAATCTGCCCTTTTCGCGGTGAATTGTCAAAAGGTCGGCAAGAGTTTGGGTGGGGTGATGATGTCCGCCGTCACCTGCGTTTATAACAAGTCGGAGGCCAAGCGGTCTTAGGAAGACAATGTCATAAATCAACTCCTTGGCTCACAGAACGACATGGCTACGATCCGACTTCCTTTTCGCGGTGAATTGTCAAAAGGTCGGCAAGAGTTTGGGTGGGGTGATGATGTCCGCCGTCACCTGCGTTTATAAC
>JAZRKJ010000042.1:0-5787 GCA_045646245.1 Acutalibacteraceae bacterium
GAAACAACATAAACTTTTTGCAACGATATTCAATTTTAGTGAAACAAAACCACACAATATAAACGATTTTCAACGATATTACACGATATAAACGGTACACCGAAAACTCCAAGAGATAAAAAATTACTCCCACGTTTGTGGGAGTTTTTTTACTCTTTGAGAACAACTATATTCGCCTTACGGCGAGTTATATTGCTTCGCAGTTATATTCGGCATTTGCCGAGTTATATTCGCTTCGCGAGTTTTAGCGGCGAATATAATATAACTTTTTGTTTAACAAAAAATATAACTACGCACATTGTGCGTAATATAACTGCGTAGCAATATAACTTATTAAACTATCAATTTAATAAAATTTAATGGAGTGTTATTTTTAATGAGTGAAAGTATAATGCGCGACAAATCGAAAGAATTTGCTAAAAAAATCGTTGTTGTTTGCAGAGATATAAAACAAAATTTTCGTGAAAGTGTTCTTACAAATCAGTTGTTGCGTTCAGGAACCTCTATAGGTGCAAATATTCACGAAGCTCAATATGCACAGGGTACAGCCGATTTTATTTCAAAATTTGAAATTGCGCTTAAAGAATGTCACGAAACCGAATATTGGTTAGAGTTACTATATGAAACTGATTATTTGGAACAAGAAAAATTCAAAATTCTTAAAAATGAGTGTGGTGCTATTAGAAGAATGTTAATTTCGACCTGCACAACGATTAAAGAAAAACGTAAAAAATAAATTGTTCTTTTTTTAGCAACAAACCCCGAAACCATCACGGTTTTCGGGGTTTTGGCTTGATTGCAAGTTTAATAATTATAGTTTATTTCTTTTTCTTAAGTAATCTTCTTTTCTTTTTAATATGTTTTCTTTGTTTTCTTCTTTATATTTTTTGCTTTCGCTTGATTTACAGTGGAAAATATCATATCCGCAAACAGCGCACATACCGTTGCGTGGCTTAAGCTGATGAGCACCGCAGATGCAACAAATTAAGGAATCATCTATGGGATTGAACGGATCTACGTAATGAGTTAGTTTCATAAATTTATCTCCTATACGGTAAACCCCGTTTTCGTCAGGCTCACAGACGTATATATATGCTTTCATTTCGCTTCTCCTTATAATAAAAAATGCGTGGCAGAGCCACGCACGAAAAACGCAGCTCTGATTGTTGCGACACAATTTCCCCACACGGAATTAAGAGCATACATTTTTACCAAAAGTATACCCATGTGGAGAAAAATTAAATTGTGTCGCATGCCTAGTATATCATAAAACACTAAATTTATCAACGGATTTCAAAAAAATATGCAATTTCTGTTATTTGTATATTTATTGCTTTTATTTTTATTCACCTTATAATAAAAAAGTGCGCCCCATTAAGAGACGCACCGAAAAATGCTTCCCTCAATGTTGCTACACATCTGCACTACGTCAGGAAGAGAGAATACATTTTTGCCAATAGTATTCCCTAACGTAGAACAATATTCAGATGTGTAGCAAGCATAGTATATCATAAAACACTAAAATTAGCAATGATTTTTAAATTTAATATTTTTATTGCCATATTTTAGGCTTTATAGTATAATAAATGAAAACTTACTTTAGGAGAGAAAATTATGGCAAGAGATAATTTTAAAAGCCGTTTGGGCTTTATACTTGTTAGCGCCGGATGTGCTATAGGTATAGGCAACGTATGGCGGTTCCCCTTTGTTACGGGACAAAACGGCGGCGGTATTTTTGTACTTTTTTATTTGCTTTTCTTACTTATTATGGGTATTCCTGTTTTAACTATGGAATTAGCGGTAGGAAGAGCCGGCAGAAAGAGCGCTCTGGGCGCATTTAAGGCGCTTGAAAAACCCGGTCAAAAGTGGCACCTTCACGGCTGGGCTTGTATGATAGGCTGTTATTTGCTTATGATGTACTACACCACCGTTTCGGGCTGGATGAGTAACTATTTTGTGAAATTTGCAAGCGGTACCTTTAAAACGGGTATGGCTACTAATGAGGTTAATGCGGTATTTGAAAATATGACCGCTAACCCCGGTGAAATGCTTTTGTGGATGGCAATTACCATTATTGCCGGATTTATCGTTTGCAGCTTCGGTCTTCAAAAGGGCTTAGAAAGAATCAGCAAATGGATGATGATAGCATTACTTATACTTATGGTTGTGCTTGCGGTTAACAGCGTGCTTCTTGAGGGCGGCGCAGAGGGTATTAAATATTACCTTATTCCCAGTATTTCAAGACTTAAGGAAAACAATATAAACATTTTTGATGTTATAGTTGCGGCAATGAATCAGTCCTTCTTTACTTTAAGCCTTGGTATTGGCTCTATGCAGATATTCGGCAGTTATATGAAGAAAGACCACACTCTCGCAGGAGAAAGTACCAGAATATGCGTACTTGACACCTTTGTTGCTCTTATGTCGGGTATGATTATTTTCCCCGCCTGCTTTGCTTACGGTGTTGACGTAAACGCAGGACCTCCCCTTATTTTCCAGACCCTTCCCAACGTATTTGTAAATATGCCTATGGGTAGAATTTGGGGAACGCTTTTCTTCGTATTTATGACCTTTGCAAGCTTTTCTACCGTTATTGCGGTGTTCGAAAATCTGCAGGCTAACCTTATGGATAACCTTGGCTGGAGCAGAAAAAAGGCTTCTGTTGTTAACTGCATAGGTATGCTTGTTTTAAGCACTCCCTGTGCGTTGGGCTTTAATTTGCTTAGCGGCATAAATTTGGGCGGCAAGAATATACTTGATATGGAAGATTTTGCAGTAAGTCAGGTACTTCTCCCCATTGGCGCCCTTATTTTCCTTTTGTTCTGCGTAACAAAATGGGGCTGGGGATTCGATAAGTATATTAAAGAAGCAAATACCGGAAAGGGTATGAAAATGCCTCATTGGTTTAAATACTACTTCCGTTTTGTTCTTCCCGTGCTTATTGTAGTTATACTTGTTGCAGGTCTTGTATCATTCTTTAAAGGGTAGGGATATAAATGTTCAGAGATATTTGCCTTAGAGATTTTAAAGAAAACGTTATAGAGCTTATTTCAAAGGAATATATGCTTATTACTGCGGGAAATAAAGACGGTTATAATATGATGACCGCTTCCTGGGGCTTTATGGGTGAAATGTGGGGAGAGGACAGCGTAGCCGTTGTTGTCCGCCCCGAACGCTACACAATGGATTTTATTGAAAGCAACGATTATTTTACTCTTACCTTCTTTGGCGATAATAAGGATATACACAAGGTTTGCGGAAGCAAAAGCGGCAGAGACGTAGATAAAACTGCTCTTACGGGGCTTTCTCCCATAGTAAACGATAAATACGTCTACTTTAACGAAGCCCGCCTTGTAATGGTAATTAAAAAGAAATACGTGCAGCCAATGTCTAAAGAATTTTTAACCGACAAAGCAGTGGATGAAAAATGGTATAACGGCGGCGGTTGGCATAATCTTATAATCGGCTCGATTGAGCGTATATACGTAAAAGAAGAAGCATCCTAAACGGATGCTTCTTCTTTTTAGGGAAAAGGGAAAAGGGAAAAGGAAAATGTGGGGGCAACGCGGTGCGTTGCAAGAAATGTGTAGGGGACGATGCCCACATCGTCCCGTTTGGAAAAGAAAAACCTGCTTGATTTTTCAAGCAGGTTTTGGTTTTAAATAAAGTAAATAATTACGTCACGCCTGCCGAATTTTCTGCAAGCAGATTCGGTGTGGAAGAAAAGGTCAACGTTGGTGGGACGTTTTTTAATAAATCCGCCGGTGTCGGCTGCAATAGCGTAACCGTATACGTATTTGCCGTCGGCAGAAACAATATACATTTTTGTGCCGTAAGGAATAACCTTGGGGTCAACGGCAATGTAACCGGGCTTGGGCCATACGCCTGTAGAACACTTGTTGCCGGTGTGGGTGTATGCAGTAGCCTGAACACGTTTGCAGCTCTTGTAATTAAGAGGTACACCGTTTTCATCAAGGGCTATGGGCGAAGCGGGAATAAGCTCTGAAATAGGACTTTTTCCGGCTCCCGGGTAGGTAACGTTACCTAAAGAACCGCCGCTTGAAGATACCGAAGAAGAATTATTATCGGAAGAAGTGTTTTTATCAGCGGTATCAACGGTAGGCTTCTTGGAAGAAGTATTATCCTCTTTTTCATCCTTTTCTTCTTTTTCCTGTTTGGAAACGGTTACTACCGCTTCTTCCTTTGCGGCAGGGATGATATCGATGTAGGATTCCTTTTCAATAACGGTTGCAAGGTCAACCGATACCATATCGCCTTCGTTTACGGTGATACCTGCTGCGGTAATAATTTCACCTGCGGTTTTCTTTGCAGTAACGTGAGTAACTGTTTTTTCACCGTAAGTGATGTATACGGGGAAGTTTTCTTCAACTTCAATTGCAATTTTGTTGCCGTCGGTAGAGGTGGAAACCACTTCGTAGTTATCGGCGTAACCTGCGTTGCCTAAAATTCCGCGAACGTCACTACTTAAAGTATATACGGTTTTTACGCCTTTGCCGTCGGAAATGGAAACAACGTTAACCGAAAGTCCGAAGTAAACGGAAGTGGCAACTATAAGTGCGCACATGCCGATAACGGTAGCAATACGCGCAAACTTCTTTGTTTTGCCTGTAGTTTCCTTTACGGTTTTTTCAATTTTCTTTTTAAACATAAAATAACTCCTTTGGATACGGTTTTATCCGTGTCATTCTGGGCGTTTTTTAGCAAAAAACTCATACTCAAAATAGAGCAAGATACATTATACCAACAATTTACAAAATGTCAAACAAAAACAAAGGTGCGAATTTGTGCAAAATGCACAAATAACAAAAAGATTTCAAAAAGTTACAACCTTGTAATAATTAAAAAACATTGAAAAATTACCAATTTTTACCAATTGAGTTGTGCAAAACCACAATTTTTTGACGTAAAAATGGCAAATGTGGGGGAAAAGAGACGTTTTTGGGGGCTTTTTTGCATTAAAAACACAATATATGTTCGTTTTTTTGCTAAAATGACACTATATGGGGTGAATTTTAAAAATACCGGTTGTCCGTCTATATATGAATATATACACTAAAGCTTTTAAAAATATGCGTAAAATTTTTGCGCTACGGTTGTAAAAGGAAGCAAGACTTCGTTTTTGCTTAAACTCTACCTTGCGGGTTCCGTAAAACTGGAAAGCGTATCCGAAACCCTTTCCGACTTAAATTCAGACGGTACTGTGAACACCACCGACCTTGCAGATTTAAAGACGTTTTAATTTTTTTAAAACGCATTCCTTTCGGGATGCGTTTTTTCTTTATTTTTTGTAAAATATATGTTATAATATATAATATATGTTTGCATTAAGGAGGGTTGCCTGTGGATAAATTTAAATTAGTTTCTAAATACAAACCTACGGGCGACCAACCGCAGGCTATTGAAAAGTTGGTAAACGGTTTAAACAGTGGTCTTAAAGAGCAGGTTTTACTGGGTGTTACAGGCTCAGGTAAAACCTTTACCATGGCTAACGTTATTGAAAAAATAAACCGCCCGACACTTGTTCTCGCTCACAATAAAACTCTGGCGGCACAGCTTTGCACCGAATTTAAAGAGCTTTTCCCCGAAAACGCAGTTGAATATTTTGTTTCCTATTACGACTACTATCAGCCCGAAGCATATATTCCGGGCAGTGATACTTATATTGAAAAGGATTCTGCCATTAACGATGAAATTGATAAGCTGCGTCACAGCGCTACCTGTGCTTTAAGTGAACGCAGAGACGTTATAATTGTTGCATCGGTTTCT
>JAZRKJ010000043.1:0-36800 GCA_045646245.1 Acutalibacteraceae bacterium
TTTGTCCTTGATTACTTAATTTCAATAAGAATCGTCGGGTCCTTTTTTGTTTGTCGTTGTTTAATTTTCAAGGTCCGTTCTGCTCGCCGTTTCCAGCGGACAGCTTATATATACTACCACAATCTTTTGCCTTTGTCAAGACTTTTTTTATCTTTTTTAAAAGTTTTTTGCAGTAGTTTTTACTGCCCTTTTTTCGGACAGCTTTATTGTTATACTACATTTATGCCCACTTGTCAACACTTTTTTGCAATTTTTTTAAACTTTTTTCATAAGGGTTCTCCAAAGCTCTCAGTTTTGCCAAAATACGCTTTTCATTTCGGGAAACCTGCACTTGAGTCATATTCAAAATCTCCGCCGTTTCGCTTTGCGTTCTATACATATAATAACGGAGCTTTATGAGCCTGCGTTCTTCAGGAGTTAAACCTTTAAGCAAAGCATCCACGTATATCTTATCATTTATCCGTTCTTCTTCACTTTCAACGGGTAAATCGATTTGCGACGTGCCTTCTTCGTCTTCAACAGTCAATGATTCGACCGGCATTAAAACGCATATTGCATCGCTCACTTCGTCTTTATCCACGCCAAGCGCGTCCGCTATCTCACCGACTGTCGGTTCTCTTCCCCCTTCCTTTTCAAGCTGTTCTCTTGTTTTGGCAACCTTAAAAGACAATTCTTTAAGAGTTCGCGATACCTTTATAGCGCCCGTATCACGAAACACCCTTTTAATTTCACCGATAATAGTCGGAACGGCATAGGTGGAAAACATAAGCCCTCTTGTTTCATCAAAACCGTTTGCCGCTTTAATAAGTCCTATACATCCTATTTGAAAAAGGTCGTCATATTCTATTCCTCTGCCGACGAACTTTCCCGCACAAGCTCTTACCAAGCCGAAGTTATCTGTTACAAGCTTTTCAACGTCAGGCATTTTGTTTTACCCGCAATTCCAGCTTCTTGGTAAGCACAACGCTTGTCCCTTTTCCCACCGTTGACCTTACGTTTATTTTATCGGTAAAGCTCTGCATAACCGCGAAGCCCAGTCCCGCACGTTCTCCTCCAACGGTGGTAAAAAGAGGTTCCATGGCTTCTTTTACATCGGGTATGCCGCAGCCCTTGTCCTTTATTTTGATTTTTACCACGTTATCCTTGTATATTTCTACAGATATGTAAATCTTTCCTATACTGTTTTTATAAGCATGAACTATGCAATTGGTAACCGCTTCCGACACCGCAGTTTTAATATCGTTCAGTTCCTCCAACGTCGGGTCTAATTGTGTCACGAAAGCCGCTACGGCGGCGCGGGCAAAAAATTCGTTTGCGGAGCAAGACTCCATTGTTAAAGAAAATTTATTTATCGGTTTCAATTTTAAATCCTCCTACGTCCATTTTTGCAAGTCTTTCTATTCCTGCAAGTTTCATTACTTTTGTTATTTGGGGAGAGGTTCCCGTTACGTGCATAGCAGCACCGGTTCGCTGAAGATTTCTAAACCTTCCCATTACCAGTCCAATACCCGAACTATCCATAAAAGTTACGCCCGAAAAGTCCAACACTAACAAGGTGGGAATGTTCAGTTCAACCGCATTATCTATGGCTTCTCGCATTTCTCTGGCGCTATGATGGTCCAGTTCTCCGCCAAGGTACGCAGTAACCACTTCTCCTTTTACGCTTATTTTCACCGACATTTTAGCTTTCCTCCCGTATTTATAAATCTTTTGAAAGTATTCTATCACAAGCAAAATAAAAAACCTGTCGAAGGGCGTCGACAGGTTTAAATTTTTTATAATTCATTTCAGTATATAACTACACATTGCGACTCAAGGGCAATATATCTCGATTTAACCGTTTTTAAATCGTATTCAACAATACCTTTCATAGGGTCGGAGATAATAGCCACGCTGCGATCCAGATCATAGCCTATAAGTACGAGACAATGCTCAGGTGTGATCCATTTTACGGTATTTCCGTCCTCAACAACCCATTCATAGCAATAATACGGCTTTGCCATATTAAGAGTACCCCATATAACAACAGGTCTTCCGCATTCTATTTCAAGAAGGAGTTGTTCGAACATCATACCGCTGCAATTGTATGCAACAAGGCTACTCCCCTGTTCTGCAAGGTACTTATTTGCCGCTTCGGTTATAGGCTGAGCATAACAGCCAAAGCCCGAACTGTATCTGGGATTGCCCACAAACACCTCCCAAAAGTTTTTACTTGTATTTGATTTAGGAAGATAATTATCCGCCATCTCTGTTTTTGTAACATTATAGCCGTAATAGTTCAACACTGTGGTCAGCGAAGTAATTTCACAACCGGTAGGAAGCTCAGGTCGTTGCGGAAGATAGGCAACATCAAGCTTCACACTTTTCTGAGTCAGCATATAATCATCAATGGATACTTGAGGAACAGAGATAGGCGTTTTTTCAAAAGTGGAGGTCACAGAAGACGAATTTTCCGAAGAATCATTCCAAAGATCCGAATTCAGTCCCATAGAATACTGTGAGTCATCATCAACAAATGTATCCTCTTTATCCTCTTCTGTTATTTCTTCTGATTCTGATTCTTCATCATAATAAACCGTTTTATCAGCGGAATCATTATCTTCGTTAATTTTAGGGTCGGAGCAGGAAACCAGAAGTACAGATACCGAAATCAAAACACATAATAAAGAAACATATAAACAATTTGTTTTTTTCACATTCATCACTGCCTTTTTAACGTTCTATAATATATAACGATACGAACATACTGTTTTGTGACAAAATTTTCAAAAAAAATCGGAAGATTCCTAAAATGAAATCTTCCGATTCTTTTGCACACTTATATATCTTTTTACTGCATTGCCTTAAGGTCTTCGATACTTTGATTTATGAGTTCGATTTTATCTTCAACCTTTTTAAGCTTTTCACGCTGTTCGTTAAGAACTGCCTCGGGAGCCTTTGCTACAAATCCGGGGTTATTAAGCTTCTTTTCAAAGAAGGCTTTGTCATCAAGAGCTTTCTTAAGGTCTTTATTAAGACGAACAAGCTCGGCAGTTACGTCAACAAGCTCATTCATAGGAATATAAACGTTAGCGGCATCTGTAACAACACGAACAGCTCCGGGAATATCAAAGCTATCCCCTACCTCTACTTCACTTGCGCTTGCAAGACGGATAAAGAAGGAAGTACCCGCCTTGAACACGTCTTTAAAGGAAGTAGCAATACAAATCTTAGCTTTACGTGAGGGAGGAACGTTCATTTCACTTCTGCGGTTTCTTATTGCCTTAATAGCATCCATAACCTTTTCGAAATCCTCTTCTTCCTTTGAGAAGTCAAGGGCAGTATTATAGGTAGGCCATTCGCTTATCATAATAGATTCGCCGTTATGGGGCAAGGACTGCCAGATTTCTTCGGTAATATACGGCATAAAGGGATGCAGAAGCTTTAATGTGTTACTAAGAACATAAACGAGAACGCTTCTGGCAGCATCGGCTGCAGCTTCGTCTTCACCGTTAAGACGAGCCTTGCAAATTTCAATATACCAGTCGCAATATACATCCCAAATAAAATCGTAAAGCTTTTGAGCAGCAAGACCAAGCTCATATTTATCGATATTCTCGGTAACGTCTTTTACAAGCTTATTGTACTTAGAGAGAATCCACTTATCTTCAAGAGCAAGTGTTTCAGGAAGAGCGGTAACCTCGTCATTCTTAAGGTTCATAAGAAGGAAACGAGCCGCATTCCAAATCTTATTAGCAAAGTTACGGCTTGCTTCAACACGAGCAGGGATATAACGCATATCGTTACCCGGACTGTTGCCGGTAATAAGAGAGAAACGAAGAGCGTCGGCGCCGTAGTTGTCTATGATTTCAAGAGGATCAACACCGTTACCCAGAGACTTAGACATCTTTCTGCCTTGTTCATCTCTTACAAGGCCGTGAATAAGAACAGTATCAAAGGGCACTTCACCCGTATGCTCAATGCCAGAGAACATCATACGCATTACCCAGAAAGGAATAATATCGTAACCGGTAACAAGGGTATTGGTGGGATAATAATGCTTTAAGTCTTCGGTATTATCAGGCCAACCAAGAGTAGAGAAAGGCCAAAGAGCCGAAGAGAACCAAGTATCAAGAGTATCAGGGTCTTGCTTAATATTTTTGCTGCCGCACTTGGCACAACAAGCGGCATCAGTTTTAGAAACGGTAATTTCTCCACAGTCTTGACAATACCACGCAGGTATACGGTGACCCCACCAAAGCTGACGGGAAATGCACCAATCGCGGATATTTTCAAGCCAATGGAAATAAACCTTTTCAAAACGTTGGGGAACGAATTTGGTTTCACCGTTTTTAACCGCTTCGATAGCAGGGGCTGCTAAAGGCTTCATTTTAACAAACCATTGCTTTGACACTCTGGGTTCAACGGTAGTTGAGCAACGGTAACAAGTACCAACGTTATGGTTATAATCTTCAATTTTAACTAAAGCGCCCTCAGCTTCAAGGTCTTTAACAATAGCCTTTCTTGCCTCGTAGCGGTCCATTCCCGCATAAGCGGGATAATCGTCAATAATTTTAGCATCGTCAGTCATTACGTTAATAACAGGAAGATTATGACGAAGTCCGACTTCAAAGTCGTTAGGGTCATGAGCAGGTGTGATTTTAACAACGCCCGTACCAAAATCCATTTCAACGTAATCGTCGGCAACAATGGGAATTTCTCTATGAACAATGGGAAGAATAAGAGTTTTACCAACTAAATCTTTATACCGTTCATCATTCGGGTTTACCGCAACAGCAGTATCACCAAGGAGAGTTTCAGGACGTGTGGTAGCAAGCTCCAAATAACCGCTACCGTCGGCAAGAGGATAACGAAGGTGCCAAAAATGACCCGCTTGGTCTTCGTATTCTACTTCCGCATCGGAAATAGAAGTAAGACAATGTGGGCACCAGTTTATTATACGTTCACCTCTGTATATAAGGTCTTTTTCATAAAGATTAACAAATACTTCTTTTACAGCCTTATTACAGCCTTCGTCCATAGTAAAACGAAGTCTGTCCCAGTCACAGGAAGAACCCAGCTTTTTAAGCTGTTGAATAATTCTACCGCCGTACTGTTCTTTCCATTCCCATGCGCGTTTTAAGAAGCCTTCTCTTCCAAGATCTTCCTTAGTAATGCCTTCTTCACGCATTTTCTCTACGATTTTTGCTTCAGTAGCGATAGATGCGTGGTCAGTACCGGGAAGCCAAAGGGTATCAAAGCCCTGCATTCTCTTAAAACGGATCAATGCGTCCTGAAGGGTGTTATCAAGAGCGTGACCCATATGAAGCTGACCGGTAATATTTGGAGGAGGAATAACTATAGTATAAGTTCTCTTTCCTTCCTCTCTTTTCGCGTGAAAGTATTTACCCTCTAACCATGAAGAATATATTCTGTCTTCAACATCTTTCGGGTTATACTGTTTTGCCAATTCTTTTGCCACAAGAGTTTCCTCCGAATCTATTATCAAATCTTAATAATAATATACCTTAAGTAAAGTTTTGTCAAATATTTAATGAATAAGATAACAAAAAAAGGATAATATAATTTTGTCGGAAGCTTTCGCGTTTGCTCATCTTCCGACAGTCGCTCAAGAATACTTGGGCGACTTTGCCTTTTTAATCTAAATCAATTCCGTCCTGTTTACCGCCGCCAACGGGCTTGTTGCCTGCCGCAGGCAGGGTGCGGGTACGAAGCCTATGCTCGTTTTCAAGCATACCCTTTTCGTAAATTTTTACTTCCTCTATTTTCTGTCCGCGCTTTTGGGTCATAACGGCAATACCGCCGTTGTCTTTAACACCTTTTACAGGCACAGCGGCGCTGCTTACTATAAGAACTCTGCCGTTGCTTGAACGAAGTACAAGGTCTTTTTCTTCCGGCATATAAATTGCACAGAACAAGGGGAACTTTTCACAGTATGCTTTTATAAGCTTCTTACGGTTGGTTTTTGTTTCATAGGAAGAAAGGGCAACCTTTGAAATCCTGCCGTTTTCGTAAACGAAAAGCATATTACCAATGTACTTATCCACTACCGCCATATATACGGGGACTTCCCCTTCGTCAAAATTAAGCTTGGCGGGAATATAATCACCCAATACACTCGCTTTTGTTTCGGAGAATTCTTCGGCGCAAGTTTTATAAACCTGTTGCTTATTGGTAAAGAAAAGCAATTCCGCAGCGTTGGTAGATTCAACGGTTTGGGTAATAAAGTCGCCCTCTTTACATTTTTGTTCGCCGCTCATTCTAAGAGACTGAGGAGTGATTTTCTTGAAATATCCGTCATTTGTAAAGAAGAAGGTAACAGGAGAATTATCAACTTCCTTTTCTTCGGCAGAATTATCCACAGCTCCCTCGGCACTTATAATTTTAGTGCGACGTTCCTTACCGTACTTTTTAATAACTTCGGTAAGTTCATTAACTATAATTTTAAGAACTCTGGATTTGGATTTGAATATTTCTTCCATTTCCTCAATTTCTTTTTCGAGTTTTTCAATATCTTCAAGTCTTTTAAGTATATATTCACGGTTTAAATGACGAAGTTTAATTTCAGCTACGTATTCGGCTTGTATTTCGTCAATTCCAAAACCAATCATAAGGTTGGGAACCACTTCTTTTTCTTCGGCGGTTTCCCTTACGATTTTAATAGCCTTATCAATATCCAATAAAATCTTTCCAAGACCCTTTAAAAGGTGGAGACGGTCTTTGGCTTTGGAAAGGCTATAATATATTCTTCTTCTGACACATTCGGTTCTAAAGGCAACCCATTCACTTATAATTTCCTTAACGCCAAGTACGTTGGGGCAACCCGCAATAAGGATATTGAAATTGCAAGAAAAACTATCCTGCATAGGAGTAAGCTTGTACACCTTTTTCATAAACTTATCGGCATCAACGCCGCGTTTTAAATCAATAGTTATTTTAAGGCCGCTCAGGTCGGTTTCGTCGCGAATATCGTTTATTTCGGTAATCTTTTTAAGCTTTACAAGCTCCACCACCTTTTCGATAATCGCTTCGCTGGTGGTGGTTGGTGGAATTTCCGTAATGTCGATACAGTTGTTCTTTTTATCATAAGTATAAACACCGCGCACCTTGAAACCGCCTCTTCCGGTTTCATAGATTTTCTCCATTTCCGCTCTGTCGTAAAGCAGCTCGCCACCCACGGGAAAATCAGGTGCAAGAAGAGTATCAGCAATATTTATGTCGTTATCCTTAATATAAGCAATGGTTGTTTCGCAAACTTCCTTTAAGTTAAAGGAACAAATATTACTTGCCATACCTGCGGCAATACCCATATTGGAGTTAACAAGCACAGTTGGGAAGGTTACGGGGAAAAGTATAGGTTCCTTCATTGTGGCATCGTAGTTATCTACGAAATCAACGGTGTCCTTGTCAATATCGGCAAAAAGCTCCGCAGAAATAGGGGCAAGTTTTGCTTCGGTATAACGGGATGCGGCGTAAGCCATATCACGGGAATAGGCTTTACCGAAAGAACCCTTTGAAGCAACAAAGGGGTGAAGTAAGGCTTCATATCCTTCACTAAGCCTTACCATAGTTTCATAAATGGCGGCGTCGCCGTGAGGGTTCAATTGCATTGTTCTGCCAACGATATTGGCGGATTTTATAGTCGAACCGTTCAAAAGCCCCATATTATACATTGTATAAAGGAGTTTACGGTGGGAGGGTTTAAAGCCGTCAATTTCCGGAATAGCACGGGACACTATAATGCTCATAGCATAAGGCATAAAGTTGGATTTTAAGGTTTCGGTAACCTCTTGGTCAATAACCGTACCCGCGCCTGCTATATACGCGGCAGGACCCTTCTTTTGGGGAGCCGCTTCCTGTTCTTTCTTTTTTCTTGGAGCCATATATTTCTTTCTCCTTAACTAATATCGGCGTCATCCATATACAGATAGCCGTTTTCTGAAATATAATCTTTTCTGCCTGCAAGGTCGTCGCCGAGAAGCATATCAAACATCTGCTCAGTAAGAGCAGCATCTTCGGGTTTGATTTTAATAAGGCGACGGGTTTCGGGGTTCATGGTGGTAAGGCTCATCATATCCGCCTGGTTTTCACCAAGTCCCTTTGAACGTTGAAGGGTGTACTTTTCATCACCGATTTTTGCAAGAATTTCACGTTTTTCATTTTCATCATACGCAAAATAGGTCATACCCTTAGTAGTGATTTCATAAAGAGGCGTTTCTGCGATAAATACCTTTCCTTCATTTATAAGAGTTGGCATAAGACGGTAAATCATAGTAAGAATAAGGGTTCTGATATGGAAACCGTCTACGTCGGCATCGGTACATATTATTATTTTGTTCCAACGCAAATTTCTTATATCAAAATTAGAAAGATTTTTATTAGCTTTGGACTTAACCTCAACACCGCAGCCCAGAACCTTTAAAAGGTCAGTGATGATTTCACTTTTGAAAATCTTATCGTATTCCGCCTTTAAACAGTTGAGTATTTTGCCTCTTACAGGCATAATCGCTTGGAAAGCAGCGTTACGTGCAAGCTTACAAGAACCAAGCGCAGAGTCACCCTCTACTATATAGAGCTCGCGTTCGCTTACTTCCCTGCTTCGGCAATCAACAAACTTTTGTACTCTGTCGGCAAGTGCGTTACCGGTTGAAAGAGTTTTCTTTATATTGATTCTTTCCTTTTCACTCTTTTCGCGGCTGCGCTTATTTATAAGCACTTGGTCGGCAATTTTATCCGCTTCTGCCTTATTCTCAATAAAGTAAACTTCCAGCTGATGCCTGAAGAAGTCGGTCATTGCCTCCTGAATAAACTTATTGGTTATAGCCTTTTTAGTTTGGTTTTCATAAGAAACCAACGTTGAAAAGGAGGAAATAACAATAGCAAGACATTCTTCTATGTCCTGAAAGGTTATTTTACTTTCGTTTTTCTGATATTTATTCTGTTGCTTAATATAAGCATCAAGCTGGTAAGTAAAAGCGTTTCTTACCGCTTTTTCGGGAGCGCCGCCGTGCTCAAGCCAACTGGAGTTATGATAGTATTCTTTTAGTTGCCTTTTATTTGAGAAGCAAATTGCGGCGTTAATTTTAACCTTATACTCGGGCTTATCCTCACGGTCACGACCTTTGCGCTCGGTATTCCAGGTCTGCACTGGGGTTATGTATTCTTCCCCTATAAGCTCACCAATATAATCGGCAATACCGTTTTTATAGCATATTTCTTTTTCCGTAAACCGTGCGCCCTGCTGTTCGCGGAAGACAAAGGAAACCCCCTCGTTAACTACCGCTTGGCGTGTAAGGGTATCAATAAAGTATTCGGTAGGAATATCAATTTCGGTAAATACGTCAAGGTCGGGCTTCCATTTGATTTTTGTTCCCGAATCCTTACCCGAATATTCTTCCTTTTTAAGTCCGCCGATATTAAAGCCCTTTTCAAAATGCAGATTATATTTAAAGCCGTCACGTTTAATTTCAACATCCATATACTCGCTGGCAAACTGAGTAGAAGCAAGACCAAGGCCGTTAAGACCAATGGAATATTCGTAGTCACCGCCGTTGTTGGTGTTATACTTACTGCCCGCATAAAGGGTTTCAAAAAGTAAAACGTAGTTGTACTGCTGTTCTTTATTATTAAAATCAACCGGTGCGCCGCGGCCAAAGTCCTGTACCTCTACGGCGCCGTCGGAATATTTGGTAACAATTATCTTTTTACCGTAGCCTTCCCGCGCTTCGTCGGCAGAGTTTGAAATAATTTCAAAAACCGAATGTTCACAGCCGTCAAGACCGTCGGAGCCGAAAATTACCGCAGGACGCAGCCTTACTTGATCGGGACCTTTTAGTTGAGTTATACTTTCGTTATTGTATTCTGCTTTTTTCACAGCCATTAAAGGTTTACTCCTTTATTAGAATATAATGATTACAATTATAATCATTATACACCATATATAGTGGTTTAGTCAAGTTTGTTAAAAAATTTATAAATCATAACCACCCGTCAAACGGGTGGTTATGATTATGGTACAATAATTGTAGTTTGTTGAAACGCTTAAAATGCTTTACCAAGGAGGAGTAAAAGTGAACCTTAACGGAAAATGGAAACTGTATTTTGCAAAACAAGGTGAATACAGTTTCAGCAGTATTTACGACCTTAAAACTTCGGATATCAAATGTATTCCCTGTACCGTTCCCGGAAACGTAGAACTTGATTTATCGGCGGCGGGTTTTTTACCGAAAGACCTTTTTAAAGGCGAAAACATTTTAAAGGCGGAAGAATTCGAGCAATACGAATGGTGGTATGAAACCGAATTTACCGCACCCGAATGGCAAGGCAAAAGGAAAGAAATGGTTCTTGCTTTCCGCGGAGTCGATTGTTTCGCCGATTACTACCTGAACGGTCAGTTTATAGGCAACAGCCAAAATATGTTTATTGCCCACGAATTTAACGTTACCGATAAACTCGCATACGGAAAGGTCAACTCCCTTCACGTACATATTTATTCCTCTACCATTAAGGGTATGAATTACGAAAACGATTTATATAATTCCTTTTACAACTGGCAACAAATGGCTGTACACCTTAACGTAAGAAAAGCTCCTCACTGCTACGGCTGGGATATTATGCCCCGCGCTGTCAGCGCGGGAATTTGGCGCGACGTCACCTTGGACTGCCGAGACAAATACCGTTTTAAATACGTAAACTTTACTTTACTGAATTTACCGGGCAAGGTACGAATGTGCTACGATACCGTATTAGACTCCAAATTCGCTTACCGTAACATAAAAATCACCGTTAAGGGAAAATGCGGCGACCACGAATTCGTTGAAACCTTTATACGACGCGCCCACGCAGGAATGGTTGAATTTACTGAACCAAACCTTAAACTTTGGTGGCCGCGCCCTTATGGGGATGCCAACCTTTACGATATTACCGTTACCATTACCGATATGGAAGATAATCTTCTTGCATCCACAAAAGAAAGAGTAGGATTCAGAACCCTTTCCCTTCGCCGCAGTGATATTATTGAGGAGGGCGGTTCTTTTGAATTTATTATAAACGACGTAAAGATTATGGCAGTCGGCTCTAACTGGGTACCTATGGACGCTTACCACAGCCGTGATAACAGCCGTTTGCAAAAGGCGCTTGAACTTGCAGACGATATTGGTTGTAATATTCTTCGTTGCTGGGGCGGTAACGTATACGAGGACCACCCGTTCTTTGATTACTGCGACGAGCACGGTATTATGGTATGGCAAGACTTTGCTATGGCTTGTAACGTATACCCCAACACCGATGAATTTAAAAAACTTATTCAGGAAGAGGTTACTTTTGTCGTAAAGGAATACAGAAATCATTGCTCCATTGTGCTTTGGTGCGGCGATAATGAAATTGACCAGCAGTTTGACAACAGAGCAGCCGACCCTGCAATAAACAAAATTACCCGCGAATTTATCCCCGAAATACTTACGCGTCACGACCCCGTAAGGCCTTACGTTGCATCATCTCCTTATATTTCCCCTGCCGCTCATAAAGCCGGCTATAATTCTCACCCCGAAGAGCATTTGTGGGGTCCGAGAGATTACTATAAGAGTGATTTTTACGCGCAGTCTAAAGCATACTTCGTAAGTGAAACGGGATACCACGGTTGTCCTTCAAAGGAATCTATTAAAAAGTTTATTGACGCCGATAAGGTTTGGCCTTATGCCAATAATTCTCAATGGGTTCTTCATTCCTCCGACCAAAACGGCAGTTCCCACCGAGTATGGCTTATGCACAATCAGGTTCTTCAGCTTTTCGGAAGCGTGCCTGCCGATATGGAAGAATATATTCTCGCTTCCCAAATTTCTCAAGCAGAAGCCAAAAAGTTCTTTATTGAGCGTGTAAGAAGTAAGATGAACTATATGGGCGGAATTATCTGGTGGAACCTTATTGACGGTTGGCCCCAAATGAGTGACGCGGTAGTTGACTACTATTATGATAAAAAGTTAGCCTACGATTACATTAAACGTTCAAGCAGAGATTTTATGATTATGCTTGACGAAATGACTAACTGGGGTCACAAAATCGTTTGCTGTAACAGTACGCTTTCCGACAAAAAAGGGAGTTGCACAATTATTGACCTTGATACCGATAAAGAGCTTTTCTACGGTGATTTCACTGTAAAAAAGAACTCAAACGCTACCATTGGCAATATAAAACTTATGTATTCAAAACAAACTATGCTTCTTATTAAATGGAAGCTGGACACAGGTGAAGAATACTATAACACCTACCTTGCAGGTATGCCGGGATTTGATTTAGAAAAATATAAAAGCTGGCTTAAAAAAGTTAATAGCCTTTAAAAAACAGCCCGAAGGCTGTTTTTTAATTTGTCGCTAAATATAATTTTAACGTTGCAAGGTCGGTAGTATCAACCTTGTCGTCCTCGTTCATATCAGCGCCCGCTTCAACTTCGCCGTTTCCTGCAAGGAAAATTTTCAAGGTTGCTAAGTCTGTAGTGTCAATTTTTTCGTCACCATTAACGTCGCCAAAAAACCGACAATCACATATTTTGCACGTACCATCTGCCCTTAAAATATGCTCTGCCGCCCCTACACAAGAATTATAGCACCAAATAGCATCGATTAAATGTTCATTAAAAGAATCGATGTTAATTCTGTTCTTTCCCTCTTCGCTACCACGATAATATACGCGCATTAATGAAGTACAATCAAAAAATGCCGTATAACCTATGCTTTCAACTGCATCGCCTATTGTTATGCTTGTCAATGAGGTACAATTGTAAAATGCACCTTCTCCTATAGTTACTACGCTATCAGGGATTATTATGCTCGTTAACGAGTTGCAATCAGAAAACGCCATATAACCTATACTCTCAACCGCATTGCCTATTGTTACACTCGTTAATGATGTGCAATTATAAAAAGCCCTACCACCTATGTGCCCAACTGAATCACCTATTGTTGCGCTTATTAATGATGTGCAATCTTCAAATGCCGAAGAACCTATACTTATAACACTATCGGGGATTATTACTCTTGCTAGTTTAGTGCAACCTTCAAACGCAGAATCTCCTATACTCGTCACGCTATATGGAATTGTTACGTTTTTTAATGAGGTACAATTATAAAATGCAGAATTATCTATACTTTCAACTGCTTCGCTTATTGTTACGCTTGTTAATAAGGTGTAATTTATAAATGCACCATAACCTATTCTCGTAACGCTATCGGGAATAACTAAATCTGTAATCAGTTCATTATTCAGATAAAAATTTTCAGCATAATATAATGGGTTTGCATTATAATTTCCAAAAGCAATATTACACCAAGCAGCTATATCGGTTATATTTACACTTGCTAATTTAGTGCAATCTTCAAAAGCAGAAGTTCCTATACTCTTAACTGTATTGGGGATCATTAAACTCGTTAATGAGGTGCAATTATAAAATGCTCTATAACCTATACTATCAACATAATCACCTATTTTTATGTGTGTCAATGATGAGCAATTCTCAAATGCAGAATCACCTATACTTTCAACTGCATCACCTAATATTACGCTCGTTAATGAGCTGCAATCATAAAATGCTTTATAACCTATACTATAAACAGACTCACCTATCGTTACGTTTGTTAATGATGTGCAATATTTAAATGTCTCTTTTCCCATACTTTTAACGCTATTAGGTATTGTTACGCTTGCTAATTTTGAGCAATCTTCAAATGCAAAAGAACCTATAGTCACTACACTATCGGGAATCACCACACTTGTTAATGATGTGCACTTATAAAATGCATATTCACCTATACTTTTAACACTATCAGGAATTGTTACGCTTGTTAATGAATAGCAATTCCTAAATGCAGAATCACTTATACTCGTAACATCATAATCGCCTATGGTTGAGGGTATAGTTATATCACCACTAATAGATATATCAACATCTACGATCTGTGCTTCATCGTTTGACACAGTATAAGTATAATACCCTATTGTTTCTGCAAAAACAGGAAGTGTAAGAGCAGGCACCATTGCGATGATAAGCAAAAAAGATAATAAGAAAGATAACTGCTTTTTCATTTTATTTTCTCCAAAAAGAATGCACATATTATAGATATTATAATGCAATATTTTAAAATATTCAATAGCTTATGGTAAGTAAGTTCGGAACAGCTGAACGTGAAATGCACGTTCTTGCATTATTTGCAAAACAAATATCCTTTTCAAAAAAACCTTCCTCGGTGTGAGGAAGGTTTTTTCTTATAATCCAATAAACGGGCCGGCGTCAATTCTTTTGCCGTTACGGATAACTTCAAAATGCAGATGGTTACCGGTGGACATTCCGGTAGAGCCGACATAGGCGATAAGCTGACCTTGAGTAACAACGTCGCCTTTGCTTACAACAAGTTGACTTGCGTGGCCGTAAAGGGTTTTATATTCACCGTTATGTTCAATAACAACATAATAGCCGTAGCCGTCGTTATATTCAGCGGTAATTACCTTTCCGCCTTGTGCAGCGTAAATTTCTGTTCCGAAAGCCGAAGCAATATCAATACCCTTATGGTTACGGTCATCACCCCAGTAAGAGGATACGTACTGACCTTTAACCCTTTTTACAGGCCAAATACAGTTAAGTTCTTCTATCCAAGCGGCTTTAACGGCGGCGCCTTTGTTACCAATAATAACAACCTGTGCCTCCGGAACACTTACAACCTCTTGACCGATATATTCGGTTTTAACAACCTCACCGTTTACCATTATAACGTGGCTAACGTTGTTGTTTATTCCTTTAACGCCCGCCTTTTCAATTTTTTCTTTGCCAAGCGCTAAATTATCATCCCTGCGCTTTACGGTTTCAAAAGGAATTTCCACGGGAGTACGCAAGGTCTGAACCGACTGAACGTCTAAAGTGCCGAGAAGCGCTTTAAAGTCGTCAAAGGAAGTGAAAACACTTTTATGGAAATAACCTTCAACCCATTCAACGGGAGCAACGAAGGAAGAAACAATATCTTCCCCTTCTACGTAATTTTTAAGATAATTTTCAACAAAAGCGGAAATATCATTTTCAGCGGAAATATAAGCAACCGTCTTACCGTTTATATAAACGCAGTAGCCGGACTTAATATCCTTTGTTTCGTTAAGTATTCCGCGGGCAACGTCGTTTACGGAAGTAAGGTTACCTTCTGTAGTAAAAGTAAAGGTAAATTCGGGTGTATGAGCGTATTGCTCCAGATTAACCGAATCAACCATACTGTTGGCAATATCAACTGCTTCATCGTATTCCGATTTATCCTTTATCTGTCCTATAACAGCGCCGTTATACTCTACAGAATATGCAAAAGTAACGCCTGAATAAATAGAGGTGCTGACAAGCCCTGATATTACAATAAGGACAAATACTGCAATTTTAGATTTATTAAGTACCTTTCCTGCCGTTTTAAGCAGGTGCTTAATTACTTCTTTATTCACTGTATAATCACCTTTCGGAAAATGGTTACAAATTTGTTACTTTTGTATTATAACAAAAAGGTTACAAAATTGCAACCTTTTTTTATTATTTGTATTCACTAACTAAAAAACAGCCCGAAGGCTGTTTTTTAAAACATAGACATTTGGTTGGTTTCGGGTAAATCTTTCATTACGCCCAAATCAACAAGAGACTGAACAATAGATTTTGAGACGCCCGATTCCAATTGAAAATCTTCAACAGAGACGAACCCGCCTTTTTGCGCGGTTTCGTAAACGTCCCAAGCGGCTTTATCACCCATACCGGAAATGGAGCCGAAAGGCAAACGCATACCGCCGTCTTCGGGAATAAACTTAACGGCGTGAGACTTATTAAGGTCTATGGGCAGAACCTTAATTCCGCGTGCCATAAGTTCATTGAAAATGTACATATTATCCAGTACGTCAAGCTCTTTCTTGCTTGCTTCCTTGCCCTTTTCCTTAGTTTCACGTATATAACGCTTAACAGCACTATGACCCTGCATAATAATGGGGGCGTCTACGTCTTCGGGACGGGCGGTAAAATAAGCGCAGTAAAATTCAAGAGGTTTATGCACCTTGTACCAACAAAGCCTAAGCGCCGAAATAACGTAAGCGGCGGCGTGGGCTTTGGGGAACATATATTTAATCTTTTTGCAAGAACCGATATACCATTCCGGAACGTTAACCGCGCGCATATCGTCTTCCATTTTTTCCCAGTCCTCTTTGGTTACCTTACCCTTTGCAACAAGCCCTTTACGCACCGTTTCGGTAATCTTAAAGGCTCGTCCCTCATCCATACCTTGGTTAATAAGATAAACCATTATATTGTCACGGGTACCGATAACTTCGGAAATTGTACATATACCTTGGTCAATAAGGTCTTTAGCGTTACCCAGCCATACGTCGGTACCGTGAGAAAGTCCTGAGATCTGCAAAAGGTCAGCAAAGTTTTTGGGCTTACAGTCCATAAGCATTCCGCGTACAAACGCCGTACCGAATTCGGGAATACAGAAAGTACCGGTATCCGATTCAATTTCATCAGGGGTTACGCCCAGCGCTTCGGTAGAAACAAAAAGGCTGTACACCGCAGGGTCAGACATTGATACGTCGTTTACACTTATACCGCTATACTCTTCCAGATATTTATAAGTTGTAGGAACAACGTGACCGAGTTCGTCAAGCTTAAGTATTGTATCGTGAATTGAATGGAAATCGAAGTGGGTGGTTAAAATATCGGATTTCGGGTCATCAGCAGGGTGCTGTATGGGGCAGAAATCGTAAATGGTTTTATCTCTGGGTACGACAATCATTCCCGCAGGGTGCTGACCGGAAGTTGCCTTGATTTTAGAATTTTCCACCGCCTTGGCAAGGCGTTCCATTTCCGCTTGACTAAGAGTAATTCCCTTTTTCTCGCAATAAGCCTTAACGTAACCGAAAGCCGTTTTTTCCGCAATGGTAGAAATTGTACCCGCTTTAAAAACGTTTTCCTTACCGAAAAGGGTTTCGGTATATTTTTGAACCTCGCTTTGGTATTCGTCGGAGAAGTTAAGGTCAATATCGGGAACTTTATCACCCTTAAAGCCCAGAAAGGTTTCAAAGGGAATATCGTGACCGTCACGCTTTAACGGTGTGCCGCAATCGGGACAATTCTTTTCGGGTAAGTCAAATCCCGAACCTACAACTGCGCTGCTGAAAAATTCACTCCACTTACATTTAGGGCAATAATAGTGGGGCGCCAACGGGTTAACTTCCGAAATACCCGCCATAGTAGCAACGAAAGACGAACCAACCGAACCACGGGAACCAACAAGATAACCGTGCGCTTCACTGTATGACACCAGCTTTTGAGCCGAAATATACATTATGGAGAAGCCGTTGTTGATAATACTGTTAAGCTCTTTATTAAGACGCTTTTCAACTATTTCGGGTACTTGACCTTTATAGCCGTACATATTATTTGCTCTTTCCCAGCAAATTCTTCTGAGCTCATCGTCACTACCCTCAATAACGGGGGGATAGTTTCCGGGCGGAACCGGTACAACGTCGGCGCTTACCATATCGGCAATTTTATTTGGGTTATCAATAACAAATTCCTTTGCCCGCTCACCAAAATAAGCAAAATCACTCAGCATTTCAGTGGTGGTTTTAAGATACAAAGGAGCCTGTTTGTCAAAATCCTCATAGCCTTGCGCCGCCATAAGAATTTTACGCAAAATTACGTCTTCCTTTGCGGCAAAGTGAACGTCACCCGTGGCAACAACGGGAAGCCCTAATTTGTCGGCAATTTCTACTACTTTGCGGTTAAAATCCTGAATCACTTCAACACTTGTTACCTTTTTATAAACATTGGGAATTCTTTCCCCTGTTTTCTTATTAACCTTATCCTCTTCCTGAGCTTTACGTAGCATAAAGTCATTATTTCCGATAGGCTGAATTTCAAGATAATCGTAGAACTTTGCGATTTCTATAAGCTCTTCATCGCTTTTTGAGTGAACAATAGCATCATAAAGCTCGCCCGCTTCACAAGCGCTGCCCACAATAAGTCCTTCTCTGTTTTTGATGAGTTCGCTTTTTCGGGTTATGGGACGTTTATAAAAATCTTCTACGTGGGCTTTGGAAACCAATTTATACAGGTTCTTAAGACCGACAAGGTCTTTTACAAGAATTATTTGGTGATAACTCTTTAACTTGGTTATATCGGTTTCGCCCTTGGTGTCGTCAACAAAATAACTTTCAACGCCGTAAATAGCCTTGAATTCACCGCCGCCCTTACGAATACCCGCAACGGCTTCGGCAATGGCGGGATAAGACTGAACAACGCCGTGGTCGGTAATGGCAATTGCTTTATGCCCCCACTTAAAGGCGCGTTTAATAAGCGTACCCGCAGGAGATACTGCGTCTTTTGTAGACATATTGGTGTGGCAATGAAGTTCAACTCGCTTTTCTGTTGCATCATCGGTTTCTTCCTTCATTTTCGCCGTAGCCATAACTTTCGGTTCCAGTATGTAATTCCCCGTAAAATTATCAAGACTGTACACACCGTTAAAAACAATAATATTTCCGTCTTTAACAGGTTTAATAAGAGGCATTTCCTCTTCGGTCATAAACATTTTACAGTATATTGAATTGGTTTTATCGCTAAGGCAAAAGGTAACGATAGTTCTGGGGCCGCGTTTTGTGTTTATATCTTTGGTTTCAAAAGAGAAAACCTCACCCCAACCGCAAATCGGCTTTTTACCTTCCGCAGGCGGAATAATATCTATCATTCTGACAAAATTTTTATCCAACGCCTTACCGTAAAAAAGTTCCACGTCATATAAAAATTCGGGCAGACCGTCACTTGAAACAGGAATAGCCTTTGGCGTGTGAACCGGAACCGGCGCCGCTTTAACTTCCTCTTCGGGGGGCGGCTCGGGCATAGGAATTTCTTCTTCACTCACTTCGGGTAACACAATCTCAACTTCACTTGTTTGACCCGTAAACACAACCTTCATTTTTCTGCCGAAATTCTTGAAGACACGGTCGTTAAACAGCTTTTCAAAGCCAATACTTTCAATGGCTTCAAGACCGCCGAATTTAAGGGTTATTTCCAAAACGTCACCTTTAACGGAATAATCCGCCTGATTAAAAAAGCCGTTAAGTATAACGTATTCATCCCGCAACTGTTCGCAAATATCAATACAGGCATCCTCGCAAAAACAGTCGGGAGAAAAATTAACCGTAAGAGAAAAGGACGAGGTTTTAAGAGCTGTCTTAAGGGTAGCGCAAAGCTCGTCCTTTCTGTCTTTTCTTATGTATTTATCGCTGAACAGTTCTATATGAAGACTGCGCTTTTCCATATCAAGATTGCATTTGGTCATATCGCAGTCGCCGAACACGGAAGTGCGTCTTCCTAAAAATCCGCCGAAAACGGCAGAAAATTTGGTAGCCATTTACTCACCCTTCATACTTTTCAATTTCTTTTTCTAACGCGTCAATTAAATCTTCTTCGGCTATCTTTTGACTGATAACCTGTCCCTTTTTAAACAGTACGCCGCAACCAACTCCGCAAGCAATTCCAAGGTCGGCTTCTCTTGCTTCGCCCGGACCGTTAACAACACAGCCCATAACGGCTACCGTTATATTTTTATTTACGTTTTTAAACCTTTCTTCGGCTTCCTTTGCAAGACCTATAAGATTTACTCTCGTTCTTCCGCAAGTGGGACAAGAAACAAAACGGATACCGTCGTCTCTAAGCCCTATAGCCTTTAAAAGGTCCTTTGCGGCGTATACTTCGTTTACGGGGTCGTCGGTTAAAGAAACCCTAATGGTACCACCGATTCCTTTAAGCAAAAGTCCGCCTATTCCTGCTGATGAACGTATAATTCCCATACGCTGTGTTCCCGCTTCGGTTACGCCCAAATGCAACGGATATCTGCATTTTTCCGCCGCAAGAGAATAAGCGTCGTACATATTCTTCGTATCGGAGGATTTGAGCGATAAAACGATTTGGTCAAAGTCGTACTTTTCAAGAAGAGAAATATGATACATACCGCTTTCCACCATTGCTTCCGGTGTAGGAGCGCCGTACCTTGCCAGAATTTCTTTTTCAAGGGAGCCGGAATTAACGCCTATTCGTATTGGCACACCCGCATTTCTGCAAGCATCCGCCACTGCTTTAACGTTGCTTTCCTCCCCTATATTACCGGGGTTTATACGAATTTTATCTATACCCGCCGCAACGCTTTCAAGGGCGAGCTTATAATCAAAATGAATATCCGCAACAAGCGGCACGTTAACCTGTTCTTTAATTGCGGGAATAAGGGAAACCGCCGACATATCGGGTATAGCCACCCTTATTATTTCGCAGCCTGCGTCCATAAGAGCCTTAGCCTGTCGAATATTCCCTTCAACATCGGTGGACGGTACGCTAAGCATAGACTGCACCGTAACGGGAGCACCGCCGCCGATAGCAATATTTTTAAGATTTACTTTTACCGTATTATCATTAGTAAACATAATCCTACCCCGTAATCAAACTCCAAATATCTTTAAAAGTAATTACAACCATTAACAAAAGCAATAAAACAAGTCCCACCGCGTGGATAACACCTTCGTACTTCTTTGCAACGGGGCGTCTTAAAACCATTTCAAAGAAAAGGAAAAGAAGCCTTCCGCCGTCTAAAGCGGGAATGGGTAAAAGGTTAAAAATGCCTAAGTTAACAGTTATAAGCGCCATAATGGGAAGAATATTTTTTATACCTAATCTTGCCGCTTCACCAATGGTGGCGGTAACCCCTACAGGCCCCGAAACGGCGCTGATTCCAAATTTACCGCTGATTAAGTCAATAAGTGAAAACCATACCGTTCTGCAATATGAGAAGGTGGTTTTAAAGGTGGATTCCAAAACGTTTAAAAAGGTTTTATTTTCCGCCAAAAACTTAAAATCAAGCATTATATAATTTATATCTTTATCCTTTTCGGTAGCAAAAGAAACGCTTTCAAGATTTACCTTTTCGCCGTTTCTGATAACCTTCATTTGCAGGTCTCCGTCCTCAACTGCGGTAAAAGCGTAAGCTATATCGTAATATGAGTATACTCCCCTGCCGTCAATTTCAATGATTTCGTCACCCACTTGAAGTCCCGAATTTATACTTACGGCATTTTCATCAAAGCGGGCAACCTTAGTGGTCACAACGTAAGGGTCGCTTGTAATTTGAATAGCAACGATAATAAGACCTAAAATAAGATTAAAGACTGCACCGGCTGCAACTATCAAAAAGCGTTTCCACGCCTTTGAATTGCAAAAAGCCCTTGGGTCAGAGCTTGCTTCGTCTTCACCCTCCATAGCGCAGTATCCACCGAAAGGTATAAGATTAAAACGGTAAAGAGTTTCTTTACCTTGCACTTTAAAAATTTTCGGTCCGAATCCAACGGCGAACTCATTTACCCGAACTTTAAAGAGCTTAGCTACAATAAAATGGCCGAATTCGTGAATAATTATAAGCACCAAAAACATAAGTACGGCAACAAGATACGGCCATACGGTGTTCCATACTGAAATAAGGGAAGAAATACTAATCACCTCTAAAAATTATACCTTTGACAAAACGAACTCTCTGGCGGCTTTATCCGCTTCGAACACGTCACTTAAAGTAAAGTTGCGGCAAATATTTTGTTGCTCTTTTGCCGCCTCAACAAGCTCGGCAATTTGCAAAAAGCCGATTTTTCCTTGAAGGAAAAGTTCTACCGCCTTTTCATTTGCGCCGTTAGCGGCAGTAGGTTTGAGACCGCCTTCTTTTATTGCGTCAATACAAACGGGCAGACACCTAAAGGTTTCGGTGTCGGGAGCATAAAAAGTAAGCTTAGAAAGACCGATAAGATCAAGCCTTTCCGAAAGCGGCGCGCGTGCAGGATAAGTAAGAGCGTATTGAATAGGTAACTTCATATCGGGAACGCCCATTTGCACTATTAAAGCGCCGTCGGTAAGCTCAACACCCGAATGAATTATACTTTCTCTATGCACCACAACGTCAATTTTATCTGCGGGCATATCGAAAAGATGTACCGCTTCTATTACTTCAAGGCCCTTATTCATAAGGGTTGCCGAATCGACGGTTATTTTAGCACCCATACTCCAATTAGGATGGTTAAGCGCCTCTTTGACAGTCACGTTTTTAAGTTGATTTCTTGTTTTTTCAAAGAAGGGGCCGCCTGAAGCGGTAAGCAAAATTCTTGAAACGGCGCCTTCCGGCACACCTTGAAGCGACTGGAAAATAGCGGAATGTTCGCTGTCAACGGGAAGCATTTTTCCGCCCTTTTCTTTAAGAGCGCGTTTAACAAGCTCGCCGCCCGTAACCAAAGATTCTTTATTGGCAAGGGCAAGGATTTTCCCCGAATTTATAGCCGCCATAGTAGGGCGAAGCCCCGCAATACCTACAATAGCGTTAAGTACGGTATCACCTTCACCGCTTGCCGCTTCGCAAACGCCGTCTGCGCCGCAAAGCACTTTGGTTTTTGTATCGGCAATTTTTATTTTCAGTTCCTTCGCCGCTTCCTCGTCATACATAACAGCGATTTCAGGTTCAAATTCCCTTACCTGTTGTTCCATTACGGCAACGTTTTTACCCGCCGCCAAAGCGGTTATTTCAATTTTTTGCTTTCTTGCAACCTCCAAAGCCTGAACACCTATTGAACCGGTAGAACCAAGCACTATAAGTTTTTCGGTCATCAGAAAAGCCCTCCGCTAACCAAAAGGTTTAAAACAGGCGCTATTAACAGTATGCTGTCAAAACGGTCAAGTATACCACCGTGACCGGGAATAAGTTTGCCGTAATCCTTTAAATCAACGCTTCTTTTAATAACAGAGGCGAAAAGGTCGCCGCACATACCGATAATGCAAAACGGTACGGTGGCAATAAGCAAATAAACGAGAATATCGGTTTTAGAGAAGGCAAAGCAAAGTATCGCTGAACAAATAAGGCTCCAAACAATTCCGCCTGCAGCCCCTTCCACCGTTTTCTTGGGGCTGATATTGGGGCACAGCTTATGCTTACCAAGCAACACGCCCGTAAAGTACGCGCCCGTATCGCAAACAGAAGAAAAATTAAGCAAAAGCAGTAAATAGAACACACCGTTTTCCGACAGATAAAGGGTAGCTATACTGCTGAAAGCATAAGCAATAATTATGGGAAAGGCAAGGGTTGCCGCAATTTGATTAAGACCGAATTCTTTGTTATATTTTAGGGAAACTATAACAACAAAAACCGCAAAAACAACGGTAAAGAAGCGATTATCAAGGCCACTCCATAACATTTGAGTGTAACCGAGATGAGCAAACACGCTTAAAAGCCCGTAAAGGCAAGCACCGAAAGTAGCAGCCTTGGGTTTAACAGCACCGGTGTTATTAAGAATTTCGTAACACGCAACAGCGGTTATTATTGCAATAAACGCGGCAAGTACGGGTGGGTAAAAATTGCCAAGAACCAACATTCCTCCCACAACAACAATTAAAGCGGCGCCTGAAATAATACGTGTAAGCATAATTATACTCCTCCAAAACGGCGGTTGCGACGGTTATACTCGTCTATCGCCTTGTCTAAATCCTTTGTGGAAAAATCAGGCCACAAAACGTTATCAAAATAAAATTCGCTGTAAGCGGATTGCCACGTAAGAAAATTAGAAAGCCTATACTCCCCGCTTGGGCGAATAATAAGGTCAGGGTCGGGATAATCAGCGGTATAAAGATAAGAAGAAATAAGTTCTTCGGTTATATCTTCTTGCTTTACTCCATCGGCAATTATTCTTTGAACCGCATTTTTAATTTCATCTCTGCCGCCGTAATTCAGGGCAAGGCAGGCAGTCATCCCGGTAGCGTCATCGGATTCCTTTTCGCTGTTTTCCATAAGAACGCGAATATCCTCCGACAAGCCCGACCTATCACCAATAAAACGCAGTTTAATATTTTCTCCCTTAAAATTGGTGGAATCTTTAAGATAATCACGCAGTAAATTCATAATACCGTCGATTTCATCTTTCGGGCGTTTCCAATTTTCGGTAGAAAAAGCGTATACTGTTAGGTATTTTACGCCGATTTTGTTACAATATCTTGCTATTTCTTTGAACTTTTTCGCACCGGCGGTGTGGCCGACAGAACGCGGCATACCCTTATTTTTTGCCCATCTGCCGTTTCCGTCCATTATAATGGCAATATGCCCCGGAATATTCCGGGGCGCATCGTTTTTCTTTTTAAAAAGCATTTCGGTTTTCACCTTAAATTTCAATTACTTCTTTTTCTTTAATTGCGGCAAGACCGTCAATCTCTTTACAGTACTTATCCGTAATATTCTGAATTTTCTTTTCACCGTTCTTTTCATCATCTTCGGTGATTTCGTTGTTTTTCTTCATAGCCTTAAGCTTTTCAAGAGCATCTCTTCTGATATTACGAACCGAAACTTTAGCTTCTTCGCCCATTTTTTTTACTTCTTTAACCACTTCTTTTCTTCTTTCTTCGGTAAGAGGCGGGAAGTTAAGACGAATAGCGGTGCCGTCGTTTTGGGGGTTGATTCCGATTTCAGAAACGAGAATAGCCTTTTCAATTTCCTTTAAAGTAGAAGCATCCCAAGGTTTAATCATAAGGATTCTGGGTTCCGGCATAGAAATAGCCGCCATCTGCTGAATGGGTGTGGGAACGCCATAGTAATCAACGTTGATTCTGTCAAGCACCGAAGCATTAGCTCTGCCTACTCTTACCGCCTTGTAATCTCTGTCAAGAGCGTCAAGAGATTTATCCATTCTCTGTTCTGTATTTTTAATCAAATTATCCATAAAATTTCCTCCGCAGTAAAATATTATTTAACAACCGTACCGATAGATTCGCCCACCATGGCGCGAACAATGTTTTCGGGATGGTCAAGGTTAAACACAAGAATTTCAATATCGTTATCCATACAAAGAGAAGCTGCCGTACTGTCCATAACGTGAAGCTCCTTTTGTAAAACGTCAAGGTGAGAAAGAGTGTCGAACTTTTTAGCGTCGGGATTCTTTTTCGGGTCACTGTCATAAACTCCGTCAACGTTGGTAGCCTTAAAAATAACGTCGGCGTCAATTTCAGCAGCACGAAGCGCCGCGGCGGTATCGGTGGAGAAGAAAGGATTACCTGTTCCGCAACCAAACACTACTACTCTTCCCTTTTCCAGGTGGCGAACTGCCTTGTTTCTGATATAAAGCTCGGCAATTTGTCTCATTTCAATGGCGGTTTGCACTCTTGCGGTAACGCCAACCTGCTCAAGCCCGTCAGCAACGGCAAGAGCGTTAATACTGGTAGCAAGCATACCCATATGGTCGGCTCTGGTTCTGTCCATTTTTCCGCTGCTTCTGCCTCTCCAAAAATTTCCGCCGCCAACTACAATAGCGACTTCAACTCCCATATCCACACATTTTTTAACGCTTTCGCAAATTTCTACTACTTTATCAAAGTCAAGTCCGCTTCCCTTTGAACCCGAGAGGGCTTCACCGGAAAGTTTTAATAAAACACGTTTATAAACCGGTTTCATAAACATCCTACTTTCTTTGTTTTTTAATTATATATATTTTACTATATATAATCATTATTTGCAACAAAAAAACACAGAAAATTTTTCCTGTGTTTTTTGTTTATTTTTATTCGGTTACCATATCGGGCAATAATTCTTCATAAGTCGGATAAACCTTAGCTTTTCCGTCAATCATCCAGCCCACGCATTTATTCTCATCGGTTAAAATAACCTTTACGTCTTTATCAGTACCGTTTAAAAGCATTGCGTAAAGGTCGCGTGTACCGTCTACAGCGTAATCAAGCCCAATATCACGCATAGCGAAGTTAAAAAGACAATCTATTTCGTTTCTCCACTCCCAAGTAGCCTTGACGGCTTTTAAAGATTTTGCGGCAGAATAGTACTTTTTGCAAAATTCATTAAAGGTTTCGGGGCTATCGACGAGAGGACGATAGAGCGGACCTCTTGTAGTATCGTGTATAGCAGTTTTAAAGCCGAATTTAGTATACATATCGGTAACCCACTGCTGCCCGGAGATGCAAAAAAGGCCTAACGGCGAGTTCTCAAGTTTTTCTATTTCTTCTATACAAAAAGCAAGGGTTTTATTGCAAATACCTCTCCCTCTGCATTCCTCAAGGGTATAAACTGCGCCCCAGTTGGCAATGGGATTTTCGTGTCTGGGATAGCACATCCAAATTCTGCAAAGAGCCTTTCCATCTTCATGTGCCACGAAAAAAATATCCTCGCAGTCTTTCAGGCAGTTACCGTCTAAACGGTAGTGCATATATTCATCTTCCTGTGGTATAGTGACCTTAAGTGCTTTATAGCCTTCTGTTTCGCCACTTCCAACTACGTACTTTTCAAACTTAAGCATCATCCGTCTCCTTATTTACCAAAAAGTTTTTTATATTATACCGTACTCTTATCTGAATAACAATGAAAAATCTTTAGGTTTTTCCGACAAATTTATTCACACGGCAGGCATATTACCGCTTCGCCTTTACCTGTCCATTCAAGCTTTCCCGAAGAAGCAGGAATAAACAGCTTGTTGCTCTTTTTAAAGGAATATTCTTTCTCTCCGTCATTTATCGTAAAACTGCCGTCGGTAATTACACAAGCGGCATATTTACCATTAAAATCTGTAGTATATTCTCCGTCAAAGCGAAGCACTGAAAGGGAAAAACGCTCTGTCAGAGAGCTGTCTACAACAGGTATCATACCGGAATCTTCTTCCGAAACGTGACGGTAATATTTTTCTTTAATTTCCTTTTCGCTCATTCCGTTATAGTGGTAGCAATCCCACATTTTTTCAAAGCCTATACCGCCGTGAAGCTTAATATCGGCAAGTTCTACCCCCGAAGGAGTTTTTCTTTCGGGAATTACCATTAAATCGCTGGGCTCCTGTAATTCAACCATAAGGCAGCCGCCACCAATAGCGTGAGGAACACCGCCCTCAACAAAATAAAGGTCGCCTTTTTTAACAGGATGATTATGAAGGCAGCCGAGCATACCCTCTACGTCCTGAGTTTCAAAAAGAGCCTTCCACTTTTCCTTGGTAATACCTTCCTTAAAGCCTAAGTAAACGTTGGCATCATCGTCCGCCTCAAGAATATACCAGCATTCGGTTTTACCGAATTGACTTCCAAATTCTTTTTTGGCGAAGGGTACGCTGGGGTGACACTGAATAACAAGCCTTTCGCCTGCATCAAGAAGCTTCACAAGTATAGACATTTTATTGTTATACTTTTCCGCCAAAGCCTTACCAAGCATTTCTTCTGGGTTGTTTTCAATAAGAGCGGCAAAATTCTCCCCTTCTTCGGTAATGCTTATTCCTTCCTTTTCGTTTGGTCTGTCAGCATTAAAGGCGGTAACGGTAGATGCTATCCATTCTTCGGGGCGTCTGCCTCTCACTCTTTCTTCTTTTCCCGAAAAAGCATCCAATCTTTCTCCGCCGAAATACGCTCGCCATACTCTGTTTTCTTTAAATTTATAAATCATTTTTAAGCACCTATAATTATATTATATTCGCCGGTCGCAACACTTTTTTTGTTGCTTCCGTCAGAAAATTCCGCATTTCTCGGAAGCTTAATTTCACCAACGATTCCTTCGGGAACATTAAGAGAGAGTTTAACTGTGTTGCCGTTCTTTTCCCACGAAACCTCTACTCTGCCCTTAACGCTGTCAAAATAAGCCTTTGCATTATTTAAAGCAGAAATAAAGTTAGGGCAAATATCAATATTTTCCGCATTTTTAAATTGGTCGTTAACCCTTATACCCGCAATATCGGATATAAAGAAGTGGCTTATATCACCGAAGAAATGGTGGTTAAGGGACAGCCACGGTTGAGGATTACCATTGTCGTCAAATACAGAAAAGCTTTCAGGCAAAGAGGTCATACCCTTTTTAACGAACTGACCATAACCATTTTGCTTTTCACTTACTATAAGCTCATACGCAAGGTCAGCGTAACCGTTACGTGAAAGCGCATAGAAGAGATAGCGAATTCCTATCATACCACAGTCGTGCATACTGTCGTATTCCTGTATTTCTTTAACTAAATTTTCTACCGCTTTTTTAGTGCCGGATTTACTGAACATTCCGTGAGTAATAGCCAGAACGTAAGAGGTCTGCTCTCCGTTTGCTGCAACGCCCTTTTCGTCATCTATATATTCTTCAATAATTGCCGATTTAAGTTCGTTTGCAAGGCTTAAAGCATACGCCTTTTCAAGGCTTTGACCCAGCATATCAAATATAAGCGACGCTTTCATGGCAAACTGGTAAATCATAATACTGTCAACAAGTTCTTTTGGCGCAACTTCTTTTCCGCCTTTAGGCTTTACCCAGTCGCCCAGACCGTAACAAAGAAGACCTTTTTCGTTGCGTTTATTAGAAGCGTAACCTAAATATTTGTAAATAGCATAAGCGTTTTCTTTAAGCACTTCGCGGTTTCCCGTATAACGGTAGATTTGATAAGGCACTTCAACAAGTACATTATCCCAAATAGGACCGTTACCCCATTTAAAGCCCCATCCGCCCGTTGGCACAACACCGGGTATGGTTCCTTGAATATTTTGAGCGGCGCGAACGTTAAACATATACTCTCTAAGGCTGTTTTCTACAGTTAAATTCAACAGCATATGCTCAGCAGATACCATAACATCGCCCGTCCAGCCGTTTTTCTCTCTGTGAGGACAATCATTCGGGAAATAGAAGAAGTTGGCAAGGTCACTTCTTCTTGCCATTTTTTGAAGTCTGTTCAAAGTTTCATCCGAACAAATAAAGTCTCCTCTTTCTCTAAGATCAGAAGAGCATTCAAGATACTTTACGGTATCCTTTTCTGCTTGGTCTTCTCTGAGTCCCGTAACAAAGGTACAACGGAAGCCGTGGTAAGTAAAGGGCGGCGCAAAGGTTTCCTTTTCCGCGCCCTTGCAAATATAAATATCTCTTTGAGAATAACCGTTTACGTAAAAGAAAACGTTAGCGTAGGACGGTTCTCCCTTATGGTTTATGTAGTCACACTGCTGCAGTTCAATAACCTGACCCGGTGTGGTGTTGTAAACCGTGAGCAACGGTATACCCGAGGAATTTATGCCAAAATCGTATAAATAGCCTTCGTAATCAGCCTCGTTAAATACTCTGTCGGGTACCGTAAGCTTTTTGTGGCGGTTATAGGTTTTGTCCAGATTTGCTTTCCTTACCTCTACAGCCTCTACAACGCTTCTTATAACAACCGGTTCTGCTTTACATTCCCTTTTAACGCCGCGAACGTTTTCGGAAAAATAAGCATTTTCCCAATCGCTATCGTCAAAACCAACTTCACACCAGCCTTCAATTTCTTTTCTTGCGTCATAATGTGTTCCGCAGCGAAGGTCATCAAAAATAATGGGGCTATCCTTAACCTTAACGGTCTCGTCGGCTTCTATAAATATTTTTTCATCCCCTGCTTTTCCTTCAATAGCAAAAGCAAGCTGAGGCACTCCTACAAAAGGAGCTACGTCAAACTCCCAAACAGTTCCGCCCGTATTATTTTTAAAGCCATTACCCAAAATAAAGCCGATAACGTTTTCGCCAAATCCTATATAAGGAGTAAGGTCGTACTTATCGTAATAACAGATGTCGTCAGGATTAGAAATATAAGGTGCTAAAAGGCCCTTGGTAATTCTTTCACCGTTAACAAAAATATCGTAAAAGCCAAGTCCGCAAACCGTAATGGTAAGCTCCTCGGGAACAGCATCAAGCGAAAACGTTTTACGCATATAAGGCGCGGCAACGTGCTTAATCAGTTTATTACGTTCTTTTGTGGCAGATATAAATTTTTCTGAAAACATATTAAACCTCCTGTTTGAGCATAATCTCTCTAAAAAATTATAGCTTATAAGTAGGTCATAAGTCAATAGATTATATAGTTCAAATTAAATATAACATTCGTTTTCTTATGAAAAAGTACCGAAAAATAATATTGAACAATAAAATGGATTATGCTATGCTAATCGTAAAGAGGGTGTTAACGTGGATTACAGTAATTTAAAACAATATATGCTGGATTTATCAAATATTCTTTGGGCAGAACCTTACGGAGATTTTAAATACCCTTGTATTGTTGTTACAAAAAACAGCAGTTACCCTTCTCAGCTTTGGGATTGGGGTAATTGGGTAAATAATATTGCTTTAAGACAAATTGCGGTTTATAAAAACAAACAAGATAAATTGACAAAGCACGAAATAGGCTCGGTCCTTAATTTTTTAAACGAGCAAAAAGAAGACGGCAGTATAGAAATTGTTGTTTTTTCAGATAAAAGCATGGACTTTGCTTGTAAAATGCCCCATAAAAACGTTCATAAACCGGTTCTTGCCCAACACGTAGCCTTTATTTTAAAATATACCGACGATACTGCGTGGGTAAAAGAAATATACCATAAATTAAAAGCGTTTATTTCCTTTTACGAAAACAACGCTAAACACGAAAGCGGTCTTTTTTATTTCTTTGACGACTTTGCAATAGGTGTTGATAACGACCCCTCTACCTTCTACCGTCCCGAAAACTCCTCTGCTTCAATTTTCCTTAATTCACTTATGTATGCAGAGCTGGGAGCAATGAGCCAATTGCTTCCCTTATAGGAAACGAAGCCGACAAAGAATATTATAGCGCCCGACGAAAAGAACTCAAAGCTGCCATAAACCAACATTGCTACGACGAAAAAGACGGAATGTATTACAGCTGTGATATCAACCTGCGTCCCATCGATGAAAGCGTAGCATTGCATAAAGGTGCCCCAAGACATTATTCCACATTAATTCAGCGCCTAGGCTGTTGGAGCTCCTTTTTACCTTTATGGGCGGGAATTCCTAATAAAAAACAAGCCAAAAGAATTATTAAAGAAAACCTGCTTGACGAAAAAGCCTTTTGGGCACCATTTGGAGTAAGAAGCCTTTCAAAATACGAAAAAATGTACCGACTTATAGGTTCGGGAAACCCTTCAAGCTGGCAAGGCGGCGTGTGGATACTTTCAAATTACTTTGTATTTAAAGCGCTTTTGAAATACGGTTACATAAAAGAAGGCGAACAGCTTGCCGAAAAAACGCTTAACCTTTTAGCAAAAGATTTAGAAGAAAACGGTGCTTTTCACGAATACTACAACCCCGAAACGGGGGAAGGTCTGTATAATAAAGGATTTTCCAGTTGGAATTTACTTGCCTTCAATATGTTGGAATATTTTGACAAAAAAGAAATTATAGAAGAATTTTCAATTTAAAAACACCCCTTATTCATAAAAAAGAATAAGGGGTTATTTTTATATTCGTATATTCACAAGGTGGCAAATAGAAGGGATGCTTTCCCCTTGCAAAACAGAAGTTGGCGAAAGCAAAGCTCCCGTAGCGCAGTATAGAATATTCTTAAGCCTTTTTTCCTTCATTTCGTTCATTATATAAGACGCCATCATAGACGCGCTGCAGCCACACCCCGAACCGCCGGAGTGGACGTCTTGTTTGCCGGTATCGTATATCATTTTACCAAAATCACAATGCTTCTCTGAAAGTTCATACCCTTCTCCGTCTGCAAGCTGTAAAAGAAGGTTACTTCCCACAAAGCCCAAATCTCCCGTAAATATTGCATCATAATCATTCGCCGTTGTTTTTGTATCTTTCAAAAATCTCAAAATGGTAGAGCATGCAGCAGGTGCCATGGCAGCACCCATATTGTTTTGGTCGGTTATACCGAGGTCTTTAATTTCGCCTAAGGTGGCGGCTACAACTTTAGGCCCGTCACCTTTCGCCGATAAAACGAAAGCTCCTGCGCCCGTTACCGTCCATTGTGCGGTTGGGGTACGTTGACAGCCGTATTCAAGAGGAAAACGGTATTGCCTTTCTGCAGCGCAAAAATGAGAAGACGCGGCGCAAATTCCCTTTTCAACTCCCCCGCTTTCTATCATCATAGATACTAAAATCATTGAAAGAGCCATTGTGGAACACGCGCCGTAAATTCCAACGTAAGGAATATTCATATCTCGCGCGGCAAAGGAGCTTCCGATGCATTGATTTAAAAGGTCCCCCGCGCAAATGACGTCGATTTCCCGCATACTAACCTTTGCTCTGTCCATAGCGTACACTGCCGCCATTTTTTGCATTGTGCTTTCTGCTTTTTCAAATCCGTCTTCACCAAAACGCTCATCTTGTCCCACAAAATCAAAATACTCGCCGTAAGGTCCTTGCCCCTCCTTCTTTCCAACCACCGAACCGTATCCCGATATAACAGGTTGGTTTTCGAAAAAATAGGTGCTTTTACCGACTTTTTTAACCATAAAATCCCTCCGTAAATATCGGTATTATTCTTTACCGTTCGCTTAAATTTTATACAAAAATCAGCGTCAGTAACATTTCAAATAAAAACCTCTCTTTCATTTGATGCATTCATTGTACACCAATAAAAGAGAGGTCAGCTATTTTTATAGTTGAGGTTTTGTTGTTATAGTGAAGTTATATTTATAACTTGCTTTTCTTATTTTATTGCATAATCAAGGGCGATTTTGGTGCCGCTTTTGCGGGTGGTTGGGGCATCAGGTTCATTGTAGTAGACGATACAATAGTGGCTTTTGTTTATCATTTCATAGTTACGTTCGACGTAGGCGGCTCTGCCGAGTTTTTTATCTTTTCGGGATAATAGGTATCCTCGTAGTTTTCAAGTAAATAGTTTTTATAATCTTCGCTGATATTCGGATATTCTGCTCGTACATAGATTCGTTTTATGTGCGGATATTTTTCTTTTAATTTAGTCGCTGTTTCAAGGCATAGGCTATTAAATCAGCTCTTGCTACCGAAAAGAAATGTATCAACTTTTTCCTTCACAATCAGTTTTTCAATTATCTCAGTAAGTCTTTCTTTTAGTTCTTCAGTTTCGTTAATAGTTCTATGACCGAAAAAGCAACAAGTTTTATCTTTCATAATAAATCACCACCGACCCAAGTTTACCATATATGGGCTAAAAAGTCCATATATGGTCGCTGTAATCTTTCTAAAAAACATAAACTATATATAGAACTTTTTAGGGGTGACATTATGGATACGAGAAAAGCCATAGCAAATAGATTATTAGAATTATGCGAGCAAAAGAGATTATCGGTAAACGCTCTTGCAAGAATCTCAGCAGTACCGCCCTCAACATTAAAGAATATAATTAACGGTGGTAGCAAGAACGCAGGCGTTGTTACTCTTAAGAAATTATGTGATGGATTAGAAATATCCCTTTATGACTTCTTCGATACCGAAACATTCAAAACCTTAGAACAAGAAATTAAATAACATTCTATTAACGAGAAAACGCTCTGCCGCGGCAGAGCGTTTTTGCTATTGTATAGGTTATTTTACAGTTTCATACGGCCAGTCGATGATACCGCCGAATTCTTTTACGTTGGTGTAGCCAAGCTTAACAAGCTCTTCGGAGGCAATTTTACTTCTTCTACCGCTGCGGCAGTAGACGAGGATAAGTTGCTCTTTGTCGGGCAGTTCTTTTTCTGCTCTGTTTGCTATTACATATTCGGGGATTAAAATTGCGTTTTCGATATGTCCCTCAGCAAATTCTTCTTCGGTGCGGGCATCTATGATAACATAGTCCTTTTCTGTGTCCATAATGGTTTTGGCTTGTTCGGCGGTAATCTGTTCGTAGGTACAAGTTTTTCCGTTTTCAGCGCTGCAAGCGGTCATTCCAAACAATGAGAGTGATATTAAAAGCATTATAATCATTCCTTTAATTTTTTTCATAGTATTTGCTCCGTCTTATTTTTTGCAAATTATTTATCCGTTTTTCTATATCTGAGTAAAAATCTTTTTCATAAACTTAATCCTCGCCTCAAGTGCCGCCTTTGTGGTCTTCGCTTTTTGCACAATGTCAAAGCCGTGCATCGTGCCTTTGGTTTCGTTGAGTGTGACCTCTATCCCTGCATCACGGAGCTTTTCGGCGTACAGAATACCGTCATCGTGGAGGCAATCAAACTCCGCCGTTTCGATATAGGCGGGCGGCAAGTCCTCAAAGTTCTCGGCTTCTACAGGCGAATAGTAGACGTAGTCGGGACGGCTGCGTTCCGCCTTTGTCACAGGTGCGATTTTACCCGACAGCGTAGAATTCCACATAGGCGTGTGGGTATATTTCTTGCAGGACTCACTGTTGTTGCGGGCATCAAGATAAGGATACGGAAGCATCTGAAAGACAAATTTCACGGGATGCTGTCTGTCTCTTGCCATCATACAAACACCCACCGCAAGGGTCGAGCCTGCGCTATCGCCGCCGATACCGAAGCGTGCGGTATCGATGCCGAGAATATCGGCATTATCGTATGCCCAGCACATAGCCGCATAACAGTCCTCAAAAAATACAGGGTGCGGATGCTCGGGAGCAAGGCGGTAATTGACGAACACGACCTTGCACCCAACCTCTTTGGCGTATCTCATAGCGTTTTTATAGTGGTAGCCTGTCGCCGCCAGCACGAACCCGCCGCCGTGAAGATATATCAGACACGGAGCGTTTTCCATAACGGATTTTGGGGACATCAAAAAGCACTCAATTTTTTCACCGTCGTAGCTTTCAATCTCGTGACGGCTCACATCCAGCTCCTTGTCCTTAAATATATATTTCGGCGTTTTCATATGCGGCACAGCCATTTTGAGAAACTTCTCACTGATGGGCGGCGTAAAGCACGAAAACGGAAAGAATTCTCTTTTGATTTTGTATTTTGCCATAGGCTTATCTCTCCCCTGCGCCCAGCACCTTATACAATAGTACGTAAAGCTGAAGTGCTTCTTCGCCGCTTAGTCCTACGCATCCGGCAACCTTGGCAGGGATTTCCACTGCCTTTTTCTTTAGCTCTTCGCCGCTGTCGGTAAGAAAGACACTAACCGAGCGTTCATCGGTGGTGCTCCGTTTGCGAACAACATAGCCCTTTGCTTCAAGGCTTTTAAGTACGGGCGTCATTGTTCCGGAATCGAGAAACAGTTTTTCACCAAGAGCTTTTACAGTAATTTCCTTTTGCTCCCACATTACCATCATTGCGATATACTGCGTATAGGTAAGGCCGATAGCATCAAGGTACGGTCGATATCTTTTTACCACCTCACGCGAGGCGGCATAAAGCGGAAAGCATAACTGATTTTCAAGTTTTAATGCTTCATATTTTTTATCCATAGTTTAGCCCTCTTGATCCATAACGCTCTTTGCAAAGGCAGAAACGTCCGCAAGGTCTTTTTCGTTTGGTCTGCCTTTGTGAATTTTTGCAAACTCGCCACGGCAATGGAATTCTTCATCCGCTACGGTGATGCCAACAGTATCAGCAACCTTTTTAACGGGCTTTTTCATTGATTTCATCATAGCCGACGTGCCGATGCAAACGATTTTACCGATATTATCCTTATTTTCGATAATAAACTTCTTTACCGCCTCATCCACGTCAAAGGCATAATAAGAACAACCGAGGAACAGAACATCTACTTTCTCGTTAAGCGGACAAGAAATATCTTTTGATTCGACGGATACAGCCGAAGCCACTGCATCCGCTAATTTTTTAGTATTTCCCGAACGGGTATAGTATCTAACAGCAACAGTCATATTCGTTTTCTCCTTACGCTGATTTGCTTGCATTATACGCTTTTCTCACGGCAATTGCAAGTTGGTCGGTGCAAGAGGTCGGTCTTCTTAACAACGCCCGACAGCATCATTCCCATAAACCTCCAAAAATACTTTTACTCGATTTAATTGAATTCAATTAAATTATAACATGGCACAATTTTACTGTCAATAGTATAGGATATGTTTAACTGTTTATTCACAATTATCAGAGTTATGGCTTTGACTAACCTTTGCATATTACCATAAGTAATATGGCATCCAAGCAACGCGCAAAGGTGGTTTATGAAAATCTTTACCGCCAGATTGACGATAAAAAGGTGCGCTAGACTATCTGTGTTATTTATGATATACTAATGTAAAGCAGGAGGAAAGTTATGAAAAACACAATTTTCACCAAAATTATTGAGCAAAGCGAATTAGAAATAAAAACCGATTGTAAAACTGCCATTGAGAGGTTAAAAGCCCAACAAGGCATTTGCCGTGAAACCGACAGCCGTCAGGTAACGTTAGAGTTTTTGTGTCACGACGATGGCAGAATATGCGTCTGCAATTACAGCCGTAACAAGCCACGGCGTGACCCGAACCGTCTTTACAGCGTTATAGGTCAGGTTACCGAAGAAAACGGAAAAACGAAGGTTAAAATTTATTCTCTTTTCAACAGAACAAATTACATATTATCAGCCGTTGCCGCAATACTGTATATGGTAGTGTTTGCGCTTTATTTTGTCACTGCATATAAAGCAGGCATTGTACCCGGCACAAAGGATTTATATCTTTTAATTTTTTCTGTTTTTGCCATATTACTTTATCCGCTCAGGTTCCGAAAACAAGAACGCGACAAGGCAAACGATTTATACATTATGAAGCAAGAAATTATAAAACGTGTCAACGCTATTGATAAATGGGATAAATAAAATTAAAATGCTGACGTACGTTTATACCGACTTTACAACCTCTTTTCCGAAGTTGTTCAAAAATCGGTTTGCAAATTCAAGTTTGTTTAATTTTATCTTCTAAGGGTGAAAGGCTTGAATAAAAGAAAGCATAGGAAAATCATAACCACCGGTAAACCGGTGGTATGCTCCACCCCTATAAGGGGTGACTACTGGCTTAGCCCCTAAAAGGGGCACTGAAAGTTTAGCAACGCATTACAATCTCGGGCAGCCGCTCACGTGCGGCTGTCTTTTTTT
>JAZRKJ010000044.1:0-39147 GCA_045646245.1 Acutalibacteraceae bacterium
AGTAAAAAAATAAGCTCCTATGGTATAATGCAAGAGGTCTGCCAACCACAAGCATTAAAACATAGGAGGTCAATTATGAAAATCGACAAAAGTAGTATAGCACATACAGCGTGGAATTGCAAATACCACATAGTTTTTGCACCGAAGTACAGAAGGCAAGTAATCTATGGAAAGATAAAAGCTGACATAGGACAAATAATAAGAAAATTGTGCGAATGGAAAGGTGTAGAAATTATTGAAGCCGAAACCTGTCCCGACCATATACATCTTTTTGGTATCAATACCGCCAAAGATAAGTGTATCAAGTTTTATGGGATATTTAAAGGGTAAGAGCAGTTTAATGATTTTTGCAAACACGCAAATTTAAAATACCGATACGGAAACCGAGAATTTTGGTGTAGAGGATATTATGTAGATACCGTAGGAAAGAACAAAAAGGCAATAGCCGAATATATACGGAATCATTACAGGAAGATTTAGCGTACGAACAAATGAGTATAAAAGAATTGGTAGACCCGTTTACGGGTGAGCCAGTTAAGGCAAGCAAAAAATAACCAACCGCTTTAGCGGTAGCTAAGAGTCCGCTTGCGGTTGGCAGATTATTCGGTGGACTTTCAGTCCGGCCAGTAACAGCGGCTTATAGCCGCTGAGCAAACTACCGGCTTAGCCGGTAGTCATGATTACTAAAAATTCACTTATAAAAGCGAAACAACGTATTGATAGAGATAACACACAAAAGGAGCAAAAACAATCGCAGGAAGGAAATTTGCGACCTTAAATTTACCGATTCCAATGATATTAAGTCCCAACAGAATAATTATTATGGAGCCTACGCAAGTAAGCTCGCTAACGACAGCTTCACCAAGAAACGGACCGATATACTGCGCAAGTAAAACAAGCAGTCCTTGGAACAGCAAAACAAAAACAGATGCAAACATTACCCCGATTCCCAAAGCCGATGCCAACATCATAGAAGAGATAAGATCTAACAAGCTTTTTGCGAAAATTGTTGAGTTATCCCCCGTTATTCCGGAATCAATAGAACCCGTAATCGTCATTGCGCCGACACAAAAAATCAAGCATCCTGTAACAAAACCTTCGGTGAAGGTCGAACCTGTTTTAGAAAACTTAGATTTTAAAAAATCGCCCAACTTGTTAATTTGTTTATCAATATCAACAAGTGTGCCCGCAGCCACACCTAAAACCATTGAAATTATGGTTATAAGGACGTTATTACCGTCCAGCGAACCTTTGATACCAATAAACAAAGTACACGCTCCTATGGCAACCATAACGGCGTCACTTATTTTTTTGAAATACTTTTTTTGAAAATCAGACCAATGGCGCTACCAATCAAAACGGTGGCTACGTTTACAATTACTCCTAACACTCTACCACTTCTTTCGTTAATCGAACAAATCACCCATAAGGTTTTGAATTCTGCTTTTTCGATTATCAGTTTCTATTTTATCAATTTCAACACTTATTACGTCACCTTCATCGGCGCCCGGTAACAGCGACTTTGAAATATGAGCAAAATTCCCTTTTTCTATTTCCACAACAGCAAAATCGCCTTCAAATCTATCAATAATAACTTTCATAAAATCACTCCGGTTTGCAAGATCCACAAGGAGAATAACCCGCTGCAATCAATTCTTCAAGGTCGCCGTAAAATTCCTGCTTGTTTTCTTCCTTCATTTTGGTTGCAGAGCCACATTCAGGCAAATGAATCTTTTTTGATGAAATATTTAAAATATATAGCGTAGTTTCGCTCTCACGGGGCTTACCGGAGGTCACAACCGGTTTTTGAATAATAGTTGTATTCGGAAAAGTAATGCCTGTACCGTCAGACTCGATTACAAGAGTACCGTTAACATCCGTACGAATATAGCTAATTCCAAAATCGTTTAATCTATCCAGAATTTCTTTGTGAGGATGTCCGTACTTATTATCTTTACCGCAAGAAATTACGGCGTATTCGGGAGCGCAGGCCCTAATAAATTCTTCCGATGAAGACGAATCGCTACCGTGATGGCCTATTTTAAGAACATCGCAAGAAACGTCTGTCGTCAGTTCTTTTTCTACCAGAGCCTCTGCATCGCCTGTAAACAGGAATTTTTTCTCACGATAAGTAACCATAAGAACAACCGAATAATTGTTTAAATCAGAATATTCGCTTCGTACAGGAGATAAAACTTCAATCCTCAGATTATCTCTATCAACAATAACAACACCCTGCTTCGCAGAATTTACAGTTAATCCCTTTTCTTTAACGGCAATCAGCAAATCTTCGAAAGTTTTAGTGTTAGAAGAAACTTTTGGCATATACACTTTTTTAACGTTGAAACTTCTTACCACCTCTTCAAGACCGCCTATATGGTCAGAATGGGGATGTGTAGCAACAATGTAAGTAATTTCATTATGTCCGCGTTCTTTTATGTATTCAACAACAACAGAACCGTATTCGCTCTCCCCTGCATCAATGAGCATTGTCTCGCCGCCGGGAAGCTCTATGAAAGCGGAATCGCCTTGACCAACATCTAAATAGTGAACGGTTAACAAGTTAGTATCTATTTCCAAAATTTCTTCATCGGCACAGGCGACAGTAAACATTGTCGAGAAGCAAAGTAAAACACAAATTAAAATTTTCAAAAACCTCATATACGCACCTCGAATATAGTTTACCAAAAAAGACCCTGCATAGCAAGGTCTTTTTTATAATTATTAGATTATGCGAACTCTGATTACGCCATCAATAGCGGCAATGTGAGTTTTAACCGCATCGGAATCACAATCGTTAACGTCAAGCATTGTATAAGCAATTTCGCCTTTAGACTTATTAAGAAGGTTTTCAATATTAACGTTATCTTTGGCAATTATAGAAGTGATTGAAGTAAGCATATTAGGAATATTCTTGTGAATAATGCAAACACGCTTATCACCGCTCTTAGGCATTGAAATATTGGGTAAGTTAACCGAATTAACTATGTTTCCGTTTTCAATATAATCAATAAGCTGGTTAGCAGCCATAACAGCACAGTTATCTTCCGATTCCGGAGTAGACGCGCCAAGGTGAGGAATACAAATAACACCGTTAACGCCAATCATTTCATCAGTCGGGAAGTCAACAACGTAAGATGCAACCTTGCCCTGTTCAAGAGCAACTATCATATCGGTGCTGTTTACCAGACCGTCACGAGCAAAGTTAAGGATACGAACGCCATCCTTCATCATAGCAAGAGCGTTAGCGTCAATAGTATCTTTTGTGTCTTTGGTAAGCGGTATATGAAGAGAAATATAATCACAATTCTCAAAAATTTCCTTCATATCAGACGCACGGTTAATATGGTGCGAAAGATTCCAAGCGTTTTGAAGAGAAAGGTAGGGGTCATAACCGTAAACCTTCATACCGAGTTGATTTGCGGCGTTTGCAACAAGAACACCGATAGCGCCAAGACCGATAACACCCAGCTTTTTGCCGCGAATTTCAGGACCTACGAAAGCGGACTTTCCTTTTTCAACCATTTTTCCTACCTGGTCACCGTTACCCTTAAGGGTTTTAGCCCACTCAATAGCAGGAAGAATACGACGTGAAGAAATAAGAAGTCCGGCAAGAACGAGTTCTTTTACCGCGTTAGCGTTAGCGCCCGGAGTGTTGAATACAACGATGCCCTCGTCACTGCAACGCTCAATAGGAATATTATTGGTACCGGCACCGGCTCTTGCAATTGCAAGGAGAGAATCAGCAAACTGTTCTTCATGAAGAGCCGCAGAACGAACAATAGCGCCTACAGAAGCGGTAACGTTATCACCGATTTCGTATTTAGAATCGAAATTATCAAGACCGATTTTAGCAATTTTATTGTAAGTTTTAATAGGATACATTATGCGTTCTCCTCTTCAAATTTCTTCATAAATTCAACAAGCTTCTTAACACCTTCAACGGGCATAGCATTGTAAATGGAAGCGCGCATACCACCAACGCTTCTGTGACCTTTAAGATTTACAAAACCGGCTGCTTTAGATGCGGCAACGAATTTAGCGTCAAGTTCGTCGTTACCGGTAATAAAAGGAACGTTCATTAAAGAAGGGTCTTCAGCAACAACTGTTCCCTTGAAAAGTTTGCTGTTGTCAAGGAAATCGTAAAGCATTTTTGCTTTTTCAGTGTTGATTTTTTTCATATACTCAAGACCGCCAAGCTCTTTGATCCACTTAAATACAAGACCTGCAATGTAAATTGTGTAGCAAGGAGGAGTATTGAACATAGAGCCGTTTTCGGAATGAGTCTGGTAATTAAGCATAGTAGGAGTAATATCCATAGCGTTACCAATAAGGTCATTTCTGATAATTACAATAGTAAGACCTGCAGGAGCAACGTTCTTTTGAGCACCGGCGTAAAGAACGCCGAATTTAGAAACGTCAATCGGTTCAGAAAGGATACAACTGGAGATATCGGCTACTAACGGAACGTTTCCTGTTTCGGGAAGATTATTCCACTTAGTGCCGTAAATTGTATTATTCATACAAATATGAACGTAGTCAGCTTCGGGGTCAATCATATCGGGAGTAATTTTCGGAATATAAGAGAAAGTCTTATCCTCGGATGATGCGATAGCTCTTGCGTTACCGTAACGAGCAGCTTCCTTATACGCCTTTTTAGCCCATTGACCGGTGATAATATAATCTGCCTTTTTGTTTTTGTTCATTAGGTTCATCGGAACCATAGCAAACTGTGTGGATGCGCCACCCTGCAAAAAGAGAACGGTATAATTATCGGGAATATTCATTACTTCGCGAAGGTTTGCTTCTGCTTCGTCAATAATAGCTTGGTATTCCTTAGAACGGTGAGACATTTCCATAACGGACTGTCCGCTTGTACCGTACTCAAGCATTTCTGCTGCTGCAGTTTTAAGAACGTCTTCCGGCAACATAGAAGGGCCGGCGCTAAAATTATAAACTCTTGACATTTTATTTTCCTCCAAAGTTTCAAATATGTTATCATTATATACACTCAACTTTGTTTTGTCAACCACTTTGTGACAAATTTGTCAATGTTTTTTATATGACAATTCATTAAAGCAAAATATATTGTTAATAATTTATCATTGTACTCAAAAAATGAGCCGCACTTATCGTGCAGCTCTTAAAATTAAAGTTTATTAAATACTAAAACAAACGTATCGTAGTCTTTGGAAAGCTGATAAGGAATACCCGACGACATCAATACGTCACCGCCATACACTTTATCACTTCCCTCAAGGGCATACTTTGCATTACGGTCAAGACCCTTTAGTTTAAGATAATAAACCGGTGAATTTGGAACAGCCCTTAAAACAAAACAAGAAACAACAATCTTTCCCTTATCTTCAGAAACGAATTCATTACTTACAAAGTTTCCGTTTTCGGGAGTAACCAAACGGTAAAGCTCACCTTTATGGAATACGGGACCTAACTTTTTGTAGGTTTTTATTTGTTCCTTTACCTTCTCAATTTCATCTTCGGAAAGCTTGTTTAAGTCAAGCTCATAACCGAATTGACCCTGCATAGCCGTATTGCCGCGAGCAGTAACGGGAGTAGTTCTTCCAACTTGATGATTAGGCACAATTGAAACGTGAGCTCCCATAGCGGAATAAGGATAACACAAACTGGTACCATACTGGATAAACGCGCGCTCCAGAGCATCGGTATCATCACTGGTCCATGTTTGCGGCATATAGTAAAGCATACCGGGGTCAAATCTCGCTCCTCCCGAGCTGCAGCTTTCAAAAAGCACATCGGGAAACTCTTTAGTAAGCTTTTCAAGAATCGAATAAAGCCCAAGAATATATCTATGAAAGAATTCTCCTTGTTTTTCAGCGGGAAGTAATGCAGAACCAATATTACTCATTGTTCTGTTGTAATCCCACTTAACATAAGAAATATTAACCGTAGAAAGATTATCATATAAGCTTTTATATATGTAGTCACATACATCCTGTCTTGATAAGTCAAGAACAAGTTGATTTCTGCCTTCAGAACGAATACGACCTTCGGAATGTATACACCAATCCGGGTGAGCTCTGTAACAATCGCTGTCAGGAGATACCATTTCAGGTTCAAACCATAAGCCGAACTTCATACCCAAATCGTTGACCTTTTGAGCAAGGCGCGTAAGTCCGCCCGGGAGTTTTTCTGTATTTACGTACCAGTCTCCAAGGGAACAGTTATCGGAATTTCGTTTTCCAAACCAGCCGTCATCAAGCACAAGTAGCTCAACCCCAACTTCAGAAGCTTTTTTAGCAATATTCAAAATTTTTTCTTCATTAAAATTAAAATAAGTTGCTTCCCAGTTGTTGATTAACACGTAACGTTCAATATCACGGAACTTACCTCTGCAAAGCCTTGTGCGATAAAGTTTGTGATAAATTCGGGACATACCGCCGATGCCTTCGTCAGAATAAACCAAAACCGCTTCAGGAGAATTGAATTCTTCCCCGCTCTCAAGTTGCCAAGCAAAAGAAAAAGGATTTATACCAATAAAAGCACGCATTGTGTTATAAGGGTCAACCTCAACACCGGCAGTAAAGTTACCGCTATACACAAGGTTGAATCCATAAGCATCACCGCTGTTTTCATCGGTATTTTTTCCAACAAGTGCGAAGAAAGGATTGTGCTGAGCCGAGCTGTTACCTCTTGCGCTGTCAACAAGCATTTTTCCGTTCATCACCGGAACTCTTTCAGGGTGACGCTCTCTCGCCCACGCACCGGGAAGATGAATAAAATCATATTCACTTGCTTTAAAATCAACAACAGCTGAAAGCAACGATTCAAGTTTAACGGAATCATTACCTCCGTTTATCACTTTAACACTTCTGGTAATCGCATCGAGTTCGTTAAAAACAGTATAGTAAAGAACAACTTGCACACCTGTAAGTTCATCTTTTAAAGTGAGCTCAAGTGTTTCTGCTTCTTCATCATTTTCAACGTAAGTTGCAGGCAAACCGCAAATTTGCTTTTTACCTTTATATATAATATGCGAAGCATAAAGAAACTCTGAAATAAAAGAACCGTTCTTATATACAGCGTGATAAGAAGGCGTACGCTGGTCGGTATTACCGAAAGTACTGAATTCAGCAGGCAAACAATCACGTGAAAGCGGATAATCCTTATAATCGCTGGCACACATATTCCTGCGATATTTTGGATAATCTATAAACATATCATAATCAAAATTATCCGAAGAAAGCTTTTTCCCCCAATAAAGATGCACAAGAAATTTATCCTTTAAAAATCCAAAAACATAGCTGGTGTTACGTGACTTTAAGTGAAATATTTTATTTTGCTCATTATATATAATCATAGGTTGGCTCCAAAAAAGAATAAAATCAACAATTAGATTATACAATATTACAAACGAAATAACAACCATAAAATTTAGAAAATTAAAGCAGAAAAGTGTTGACAAATGTACCTAATTATGCTATACTCGTTTAAGTCCACGGAGAGGTGTCCGAGTGGTTTAAGGAGCTGGTCTTGAAAACCAGTGACTCGCAAGAGCCAAGGGTTCGAATCCCTTCCTCTCCGCCACACCTTTTCAAAAATACGTTTAAAACGGCTATCATTTGGAGTAGTACTCAAGTGGTGACGAGGCGCCCCTGCTAAGGGCGTAGGTCGGGTAACCGGCGCGAGAGTTCAAGTCTCTCCTACTCCGCCAAAAAGAAAACCACCTAAAATGGTGGTTTTCCTTTTATTTAAAGGCGTTACAGCACTTTGGTTAAGTGATTACATTTCAATTTATTGCTTTATAAATCAATAAAATTTCACACAAATCAACACAAATTTCACACGAAATTGCACACGAAAAACCAACATATCAAAATAACCCGCCCTGCTGTTTAGCAAGGCGGGTTATTTTAGTCCTTGAACCATTTATTATAAGTTTAAAAAGATGGCAAAGTACCTAAAGAATAGTTGCAGTTTCTTTTTCGGAAATTTCGGGAACATCCGGTTCCTTGTCTTCGCTATTTTCGGGTGTGGGTTCTTTTGTTTCTTCCTTCGGTTCTTCGGGAGCGGAAGGCTCTTTTTCGGGAACGGACGAATTATTGTTGACTTCATTTGCATTTTTGGGTATAATATTAAAAGAGGATTTTTCGTTAAAAAATCGTCAGCGATTTATGCAGCTGAGGATTAACTTGCGGAAGGTCTTCTTTTCTTTTTTATATTCTACATAATCGCCGTACTTCAATAAATTATTACGAACATAATTATCTTTAGAAGAAAATACTGTAATCACCAAATTGTACTTATCATATTTACTGTTTTAATCAGGAATATTGCAAAAATCTTTTTCACTTAGCGTGATGAATGTCTTTTAAATGATTCTCTCAAATCATTTGCGTTAAGCTCTATGTAATTGTCATAAACATCAAGCGAAGGATTTATCTTTAGTATTGCATTTACGAGTTTTTTGCCCGCTTTTGCTTCTCGTTTAAAAAGCTGTCCGGCACATATTTTAAGAAATTTGCATCATGAAGGTTGATATTTTGGAATAAATCATGTAAACTAATAGTGGAGATTGGTATCAGGCTTGTCCGTATCTGATTGTCAGATGCCGTATTGCCCGTGACGCCAATCCCTGTAGTAGAGACTGGTAACAGGCTTGTCGATGCTTGATTTTTATCAAGTATGGTATTGCCCATGACGCCGGTCTCTATTTTTGTTAATGCTACAGCTTTATCAAGTAACTCCTGTAGATTATTTACGATTTTTGTTAAATCAGCATTTTGCTTTTTTAACAAGGTCTTCATATTCTAAATTGTCATTTTCGGAAAGCTCTAACGGCTCTGCTTCTACGATTTCTACAGACTGGCCTTTTAATATCTCGTACCGTTCTTCTTCGCTCATTCCGGCATAAATTCCATTTTCAGAAACTTCCACCTCACCGCCATTTTCGGCGGTGTTTTGTTTTTCTGCCGCTTCCTTTTCCTTAATGTATTGAGAATACGGAATATCGCCGGCTTCTGCTTCCTGTTCGGCGGCGGTTTTGCCGGAGGCAATGCTGAGGATTTTTATCATACGGTTTACTTCGCTATTGTGGGTGTTCTGGGCAGACTTACCGCTTGCGGAGAGTTTAACGATTTTAACCGCACTGTCAATAGTAGCAAGCTTCTTAACTAAATCAACCGCCCACTGTGGAGCCGAACTCTGTACGTTGGCTCCATCTGTCGAGGGAGCTGTCGCCGTAGGTGACTGAGGGAGAGTCCCCGCCTTCACCTGCTCCTGTTCCGCTTCAATTTCGTGCATAACGGTTGATGCAACGAACCCTGTTCTGCAGAGGAAAGCTTCTGTCCTGAAAGGAATTTACCGGCAACAGTTCACGAGCATTTTTCACACACATAAAAACCTCTTTTGTTATGTAACAAAAGAGGTTTTTAATTTTAATAATTACCGTTTACGTCCACATCCGGATACACGAATTTAAGCGTGCCTTTTTCCTGTTCCTGAGGCCACGCATAAACCATTTGGCTATTTATTCTATCTGTTTGATATACTCTAACGTAATCAAATTCAATTTCATACCTTAACTCATCGGTATTCTTATTATAAGTTTTACCGTAGGTGGCACTACCCATCCCGGCTTCAAAAATCAGATAAAGAAGTCCGCAAGACACAGACGGCATTTCTTGTTCGGAAAAATCATAACGAAGGAATGAACGACCGTCAAAGCTGAATTCTATGCACTCGTCATCCCAATAGCAACCGTATATATGGAAATCATCAGCAAGAGTATCTCCGTTTTTAACGGTATCGTAAACATAGCGTTTATTATTTTTACTACTGCCGTTATAACGTGAGTCACCATCAAGTGAATTATGTCCGTTACCCGAGCTGGTTATACCGTCACCTTTATATAAATTATACCAATGGTGAACGTTAGCGTGATACTCATGTTCACTTGAAAAATTTTCAAGAACATCAATTTCTGTCATCGCAGAATGATTCATAATACCGCCAAAACGGCTTATTATAGCCGAAGAGTTATTAGTTGAACCGTTGATCCAATAGCCGCCATAAGCCGGACTGTGCGCCAATTTAAGACTCACTTCTGTATATCCATAACGATAAACCATAGAGCTGACCGTACTAATATCTGAATTAACAAAGTCAGTATCATTTATCCTCATAGCACCAAGATGAAGTGTGCCATTGGACTGATAAACAAGATTTTTATTAGCTGCGTGGGGTTCGGCAGCGCGTCCCAGCCAATCGGTATTATAAACTGTACCGCCCAAAGACGATTCACCTAAAGTGCCGTTTTTAAAGCGGTAGCTTCCCCAATGGTTGGCATTAATTTCGGAGCCTTCGAATTCATCATTAAAGTTTAATGTGTAGGTTCCTGCTTCATTAGCATCATATTTACCGTTAACCGTAAAGCCGTCACTCCAAGAAAATGCTTTCTTTGAAGTTACGGTTTCGGTAACCAAATTATAAAACTCCTCAGCCGCACGATAAGTAGCGAGTTCACTTCCGCCTTTTATTACAACCTTATTGCCAATTACTTTAATAACGTAATTATCGCCTTCAACCTTAACTGATTCACTAGCCTTTCTTGTTGTATCTCCAACAAGAATTTCATACTCTTCTTCTGTGTCACGTTCTTCTCCTAAATCTATTGTATATCCGAATTTATCCATATATTCAGCGTAGAGTTCAAGATGACGACCGACAAGGAATGAAATTTGTTTTGGAAGAACAACCTTAAATCTTCCTATATCAACACCGTTAACAGTATTGATAATATTGTCTTTAGACGAAAAATTTTCTGAATAAATAAATTCATAATTGCTGTGAAGCTGATTAAAAGCATCTATCGAGCCGCAAAAATTATGAATAAACCATTGAGTAGCAACCTCTACCATATAATCGTTAACAGCGTAAATAACGATTTTATTACCAATAACCTTAACTATAAAATCCTTAGAATTATTTACGCGGTTATTTATCAGTGTTTCTTTAGCTGTATTAGTTGCTTCACGGTTAGTATCTCCAACAAGAATTTCATAAGCTTCGGCATTGTCTTCGGCAACCGAATCTTTAGCAACAGTAACAGAACATTCAAAATTATTTTTAACAGCAGCACGCAAATCCTTAACGGAATTTTGCACAGCAGAGCAGGACTCATTTCCTCTAACAATAACGTAAGCAAACTCACCGTTATTAACAGGATTAATTAATTCTTTTTGAGAACAAGCGCCGAGGACAGATACTGTCATAACTATAGCAAGAAACAGTGCCAAAAATCCAATAATTTTCATTAATTCTGTCCTCCTTTTTTATTCTTTTTACGCTTAATTAAAATTACAGCGACCGCTAAGATAATAACTGCAACAGCGCCACTTATAATATAAATTATATAAGAATATGCATTGTTATCTTCGCCAAGATTCAAGTCAATAATCGTTGTAACGTCAATAGCTTCTTCCTGTTCGGATAACACGTATTCGGTATACTGAACAGGTTTCGACACAGCAGTCGAATCAGACACATGAGTAAATACAAAATCATCAAAGAATAGTTCTACATAACCCGGAGTCTGTAATGATACAAATGGCTCTATAGCGGTAAAGGTATAGCTAACCTCGTGCCATTGACCGTCGGTTAAATCAGCAATAGCGATTACGGGATAATAATCACCATAGGTTGCCCATGCAAATATACCACTGTTACATGAAACCAGTTTAACAGCACCGTTTGTGTGAGTGTGTTTACCCATTTTTACCTTAAATGTTACGGTGTATTTCTCCCCTGCAACAATTTGCTGTGCCTGAGTAAGAAGCAGCGCATTTTCGTTATATTTTCTTTCTCCTAACCTATGAAGACTATATTTTCCGCTGGTTACGTTATCTTTACTGTTACCTTCCTTGGTAGCATCATAAAGCTCATAGTCATAGTCTATGATGTTATAACCGGGCATAGCATTAATTGCCGGAGCGTAGAAGGTTTCAAAGTCCTGAATGGTCTTTATTCGGATGAAACGGGCAACTATTTCAGGAGTTTTATTTTTACGGAAAACAAAATCGTTGAATAATTGAAATTTACCGTCATCGCCTAAAATATAGTAACCCAAAAAATCGTGGTTGTCGTACTTGGGGTTCTTAGGAAGATGAGAAGAGAAGTTTTGACCGATACTGCCAACAACGTATTCCGGAATATTATTACATCCGCCGTTATCAATAAAGTAAGCCATCTTTCCTTCTTGTAGCTCATTAACCGTAACATCATCGAAATAGTACATACCTTCGGTACCGCTATTCCAGGAAAGATAAAATGATCCTGCCAAGTTTCTGCTATCAAATCACCATTACAAACAAGCGTACCGGTGTGCCACTTGCCAACCTCTTCATCGAGAGCGATATTATACGTATTTGAAATAAGCGAAGAGCCCCAGAAGTTAACGCTTGAGCCTGCGTGAGCGCGAACCCTCAAAGGATCTTGACCCTGCGTTTCAATATAATATTTAAACGTAATTATATAATTTGTGCCTTTTTTAAGCTTTTGAACTATGTCTCCGCTCTTCACAAGATGTCCGGCACCACCGGGATTCAAATCGGGATTACGCGCAACAGAACGGTCAGCCTCCATTACGTGAGTTCCGGAATAAGCATTCTTATAAGTTACAACCTTACAGTCGTGCCTTAAATAGATACTTTTAGACGGTTCTGCATAAGGAACGTTATAATCCTCGTAATCAAAAGTCTTTGTTTTAGATTCGGTATAACCGGCGTAGTTAAGAATCACATTATTTCTTGAAAATTTTGTATTTTCCTGTTTTTTGGTACAAAGCAAGTCGGTATACCAGTCGTCAAAAATAAAACCGAATTTTTGAGGTTTTTTATTATAAACAATTTCTTCTCCTATTGCACCTTCAATAATGGTAGGTTCTGTACAGTTAACCGGCAAGAAAGTCGCAAGAGGTGCAGTTGCTTCCTCAATGGAAATATTGTCAACAAATACGGTAGCGGCACCGTTATCAAGATTATGGGAAACGGTAAAATATACATAGAGAGAACTACCGTCAACTCCGCCTACGTAGAAGTTTTCGGGTGTTTCAAGAATAACGGTTTTTCTTACCCAGCCCTTTCCGGCAGTCGATTTAAAAAAGGTAATTCTATTGGCGTAATTTTCGCCGGCTCGGTACATATTAAGGTTACCCCAGATATTTGTTTTAGAAGCAGTAGCAAAGCTGATACTATAATCAAGATTCGCTTTTTCAGCCTTAACGTCATAGGAAATTTTATATACGGTATCGGGTTTAAGATTTTCCTTAATTATAGCCGTATGGTCCGGCATATTATAACGGTCTTTTTGATATTGCACCGTACCGTCTGCATTTTCTATATACTTCTTATCTGCATCGTAAGTGAAGCAAAGAGCGCTGTTGTCACCGTTACCGGCGTTATCCTTTTGTGTAACCTTAATAAGATCACCAAATATTAAACGGTTGGTTTTATCAAAACCATAATTTTCAAAGGTTACAGTTTCGGGCGGGTTAATAAAACAGGAATAAACCGTAATGTTGGAATAATAGAAAATTTCATCTGTAAAAGGAACGGTATATTTATCATCCTTGTACCACGCCTTAAACTTTTTAACACTGTCAATGGGATTTGCGGGGAATTTTATAGTCTCACCTGGGTTGCCCGTCACTTTAGTTTCTTCACCGGTTAGCGTATTCTTAAAGGTAATGGTGACAGGAGCATTAATTCTTGCGTAAACAGTTGTTATGCCGTTTTTAAAGGCAATTTCTTCAATTTTTGCATCATCTTTTCTGTCGTAAGTGCTATACCAACCCTCAAATTTATGATTAGAATCAGCAGGGGTGATAATTGGCAAATTAGTCTTTTCACCAACTTTACCAACCGCAATAGTATTCTTATCGTGGTAATCATCGGTAAATACTATAGCACCCTGCTCTTTGCTAAGCTTAATTACTTCAACGTTATCTATATCAAGCTTAGAATATGGCCACAGTACAGAATAAAAAGAGAGTGCGTTATCTAAATTTCCAAAGTTGTCGGGTGATGTAAACAATACAGAAACCTTGTGCCAACCGCTGTTAACTTTGTATTCAACAGTACCTTCAGTGCTTTTAACGGTATACTTTTCAGCGTCGGTTTTTACGGAAACAACATCATAAAGCTTAACTGACATTGAATTAAACCCGTTATCATCGCCGGGGGCATCCCACGCACCGTAACCGATACTTAAAGTTGAAGTGTTAATATCCTTAAATGTTTCCGTACTTTTAGGCGCAGAGGTAAGGTTTATTTCAAAATTAACAAGGTAAGTGGTAGACGGTTTAAGGCGGTATACACCGTCATAATTATTAAGACGGTAACCGCCGCCGGTTGCCCAGGTCTGAGTAAAACCATCGTTATGGGAGTAAAGAACGTTACCGTGCTCACCGCCACGGTTAGCAATATCATAAGTCCAACCCATTACACCTTTTCCGTCTCCGCCGCGAGTCATATTAATACTGTCGGCAGCAACAGAATTGTTAGTAACAGGGTCTTCATCGCTTTCAAATTTATAAATTTGACCGGAAGTAAAGAAATCATCCTTACTTACAGTAGAATCATCGCTACCGTCAGTTAAGGCAGAAATTATTCCGAAATTTGCAAAAAGTGTTGTAAGCATTATTGCGATAACACAAAATACAGATAACACCTTGACAAGAGATTTTTTATTTAATTTCATATTAAAATCCTCCGTCATTAAAAACTTAAACCAAGCTCTTTAGATAAGCGACGGAACGGTTTACAGAATCTGAATATACGGTAAACAACTGTCCGTCAATTTCTATTATTACGTAAGCCTTAACCATAAGTTCCTTAGTATCATCAAGGTCAAAATCCTTAACATAGGTTGAAAAAGTAAGGTTATAGAGCTCGGTTCCTTCAATAGCAGAATACTTCCAGCACACATCAAGGTTTGTATTTTTACCGTTGTATTTAAACTTACCGGCTTTTGCATTGGTAAGATTAAAATCAGCTTTATATAGTCCGCCTTTGGCATAATTATTACCGTTAACGTAGATAAAGCCACGTTCCTTAACATAATACTCTTTACCGTCGATTATAATTTCGTTGCCCGTGACGGTGTCATAAGAATACGAATAACGAAGCGCTTGAGAGCCTGCTTTTTCTTCTGCATCAGCAGTTAAGCATTGACCGCCTACGGCGTTTATCAAATCAGCGCCCGCACTATTCTTAAGTTCTTTTATCTTCACGTTTTTAACAGAAACAAGATTTTTATCTTCACCGATTATGTAACCGTAAAGATTAGTGTTAAGAGTAGTCAAAATATCATCATAACCGTAGCTGTTCTTAACGTTTGACATCATATCAGTAGTTAAAAGAACGGTAGCTGTCTGCCACTGGTCAACCAACACATCTGCATCAATAGTATAAATAGCTATATTTTCGCCCTCAATATATGAAGGATAACCAACTGTATCGGAAGCGGTAGTTTTAAAACCAACGCCAATATCAGCAGAAGGAGTAGCGAGAAGCGCGTAATCGAAGTTAATCATATAAGTGGTATTATTCTTAACTTCGTTTGAAACAAGGAACTCCCCTGCTTCTACGCTTTCGCCGTAGAATTCACTTATACTTAAAGAATAAATTTCAACAGACGCGTCCTGATACAGCCACAATTCAACACCAATAGCGGGAATAGTAGTAAAGTCACCTGTTGTATAAACAGCAGCGTAAGTCAAATATTTGCCTTCTGACGTCACTCCGTCAATATATTGCGTGTAAGAGCTACGGTTTTTAAGATTATTTTCATCCCAATATTTCCCCATTGGATAATTAGAATTTGTATCAGGAAGACCTGCACCGGCGGCTATGCTTACGTCAATTCCGTCAGCTCGCGTGGTTTCGGACGTTATTCTGAACTTTAAAGTAATTTTATATTTAGTATTGGGTTTAGCTCTGAAAAGCTCACCTGTAGTGTCATCTGCGCCAGTAAGAAGAATACCGTCACCCCAGAAAGCAGTAGAAAGAGAAAGCTTATCCGAAGCAGTAGTAATAGTAGTTGTATTTACACTCGAACGTGCAGACGTCGAAGCGGAATATACACCCGATGCAGTAAGGCTTGGCACATTCACAATGCCGTAATAATAGCTGGGATTTTTAGAAACAACAGATTCTTTATAAGTATCCCATTTTGCATAAATCTTTAGCCCGTCTTCACCTACAGAAAGTTTGGCAGAGCTTATTTTATTTTCACATTCTTTATCACTATACCAGCCAAGAAAATACTTCTCATCGGTGTTTTCAGGGATATAATTAATTGCATATTCACCCACCGCAACCTGTTCACTCTTAAGGACAGTACCATCTTCATCAATGTACTCGACAGTACCTACCGCAGCATAATCATCACGAATAATTTCCAGCTTTGTTATGTTAATTTCACTGGTGCCATAGTGGTCAACGTATAAATAAAAATAGTTGTAAAAATCAAGCTCAGCAGTACTGCCTACTACTGCACCGCCTGATGCACTTGTATATGTAACGGTAGCGGTATATGCATTCTTTTCAGCGTCATACGTGTAGCCGGCACCTGTTTGCGCAGGAGTAGTGAACGTAGCGGTTCTTTCAATAACTCCCGTAGAATCAATGTTTAAAAGGCCATCAATCTTTGCACCGTATGGCATTGAAGCAACTGCTCCTGAGCCAAACGCCGATACAGAAGCAAATTGTCGCGCGTGTTTATTACTGTTCAAGTCAGCAGAATACAGACCGCCGCCTAAATACAAGCCCCTTTTTGCATACCAGCTATCACCGGTACCGTTACCGGTATGAGTATAAGCGATATTTACTCTGTATGTATGTCCGGGAGCAAGCTCAAACGGTTTGCCTTCACTTGTTATGGGCACTAAAACGGCATCATTGTTAGTAACAAAGTTCAGTGAGTCGCAGATTGTACCGCCAATTTCTATGGATTTATATTCTGCTTTCATACCAGCCCAGTTATTAACGTAGTTGGTTGAGCCGTACAGCGGAACAACAGAGGTAAAAGCACCTTTTGCATTTGTAAAGGACAGCGTACCAGCCGCCTCATTTCCCTTTTTAAGTGAAGTATAGCTGTAAATATTATTTGCCGCAAAGCTGAATTCATAATAGTCAGCATAACCGTCGGCAACAGCGCCAACAATATTTACCGGAACAATAAACATCGCAATAAGTATAACAGCAGATAGAAGCATAGATACCGTCTTTTTCATAAAAATTCTCCTTTTATACTTTGAGATATAATAAGTATAATTATATTAAAATTCCGTGTCAATCAACACGATTAATAAAAAGCAACAGTGCGCACAGTTTACACATTTTGATTATATATTTTTATCCCAAACATAGCAAGAAACTTTATTACAGAAACATAGACAAAAAAGTTTTACCGTAAAACAACCCGTCACTTAAAATCTTCAAATTTTATATTACAGTTGACAAAAAACATAAAAAGTCATAATATTAAAGTGCAACTTTATATAAGCGTTAAAAATTTCTTGCTATATTATGGAAAGAAAAGTTTTAAAAGGTGATTTTATGTTCTATGAAAAAAAGGCAAATAAGCTTGAATATATGGCTTTATCTTTTTTATCAAGCCCTTCATACGTTCACTTTCACAATGAGGTTGAAATTGTTATAAATATGGGTGAAGGAGCCAACGCTAACGTATATATTAATGCTCAAAAATACAGTCTTAAAAATGAAGGTGATGCAGTTCTCGTCACCCCCCGGACAGGTTCATTCTTACGAAACGTTAAATAATGGGTTGTTTATGGCTTTTATTTTTCCCGCTGAATACATCCCAAGGCTTCAAAACACATTAATTTCAATGCAGCCCGAAACCCCATTTTTTAACATCGATAAAATCGGTGTAAGAAAAATAATTATGGATTTTTGGGAAATGCACGGTAGTTTTCCAATCGACACTAAGCATATGCGTTCATCAGTAATTATCGGGTACATGAACTTACTTATGGCGCATTTATACCAAAAGCTAAATTTCATACACATTGAAAATGACATTGCGCTTGTAAAAAAGATCATAATTTACCTTACCGAAAATTATACCGAACAAATCACTTTAAAGGAGTTATCCGATACACTAAAAACGCCGCATTCGGTTATTTCAAAAGTTTTTAATTCAGCTACAGGAATAACAATTCCCTCGTTTCTAAACTGGGTACGCGTTTCTGCCGCGGTAGATTTGTTATCATCCACAAACCTAACAATCACTACAATATCTTTTAACGTTGGTTTTAGAACAATACGAAATTTCAACAGAGCATTTCTTGATTTTTACAGCGTTACACCTTCTATGTACAGAAATCTGCATAAATAATTCAATTTAGAAATATCAGAGTCGTTGAAGTGAAACCCAAAGTTTAGACAAAATTAAATATTAAATTGTTAGCGAATGAGTTCGGTATTGCACCGGACTCATTCAATTGTTGTATAACGAACAAAATATGCACCCCAAAAGTGTCTGACTTTTGGGGTGCATATCACGTTGACTCGGATATTTTTTAATTAAATTCGTTCGTATCATTAAGCACTGTTGTGCTATATAAAAACAATACGTCCTGGTTTGTAAATTCCACGTGATTTTTAATTGCTGCCGGTAAAATTTGACGGGTGTCAATAAAGGTTATTTTATCATAACCGCTGAGCAATAACGGGCCAATAGATGAACCGAACGAATCCCGAAAAACAATAAGCTCTTTTCCGGTGGTCGCTTCCCTTCTTTCTAAAGTAACCAGACCAACCTTTGCGCTTGACATAAACATATCGTAAGGCTCACTTGAATCAATCTTATCAAAATTATAAATCGGCATTTGGACATTCTCAGTATTATCAAATAAAAATGCGTCTTTCAGAACAGAATTAGTAACATAAAGCATTTCGTCGCCGTCAGTCTCAAAGAAATTCTGACGCGCATATATTCCGTTAAAACGTTTATTGGTAGAAAGAATTTCTACATTATCTTCAGTGCTTTCTGCCCCCATTTCGCTAATAAGAAAATCCGCAACGTTTATAATCTTTTCCTGACGCCAGTGGGTGTCGGTTAAATAATAACTATCAAGAGTCAATTTATCGGACAAATCAATATATTTTGCAAAGTCCAACTTACTAAGGACAATATCGTAAAATCTATCATAATTGAGTCGCAAAGCCGTCTTATCAGCAAGATAGTAGTTTTTGTCCGGAATAATTGACAAATAAACCTTATTGTTTTCGCTTAGAAGATTATTGTAATAAAACTCAATTCTATCGGTATTGGCTTCAATATTTTTCAAATTCAATAAATTATTGTTTTTGAAAATATATCCGTTTTTCATAAAATACCCGTTATTATCTTTTTGCATGTATACGTCAAAAACAAAGTCTGACTTTAGTTTTCTGAAATCATCTCGAAGTACAAATTGATGTTGCGTATACTTTTCAAAGCTTTCGGTAAAGCCTTTAATACTATTGGAATTATTCTTTAATTCACTAAAAATATTTTTGGAAAAATCGAAGCTTAAGGATAAATCGGGAAATTGCTGAAGCTTGCTGTTTTCAGTTACGGAAATTTCTTTATCGGGAGTAATAACCGAAGCAAAGGTAAACCCAAAAATAAACAAGAAAGCTAAAGCAATCGTAAAAATACTCTTAAATTTATTCATAATCGCACCCCCTAAAACCTAAAGTACAAGAACGGGTTGAAGGAGCCGTCAATTAAAAATGCCGTACAGATAACCAAGATGCCTAAAATAAGCAGCGGTTCAATTATACAGTATACATTTTTGCCAACCGAAGTTTTACCTACTTTAGAGTAGCACAATTTAGGCAACGGTGTGCAACCGATAACAGCAACAAAAAGAAGCACGGCGTAACTTAAAAGATAATAAAGTGTTTCTGAATTCACAAAATCAATATTCCCTGCTCCAAATAAACCGCCAATATAATATACCGCAGATTTAAGCGACGTATTATCAAACAAAATAAAGCTGACAAGTGTTAAAAATAACACGTAAATATGGTTAAAAAAATTTGCCTTCTTAAGAAATTTTAATAAGAAAAGTTTTTCAATAATAAGGAAAACTGCAAAGAAAAGTCCCCACAGTATAAAATTCCAAGCCGCGCCGTGCCAAAAGCCTGTAGCCATCCAAACGACAAAAATATTAAAGAGAAAACGCAGCTTCGAAACACGGTTGCCGCCTAAAGGAATATATAAATAATCTCTAAACCAACTGCCCAGTGACATATGCCACCTTCTCCAGAACTCGGTAATAGACGCCGAAATAAAGGGATAGTTGAAGTTTTCCATAAAATCAAAACCGAAAATTTTACCAAGTCCAATAGCCATATCGCTGTAACCGGAAAAATCAAAATACACGTGAAGCATATATGCTATACCATATATCCAGAAGAAAAGAACGCTTTTTTCTTCACTTGCCTTAAAAGCATCAACAAGTTCGCCTAAAATGTTAGCAATTAAAATTTTTTTAGCAAGTCCAACTGTAAATCTTCTTATACCGTCAGAAGTTTTTTCAAATGAATGTGTCCTTTTATCAAGTTGCTCTGCCACATCTCTATAGCGCACAATAGGACCGGCAATAAGCTGCGGAAACATTGAAATATACGCTGCAAGATTAATATAGTTCTTTTGAGCAGATGCATCGCCGCGGTACACGTCAACCGCATAACTGAGAATCTGGAAAGTATAAAAACTAATACCAATCGGCAACACCAGTTTAAGAGTTACAACGGACATACCCGTCAGCACATTAAAGTTTTCAATAAAGAAGTCTGCATACTTGAAGACTCCCAGCATAATTAGGCTAAATAGTACAGAAGCGGTCAAAAAGACTTTTGACCACTTGCTGTGTTTATATTTTTCGATTAGCAACCCAAAGACGTAGCCTTGAGTGATGGAAATTAACATAAATATCAGATACAACGGTTCGCCCCAGCCGTAGAAAATAAGGCTTGAAATAAGCAAAACGAAGTTTTTGAAACGGAAAGGAACAACAAAGTAAACTGATATTACAATAGGCAGAAAGTAAAAGAGAAACGGAATACTTGAAAAAAGCATATCGTTAGCTCCTTATTAAAATTATGCTACAGACGCTTCAACAAAAAGTTTAGCTTGAGGATAAGCTTCTACAATATGAGTTTTGAAGTTATCAACGTTCATTGTGCTACCGTAAACAGCAACAACATAAAGATCGTCAACAGTGTAGATAACATATTTATCGGGTTGACCGCACATCCAACGCATAGATGCCAAACCTTCTTTAACAGAAGTAGCCAATGCTTCGGTGTTATTATAGTCAATTACCTTGTATGCGCCGGCAGCAAAGTTGTTAATCATCATACCGTGCATCATAGTAGCCGCAGATTCAATTTTAGAAACTTCAGCAGCAGGAAATGCGAACTGACTTTCCAAAGCTTCAGCATTAGCAAGGCTGTAAGAACCGGCTGCATTTTGAGCAAAGCTCATACCGTCAGCACCTCCGTCGCCACCGTATGTCATAAATACTTCTTCTCCGGTGAACTTAACCCAAACATTGTTAAGAAGCTCAGCGGGGTCCTTAATGGTAGTAGTGGGAGCTTTTTCCCCACAAGCGCACAAACCAAAAATCAAAAGAGCCGCCATAAGAAATGCAATAATTTTTTTCATAATTTTTCCTCCAAAATTTATTCTGATAAAATTATATCATAACTTGTACAGTAAATAAAGTACAAAATATTAACAAATGTTTTACAGTATTCGTAGTCCTTTGGGATAATGGTTTTTAGCTCTGCCGTTTGATACCTTCGCACCGCCGACAGAACATCCGTCAACCATAACTACAGCCCATCCGTTTTCACATTCGGTTTCAAATTCTTCACCATGCAAATATTTAATAATTTCGGGTGAATCGCCGGACAATAAAATTTTTCTTTTGAAATTATTACCAAAACTGCTGAAAAACTGATGATGAGGCAAAACATAATTTTTCTTTATTTCACCAATTGTTACACCGTAAGAAAACATAGGAGCATAAGTAGAAAAATCTGCAGTAAAATAATTGATTTTATCATTTTTAATAACTACGCCGGATTTATCATATTCGCAAAGCACGTCGTCCAGAAAAGCGGCGACAATCGGACTGATTTTTGGGACTGCAGAATTATTCCTGCAGAAATCAGAAGAATCCGGTTTACTGTGAAGCACAGCCATAAACTGACCTTCTCCCCTACCTTTATGAGGATAAAAGCGTCGGCACATATTTAAATTCTTATTTTCGCATCCTTCAAACAATATGCCGTCAACTGTATACTCTTTTACGGCAGCGCAAACAGGAATAAGTTCAAAATCAGAATGAGCTTTTAAGAAAGAATCAATAACCATTTCATTTTCTTCAAGAGAAAACGTACAAGTTGCATACACGATAAATCCGCCGTCCTTAATGCATCTCGCCGCATTTTCAAGAATCGCCGCCTGACGAACGGCGCAAGCCAAAACGTTTTCTTCGCTCCATTCACTTATAGCTGTGTCGTCTTTTCTAAACATACCTTCGCCCGAGCAAGGCGCATCAACCATAATCATATCAAAAGTTTTAGGGAAATATTCTGTCAATTTGCCCGTATCCATACAGGTAGTAATACAGTTTTTAAAGCCTAAACGTTCAATATTTCCGGTTAGAATTTTGCAACGGTTTGCAATTATTTCGTTAGAAACAAGCACCCCTTCGGCAGAAAGCTTATTTTTAAGCTGTGTGCTTTTCCCTCCCGGCGCGGCACACATATCAAGAATTTTCCAATCAGGGTTTATTTCAACACATTCAGCCGGCGCCATAGCTGCAGGTTCTTGTACGTAAAACATACCGGCATGATGATAAGGGTGATTACCGATTTTTTCACTTTCCAAATAATATCCGTTTTTAACGTAAGGTATATTTTCCTTACCGAAACAATTTATTTTTTCAAAATCATCAAGTGAAATTTTATCAGTATTTACACGAAAACCTCGTACCGGAGCGTCGTTTACGGCTTGCTCGTACAGCGGATATTCGTCCCCCAACAGTTTTTTCATACGTTCAACAAATTTCACGGGAAGCTGCTTCAAACCGTATCACCGCCTAAATTCATTTCAGTATAAAGCATTAAAAGCGATAATGCCGCAATTGCCGCGGTTTCCGTACGAAGTACGCGTTTTCCAAGCGAAACTGTTTTGGCTGAAGCTTCGGTAAGCTTTTCAATTTCCTTAAAATCAAACCCGCCTTCCGGCCCGATTATTATACCGATTTTCATCCCTCTTTTAATTACCGATAAAGCATTTACTGTAGCTTTCATACCGTTTTCGTTTTCGTAAGGCACCAAAAACAAGTCATACTCGTTAATACAGCTAAGCATTTGCGAAAATGAAATCACGTTACCGATTTCGGGAATTAAGTTCCTTTTGCTCTGCTTTGCTGCGCTTTCACTTATTGACTGCCATCTTGAAACCTTACTAATCTTTTTCTTATCATCAAGTTTAACAACACAGTTTTTCATCTCAACCGGAACAATACCGTTCACACCAAGCTCAACAGCCTTCTGGATAATAAGTTCCATTTTATCACTTTTAGGCAACCCCTGAAACAGAGTAATATTTACCGGCAATTCGGTATTATTAACATCTTTTTCTTTAATTACAACTTGAATGGCATTGCCTTCAAAATCTATTATTTCACACAAATCACTTTTTCCTTCGCAGGAAACAAAAAAAGTATCACCGATTTTCATACGAAGTACGTTCTTTATATGATTATAATCACTGCCGCTTATAATATAGCCGTTATCGGTCTTGTCACTATTTTCAACAAAAAAATTGAACATAAGAACACCTCGGATTCATTATAACAAATTAACTGTAAATTTACAACATAGAAAAAAGGCTTCAACAGAAGCCTTTTTATATTATAATTTAACATCATCAAATGTTTTTCCATTAAAAATATAGTGAGATTTAAAGCCGATTTCTCGCATCAGTTCAGCTGATTCTTTAAAGTGACAGTCTAAATTTTTAGGATTATGAGAATCAGCGTTTATTACAATTTTACATCCCATATCACAAAGAATAGAAAGAAGCATTTTGTCGGGGTACGGTTCGGTTCTGTATCCTCTTGAAATTGCACCCGTGTTGATTTCAAAAACATCACAGTATTTTGCCGTTTCAATCATTGCTTCTTTTGCAATATCATAATACTTTTCATCTTCCGGCATAAGCGAAAATTTGGCAAGCACGTCATAATGTCCGATAATATCGGGGCGATTTTTACGGGCGTGGTCAACCACACTTTCAAAATAGAATTTTGCCATATCGTAAATGTTACCGCCGAAAGCATCGGCAATGCAGTCTTGCTGTTGCTTTGCCGAATGGTCAATAGGATAACAAATGCCGTTTTTGATTATGTAATGAACAGAGCCGATAATATAGTCAAAATCTTCTCTGTTGATTTCCGAAAAGTAATCCATCTCCAAACCCGTATATACGGGAATAACGCCGTTATATTTAATTTTCGCTTCATTTATTGCATTAAGATAAGCAGGATAATCCTCTATTTTCATACAGTAACTTGTATCACAAGGTGTAAAGCTATGGTCGGAAAAGCCAATAGAAACAAGACCTTTTTCAATAGCAGATTCAATATTTTCCGTGACAGTACCAACACCGTCCGAAAAAAAAGTATGATTGTGCAAACTCGAAAATCTCATAAATTCCTCCAAGAAATAAACTATATTCCATTATACCTTTTAATTTTAAAATGTCAATAATTCAAAAAAAATTCCCGACTCCTTCGAGTCGGGAATAATTCTTAATAGTTGTACTTCTTACGACCTGTGTAGGTGGTGTGAAGAGCTTCGTGTGCTTTATGGCAACCGTAAGCTTCGAACCACTTGCCTTCGCCGTAGAGTGCCTTAATGATAGGAGATTCATGAGACTTTCTGAGTTCCATAGCTTCATCCTGATCGTAAAGAGCTTTTGCACGAACAGCTTTAAGGTCAACAGTATCGCGAATGTACTGAGGCTGGATAGGCTGACCGCCGCCGTTTACACAACCGCCGGGGCAACCCATAATTTCAATAAATGCCCAACCTTCGGGATTACCTGCCTTAATTTTATCCATAACTTCTTTGGCAGCCATAGCGCCGGATGCAACAGCAACCTTAAGCTCAGTTCCGCCAAGATTTACGGTAGCTTCTTTAAGACCTTTAGTACCTCTAACTGCTTCAAGAGCAACAACGGTGTTGTCTTTGCCTGTAAGCCAGTCATTAGCAGTACGAACAGCAGCTTCCATAACACCACCGGTAGCACCGAAGATAACTGCAGCACCGGAAGCGGTATCGCCAAGAGGATTATCAAATTTTTCATCGGGAAGAGCGGTAAAGTTAAGACCGGCTCTTTGAATCATACGAGCAAGCTCTCTGGTAGTGATAGCAATATCAACGTCGGGAACACCGGCTGCATTTTGATTGTCTCTGCCAATTTCAAACTTCTTAGCGGTACAAGGCATTACAGAAACAACAACAATGTTGTGAGGATCAAGACCGGCTTGTTCAGCGTAATAAGTCTTAATCATAGCACCGGTCATCTGCTGGGGAGACTTACAGCTGGAAAGATGATCTATCATATTAGGATAGAAATATTCGCAGAATTTAACCCAACCGGGAGAACAAGAAGTAATCATAGGGAGAACGCCGTTATTCTTAATTCTCTCTACAAGCTCATTTGCTTCTTCAACAATGGTAAGGTCAGCGCCGAAGTTGGTATCAAACACCTTATCAAATCCAAGACGACGAAGAGCAGCAACCATTTTACCTTCAACGTTAGTACCGATAGGCATACCAAAAGCTTCACCTAAGGTAGCACGGATAAAAGGAGCAACCTGAACAATAACAGTCTTTTCGGGGTTGTTGATAGCTTCCCAGATAGGAGCAGTATCATCCTTTTCGGTAAGAGCGCCGGTAGGACAAACAGCAGTACACTGACCGCAAGAGATACAAGGAACGTCGTTAAGACCCTTCTTAAATGCACAACCGATAGAGGTATCGATACCACGGTCGTTAGCGCCGATAACGCTTACATACTGTTCATCACAAACAGCAACGCATCTACGGCAAAGAATACATTTATTGTTATCTCTTACAAGATGGGCAGAGGAAGTATCAAGCTCATACTTAGGACGGAAGCCTTCAAAAGCAGCACCGTCTACACCGTATTCCATACAAAGCTTTTGGAGTTCGCAGTTAGTGGAGCGAACGCAAGAAAGACATCTCTTATCGTGTGTAGAAAGAATAAGTTCAAGAGTAGTCTTACGAGCTTTTTGAACTTTTTCGGTGTTGGTCTGGATTTCCATACCTTCAGCAACAGGATGAACACAAGCTGCAACAAGACCTCTTGCGCCGGTAGCTTCAACAACACAGATACGGCAAGCGCCGATTTCATTTTTCTCTTTCATAAAGCAGAGAGTAGGAATTTCAACTCCTGCAATTCTGGCAGCCTCAAGAATAGTGGAGCCTTTCGGCACACTAACGGCAATACCGTTTACTTTAACATTAAGCATTTCCATTATACATAGGCTCCTTTCTTATTTCTTAGAGATTGCTTTGAACTTACAAGTACCGATACAAGCACCGCACTTAACGCACTTATCAGTATCGATAACAAAGGAAGCAAGCTTATGGCCGGGAGCAACGTAATCGGTTCTGGAGATAGCATCTGCAGGGCACTGCTTAGCGCACATACCGCAACCGATACACTTGTCCTTATCAATATCAAATACAAGAAGATTCTTACAAACACCTGCAGGACACTTCTTATCAACAACGTGAGCGATGTATTCGTCTCTGAAGAAGTTAAGAGTAGCAAGTACAGGGTTAGGCGCAGTCTGTCCAAGACCGCAGAGAGAGTTCTGCTTGATGTAGTTACAAAGTTCTTCAAGCTTGTCAATGTCTTCAAGAGTTCCCTTACCTTCGGTAATCTTGTCGAGCATTTCAAGTAGTCTCTTGGTACCAACACGGCAAGGAGTACACTTACCGCAAGATTCATCAACGGTAAACTCAAGGAAGAACTTAGCCATATCAACCATACAGGTATCTTCGTCCATTACGATAAGACCACCGGAACCCATCATACAACCGATAGCGGTAAGGTTATCGTAGTCAACTTCAGTATCCATAAGGCTTGCAGGGATACAACCACCGGAAGGACCACCGGTTTGAGCGGCCTTAAACTTCTTACCGCCGGGGATACCGCCACCGATATCATAAATGATATGACGGAGAGTAGTACCCATAGGTATTTCAACAAGACCGGTATTTTCAATATTACCACCGAGAGCGAATACCTTAGTACCCTTACTTCTTTCGGTACCCATAGAAGCAAACCAATCGGCACCTTTAAGTATAATTTGAGGAATATTAGCAAAAGTTTCTACGTTGTTCTCACAGGTGGGAGATTCGTAAAGACCCTTAACTGCGGGATAAGGAGGACGGGGACGGGGTTCGCCGCGTTTGCCTTCAATAGAAGCCATAAGAGCAGTTTCTTCGCCGCAAACGAAAGCGCCTGCGCCAAGACGGATGTGAAGGTCGAAATCAAATCCGGAACCAAAGATGTTTTTACCTAAAAGACCGTATTCTCTTGCTTGAGCAATAGCAATGGCAAGACGACGAACAGCGATAGGATACTCGGCACGAACGTAAACGTAACCCTGAGTAGCGCCTACTGCATAACCGCAGATAGCCATAGCTTCAATAATACAGTGAGGGTCACCTTCAAGAACCGAACGGTCCATAAACGCACCGGGGTCGCCTTCGTCAGCGTTACATACAACGTATTTTTGAGGTGCTTTGTTGGGAGCGGTAAGAGCCCACTTACGACCGGTGGGGAAACCGCCGCCGCCACGGCCACGAAGACCGGAATCGGTAACAACCTGAATTACGTCTTCAGGAGTCATTTCAGTAAGAACCTTACCGAGTGCTGCGTAACCGTCCATACCGATATATTCATCAATATCTTCAGGGTTGATTACACCGCAGTTACGGAGAACTACACGGTTCTGAGTTTTGTAGAAAGCAGTATCGTTAAGAGAAAGGTGTGCAATATCCTTGTCCTCTTCAGCGCCGTCAGTATAAACAAGACGTTCAACGATACGGCCTTTAAGAAGATGTTCGCTAACAATTTCAGCAACATCTTCAGCAGTTACACGGCTGTAAAACGTTCCTTCGGGGTGAACTATAACAACCGGGCCAAGAGCGCAAAGACCGAAACAACCGGTCTGTACGATTTTAATTTCTTCGGTAAGACCGTTCTTTTCGAGTTCACTTACGAAAGCCTGCTGAATAGACTGACTTCCCGAAGAGGTACAACCGGTACCGCCGCAAATAAGTACATGTGCGCGAATCATAAACTATACCTCCAAAAAATTATCCGTTCTGAGCAGTAAACTCAGCAACAACTTTGCCGCCCTTTAAGTGCTTTTCAATAACGGTAGCAGCCTTTTCAGCGGTCATATGAACATAAGTAACTTTTTCGCCGTTCTGATGAACCTCTACAATAGGTTCATACTGGCAAAGACCGATACAACCGGTCTGGGAAACAGCAACCTTATCATTAAGGCCGGCTGCATTAACGCCTTCAACAAAAGCGTTAAGAACAGGACGAGCACCTGCTGCGATACCACAAGTAGCCATACCAACTACAACTCGGATATCGTCTACGCCTTCACGCATAACAACCTTGTTTTTCATTTTATCTCTGATTGCTTGCAGTTCAGCTAAACTTTTCATAAGTATCTTCCTTCCTTTGCTGTATTTAATTTAATGTGATTTTAAGAATCGAGGTATTGCTCTTTCAAACTTTCCTCAATCCATTTTATAACGTCGTAAGTGTCAAGAGGAACTCCCTCTAAAACTTCTCTTATTTCACGGGTATCAAGACTGATTTCTTTACCGTTCAGCGTATGAATGAAAAGAAAATCAAAATCAGGATGACCCTGAATAAGAGTAACAATTGTTGCTACAATATCTCCAAGCGGTGTAAAATCGATGTGGTTGGTATAAAAAGTTGCCGTTACCGTGGTTCCGTGATTTATTGCATCATCACTATCGGAAACCGATTCGACTTTCATAGTACCGCCGGTCATTTCCGCCGCCATTTTCAGAAGCGGAAGACCAAGTCCGACTTTTCGGGTTGTTCGGGTTGTGTAAAAAGGATCAGTAACGCCTTCAAGAATTTCCTTAGTCATTCCGCAGCCGTCGTCACGAATAATCAAGGTTAATTCATTATTCACTTCGGTAAGCAAAATTTCAATAAGAGAAGCTCTGGCTTTAACAGAATTTTCAGCAACGTCGAGAATATTCAAGGACAGTTCTTTCATATTCTCACCTCAACATTTCAAATAGTCGTTTTCTGACAAGAGAACCGCTGTACGGTTCGTCATCAATATCTAACCAATCGTTTTCATCCCTGATATCAGTAAGATAATGGGTGTCCGAACTAACCAAGATGCGTTTATTTTCTAAAGAATATTTTTTAACGTATTCTTCCCTGTTTTCAGCGTTATGAAATTCAACGCAAGAAAACTTTGGAGTTTCAGGTAAAGTACCGAGAGTCGCGATAATGCCGTTAGCCTGTCTGTCAATATGGGCAGGATAGCATATTCCTCCGTATTCATTTACAAGCTTAACAGCGCTGTCAAGGTCAATACCGGTAGCAACGGGTAAAAAGTTTTCTTCAATTCCAATCACGTTGTCATCCCCGTCCATAATCATTTGATGTCCGAAAATATCTACGCGGTTAGGAAACGGAGTTCTGAACGGGTCAATGGAATTATCAAATTCCAAAGCCGATTCCAGCTCCGGAAAAAGACAAACAAGGTGAATATCCTCACTTGTAGTCAGCTCCATACCCGCAATAGGAATAATTCCGTTCCTTTTCGCCGCTTCAAAAAAAGCAGGACAGTTTTTACAGCTGTTATGATCGGTAAGCGCCATAATATTGATACCGCACAAAGCGGCCATACCCGCTAAATTATTTGGGGTATTATCGTCATCGGCGCAGGGCGACAAGCATGAGTGAACGTGAAAATCGTAATAATAACGGCTCATAATCCAAGCTCCGAAAGAGCTTTTGCAGTTTGATAAGCGGTCATTTCCGTGGAAAGGACGTTAATTCCCTTAGCTTGCGCTTGCTCAGAAACTTCTTGGTCAAGAGTAACTCCCTCTGCAAGAATAATACAAGCAACGTCTACAAGACTTGCGACAGCAACAACGTTAATGTTGGACATTATTGTTATCCACGCGTTGTCACATTCCGCACTGCTCATTACCCAACTGAGCAAATCGCCAATGTAAACGCCGTTCACTTCCCTTTCTTTATTGGGAAGCGTAACTGCACTAAAGCCGTTATTTAAAAGAGATGAAACAGTCATTATTCTTCACTCCACAAACTTTTGCAAAGCATACAACCTTTAACGTCAGCTTGACCTTTAATTACATCCTCCGCAAAAGCTCTGCAGGTAGGAGCTCCACACGAACCGCAGTCGATACCCGGAAGCGCCTTACGAAGCTTTTGAATATCAGCCATCATACGCATAGACTCAGCCATACTGTCACTAAGTCTGCTTATGGGATTATAGACCGGAAGGTCATTAAAGAAGTATTCGTCAGGGATGTACCTTTCTTCTTCTTTTGTCAGGAAGTTTTGCGAAACCGGAAGATAACGTTTAAGACTATGTAAACGCGCTTTAGCAATAAAGGGATTTTGCATAGTCATCGCGCCGCCGACGCAACCGCCGGTGCAAGCGTTAAGCTCTATAAACTTAAGGGGCGGAATATTTCCGTTTTCAATCTGGTCAAGTACGCGATTAACGTTTTCAATACCGTCAGCCGCAAGATAACCTTCATTGAATACCGCAGTTGATTCACCGCCCGTGGACGCCCAACCGATACCTATCATACCGGATTCACAAAGAGAGCGAGGCTCTACATCCTGCTTCATTTCATTTATAAGCAAAAAGTAAATATCACTAATAGAAACAACCTCGTCAACAAGACTTTTATATTCAGCAAATCCGTTTTTAACGTAACTTACCTTTGCAGGACAAGGCGAAATAAAACATACGCCTATCTCATCGTCTTTAAGCTCGGGGTGATTCTTTTTTGCCCTTTCACGGGCAAGTCTTGCAGCCACTTCCATTGGCGGAAGCATCTGCATTATGTGTTCATTAAGAGACGGAAAACGAAGTCCAATAAGTCTAACTACTACGGGACAAGCAGAACTGATAACCGGAAGCTTTATACCGTCCGTCTTTAAATAACGACGTGTATAAGCCGAAACAAGCTCTGCCGCCTTTGATACTTCAAAGACGTCGTCGAAACCAATTTTAAGAAGACCGTCGAGAACATAATCGACGTCATCAAGGTTTTCAAACTGACCGTATAGAGACGGAGCCGGAAGAGCTATCTTCCACTTAAAGCGATCCATAGACTCAAGCTTGGAACAAACAGCTTTTTTAGCCTTATGGGGACACACTCTGATACACTCACCGCAATCAATGCAACGTTCCTGGTTAATAACTGCGCGACCGTCGCGAATACGTATAGCTTCCGTAGGACATCGTCTTAAACAGGTGGTACAGCCGGTACATTTTGAAGGATCCAGCTGAACAGAATGCTCATATGTGTACATAGATATTAACTCCACAAAATTAACTAATCATCAGAGATTTACACGCATTGTAATGGTTGTACCTTCGCCAACAACCGTGCTGATATCCATTGAATCGGTATAACGCTTCATATTTGGAAGACCCATACCTGCGCCAAAGCCCAAAGAACGGATACCGTCAGGAGCGGTAGAAAAACCTTCCTGCATTGCCTGTTCAACGTTTTTAATACCGGGGCCTTTGTCCTCAAGGACAATTTCAATATAGCTTTCGGTCACCTTAACGGTAGCTTCGCCGCCTTTAGCGTGAATAACCATATTGATTTCCCCTTCGTACATAGCAATAGATACACGACGGATAATTTCCGAAGGAATACCAAGCTGGCGTAAATTCTTTTTGATTTGAACCGAAGCCTGACCGGCAGACGTAAAATCGTTGCCGTCTACTTCGAAACGGAAAATAAGTTCATCAGCCATTTTGAACCCGCTTTCCCACAAGTCCTCCCTGATAGAGAAGACCACAAGCATCATACATACGTTTGGTTGTAGACAAAAGCACAATGCCGCTTTCTTTGGCAAGAGCCAACATTTCATCGTTGGGCACCTTTGAGCGAACAAATACGATGCACCTCATATCCATCATTTCAGCAGTACGGATAACCTGGGGATTTACAAGACCGGTAAGCAATACCGCTTGGTCTTTAACGTAAGCGAGAACGTCACTCATCATATCGCTGCCGCAAGCAGAATACACGTGACTTCCGATAAGTTCTTCACAGCACAGAACGTCTGCTTCAAGTATTTCTTTAATAGTACTGATTTTCATATAATCGTTTTCCTTATAATAAACCGAATTAGTCAGCGTATTTAGCAAGAATTCCGGCAATATCATCGCCAACGAGTCTGCCGTAAACATCTTCGTTAACGGTGAGAACGGGAGCAAGTCCACATGCGCCGATACAACGGCAAGCCGTAAGAGAAAACTTTCCGTCTGCGGTACATTCATCAGCACCTATACCGAGAGCCTCTTCAAGCTTCTCCATAAGTATGCCTGCGCCTTTTACGTAACAAGCAGTACCGAGACACACAGAGATGTTGTACTTACCTTTTGGAGAAAGAGAAAATTGAGCGTAGAAGGTTGCTACACCGAAAATCTTTTCCATCGGTACGTCCATACCTTCAGAGATAATCTCCTGTACTTCCATGGGCAGATATCCGTAGATATCCTGAGCTTCCTGCATTACTGCAATAAGACGGCTTTTGTCGTGCTTATTGGCATCAATAACTTCGCGGAGCTTCTTTTCCTGTTCAGGAGTACCGTTGAAGGGGTTGTTGCCTATCTTTTTTTGCATTTGCCATATCCTCCTTATGCAAATTTTAAGCTGGTTACCTGCCTAAAAACATACTTTCGGCAGATTACTCCATACTATGCTAAAAATTATAACACAAATAAAATAATTTTTCTACCCCTTTTTTATAAAAATGTTATTTTTTTAACATATTTTTCAAAAAAGTAATTATGTTGACTTTAATGTTCTTTTAATTTACAATAAAAACAAACATAGGAGAGTGATTTTTAGTGTTTTTTGAAAATAAAATCAAAGAATATTACGATAATCCGACTGCCGAAACAATAATTAACGGCAGTTCGGTTAAACGCAAAACCACTTTAAGAATAAATACCCTTAAATCAAATTATGCAGAAATTATTTCTTTTTTAAGTAACCATGGCATAAAATATGCTTCAGTTCCCTTTTCCAAAGATGCTTTAATTATTGATTGCGATGCGAAAACTATAACCGAAACACCTCTTTTCAACGAAGGCAAAATCTATCTTCAAAGCCTTTCCTCTCAACTGCCCGCACTTATATTAGACCCTAAAGAAAACACAGACGTACTTGATATGTGCGCCGCACCGGGCGGAAAAACAACACAAATCGCCGCTTTGTCTAATAATAAATGCAATATAACAGCTTGTGAAATGAACAAAATGAGAGCAGAACGGCTTAAATTCAATTTAAATAAGCAAGGCGTAACCTGCGCAAACGTAATGCTGACCGATGCCAGAAATATCGAAAGCTTCTTTTCCTTTGACAAAATTTTGCTTGATGCTCCTTGTTCAGGCAGCGGGACACTTAACCTTAATAACCCTAAAACATATTCCGGTTTTACCGATGTTTTAATTAAAAAATGTGTTACAGCACAAACCAAACTGTTAGAAAAAGCGTTATCGGTATTAAAAATCGGCGGAGAAATGGTTTATTCAACCTGTTCCGTTCTTCCTTGCGAAAACGAAGAAATTCTTAAAAAGGTTCTTCAAAAGCACAATTGCGAAATTGTTCCAATAGACAATAATATAAGGAAAAATTTGCCATTACTCCCCTGCTCTTTAGAAAACGCGATATGCGTTTGCCCCACAAACGAGTACGAAGGCTTCTTCGTTTCAAAAATAAGAAAAATCAGCAAATAGATATTGGTATTCAAAGTATTACAAAATATTATGAATAAAAAGCGACTCATACGAATCGCTTTTTATTTTAAATTAAATTCAATTTTATGTAACTGATATTTACCGTCAATCTTTTGGTCGTAGTCAACGTAAGCACCGCAGTTTTCTCCGTATAATAGAAATACGTTTCTCATAACGCCCTTTTTACGGCGGGTTTTGGTATCGCTTTCAAGAAAACGGCGAAAATCACACAATCTTTTATCGTTAACCAAAAGACTTTTAGGGAGAACGTTACTTTTAACAGACTCTGCAACGTCGCATATAAGAGCATCTCTCAAAGCATCAAAGTCACTGCCTCTGCCAAAAAACCAAAATAGTTTATCGACGTATTCATTAAGCGGGCAGGATGAACTTCCGGTGAACATACCCAGTTCTGTTAAAGTATCAAACGGGTTGCGTTTTTGCTTTCCAAAAATCAATTCGTTGGTTCTGATAAATCTGCCGCTGTTCACAAAACGTTCAAGGGCGTTTTCGCAACAATGCAACATATTAAGCTCAGTTTCATTTAGCCACGGTGTAGACGTAACCTCATAAGGGGGTAACGAAGAAAATTCACAAGGATACTCACTTGATTTTTCTCGCATATCGGCACCGTGAAGAAGCTTCAAAAAGCCCAGTTGAAGCATATCGGCATTAAGAAAAAAAGCAGTATTAAAGCTTTCTCTAAATGATTTATAGTCTTCCTTTGGCAGTCCCGCAATTAAATCAATGTGTATGTGGATATTCGAAAGCTCGGTTAAACGCTTAATGTTTTCTTTAAGACGGGTAACGTTTGTTCTTCTGTTAACAGCCTTTAAGGTTTCACCATTAAAGCTTTGCATACCTATTTCAAACTGTATAGCGCCTTTGGGAGCGATTTTAAGTAATTCGAAATCTCGGCTTTTAAGCAAATCCCCTGCTATTTCAAAATGGAAGCATACGTCTTTTGGAATGGATACACCGTAATTTTCAATTATGAACGAAAAAATATCATACGCTCTTTTTTCGTTCGCATTAAAGGTACGGTCAACAAACTTTATAATCTTACTCCCCGAATTTGCAAGAGCAATAATATCACTTTTTGCGCGTTCGAGAGGAAAATACCTTACACCGCCGCATCTTCCCGAAAGACAAAATGCGCAAGAAAACGGGCATCCTCTGCTCGTTTCAATATACGCTATTCGCCCGTTTAGAGCCGAAAAATACTTTTCACTATAAGGGCTTTCGGGAATACTGTCAGTTATATATGGCTGTCCTATTATGTACCGCTTACAGTTTCTATATGAAAGACCTTCAACTCCATCAAAATCCGAGTTTTTGAACAAAGCGTTCAATAGGCTGCAAAAAGGCTTTTCGCCCTCGCCGGAAAGAACAAAATCAATCCACTTGTTTTCCTCTAAAATCTTTTCGGGACAATAAGAAACCTCAGGGCCGCCAACAACTATTTTTACACCATTTTTAGACAGCATCTTTGAAAGAGCCAACACAGTATTTACGTTCCAAATGTAAACCGAAAAAGCAATAACGTCGCTTTTCAAAGCAGAAAAACGTTTATACAAAACCTCAATATCCTCGTTAACTGTGCCCTCTGCAACCGACACCACAATACCGCCTTCGCAGTATTTTTCCGCACCGCTTAACAAATACCAAACAGCAAGTGAAGAATGAATATACTGAGAATTAAGAGAAATTATAGTTACCTTCATTTCTTTAAATAAGCCTCAAGTCTGTAAATAGGAAAGCCGAGTGATGAAAAACGTGCTTCATATTCGGTAACAATATTACCTTCAAAATCACTGTTATGCAAATCAAGGGAAACGTTCTTTAAAGTGTATCCGTAATCACTTAAGGTTTCAATTGAGAATTCAAAAAAGCCTCTGTTATCTGTTTTTTGATGAATTTCTGCATTTTCGCTCATAATCCGTTGGTAAATGCTTAAAAAATGCGGAGCAGTAAGACGATGGGAAACATACGCTTTTTTAGGAAAAGGACAGGAAAAATTCAGATAAATACGTTCAATACTTTCGGGTTTAATATATTTAGGCAAATATTCTGCCCCGCACTTAATAAACCGCACGTTAGGAAACTCAAAACATTTTTCGCAAGCCGAAACTATAACGTTAGAGCTTTTCTCAACAGCAAGATAGTTAATTTCGGGGTTACGCTTTGCAATTTCATACACAAACTGCCCCTTACCGCAACCGATTTCCAAATGAACGGGATTAGAATTGCCGAACAACTCTGAAAAATCAATGTATTCGGGATTATTTGCAGCATTACGATAATCTCGGTCATCAGTCATTTTAATTAAGAGATTAGAACATGCTGCCAATTTATCTTCAAGATTCTTCTTTTTTCTCATTCGCATAACGATTACCTCTGCAATAAATCTACGTTTAGTATTATAATGGTTATGGTTAGTCGAAACAAACTTGTTTCGACACAAAATCTTTGATTTTGCGACAAATTTTCTTTGAAAATTTGTCCATACCCATTGCAATGAATGTTGTGCAAAATTAAATCATAGAATTTAATTTTGCTATATCCGCTTAAAAAGTGGCTTGTCGAAGCCCTTTCAAGCGTTTCGACAAACAACAATCATTATAACACAAGACAAATAACAAATCAACGGTAAGAGTGAAGAAGTAATAGGTAAGAAAGTTTATTCCGAAATCGGCATTTTGATTTAAGCATAAAGACAAAGCCTTGTATAGCATCAAAACTTTAGTTTTGCATATCATCAGTGGCGAAGCCGCTGAATCTCATCAAGCCGATATAGGTATACACACCTTCGGTGTGATGATATACGCCGCACAAGTGCGGCAATGATATACACGCTATCGCGCGATGATATACCAAGCCTATCGGCTTGGATAAAAAAATCCAAGTCTCAAAAGGACTTGGATTTTTTGGTGCGGTTGTTCATAACCAACCTAGCGAGGTGCTTATCGTTTTATCTTGCACAAGCAAACCAATAGACTGCGATTCGCAAAAAGTTGCGAGTTTTGCTCTTGATGTTATCAAATCGGATTGACATTTAGATAAATTTGGTATATAATATCAATAAGCTCATATAGGAGGTTCCGTAGTATGCGAATTAGTTATAAAAAGCTTTGGATATTACTAATTGAAAAAGATATATCGCCTGCTACTATTAGAAAGGATTTAAGTATAGCAACCGGTACTATGACAAAATTGCGCAAAAATGAAGAAGTTGCACTTTCTGTTCTTCTACGTATTTGTGAGTATCTTGATTGTAATATTGGTGATATATGTGATGCGGTACAGATTGATACAGAAGCAAGCATTTAATTCTGCACTACACTCTGGATAAATATTGAGATTGGAGAAAATACGTATGGTATGGAAACCCGTTAGAAACAAAAATTATAATTTCTCCGACACGTACCATCGTGGTGAATGTCATAGATTCAAAGAAACTGCAACACTATCCATTCATCTTAGCGGCAAAAAGATAGCAAGTACGATTTGCAGCCCAGTTCTTCTCCACAACTTAAAGAGTGCAGTTTGTTAGTGGAGAAAAACGAGAAAGGCATAACGTGCATGCTTTGTTGTCTTTGCTTTGAGAATTATAAGAATAATCATAATTGTTAAATGATAATAGAGGGGAAAAATATAATGGCATTATACGAATTGGAATATGATGAGGGTATTGTTCTTCAAAGCACAACAGCGATGTTGGGCGGATTGACCGAAGAAGAGTTTGAAAATGAAGAGTTAATGGAACTCATTGTTACAAATAAAAAAATTATTTACATTGTTGAAATAAGTACCGGATTCTTTTCAAAGGAAAAAACAGAGGTTAGACAAGTGCCTATTTCTAGTATTAAAGTGATTAACGGCATTCCTCAAGTCAAGCAAGTTAATCACGATATGTGGGGGCATTCCGTTCAAGTACAGTTCGTGCACGGTATAGAGTATTGGACACTAGATAAAAAGATAATTCCTGAGTGGGTTTCTCAAATTTCACGCCTTCTTGTTGGCGAACCAGAGCTAGAACTACAAGATTCTGTTTCAACAACTGAAAAATCAACTTATCAAAAAGAGAAGAAAACGTCGTCTTTTGGCATGTTTGCCGGCTTTACTTCAGCATTAAAAAATGTAGCCGACACGGCCACACAGACAGTATCAACTGCAATAAAACAAGTTTCAGAGAAAACTCGGTCAAAACTTGATATCAAGGAAAACTCCCCTGTAACTGTTCACGAAGCAGAGACACCAATGGTTATTCAGGATGATAAACCTCCTGTAGTTGTTAAAGCAGAGGAACAGCCTATTGTACAAGTTGCTCCTGCAGAAACAAAAATATTAAATTATGTTTCTAACATTGATGCAACACCTACAACTGGTAATAATAAAGAACCTGTTATCGAAGGAAAGAAATTTGTATTCTGCTGTAATTGTGGCGAAAAACTATCTATTGCTTCAAAATTCTGTAATGTTTGCGGTACTCCAACAGGGACTGTGGAACAGAAAAAAGAAGAATCTACTGTAGAACCTGTTACTGCTACTGTAACTCCGCCCACTACTGTAGAGCCTGTTATTGAACCAATAGCTGAAAGAAAGAGCATTTATGAAGGCGAATTACATAAATGTCCTAATTGTGGAGATATTCTAGATGCTTTTGAGTCTGTGTGCGAGCACTGTGGTTATGAGCGAAGAGGAAATAATGTCACAATGTCTTGCCGTCTTTTTGCAACAGAATTAAATGCAGCAGGGTCCGAACAGAAAAAAGCAGCTTTCATTCAAAACTTCCCTGTTCCAAACAATAAAGAAGACATTATCGAATTTTTAATTCTAACTTCCTCCAGTATAAACCGACAAACACCAACCATTATGCTGAATGCATGGAAAGCGAAAATCGAACAATGTTATCTAAAAGCAAAATTTGTCTTTGTGGG
>JAZRKJ010000045.1:0-19913 GCA_045646245.1 Acutalibacteraceae bacterium
TCGGTTGTTCGTTTTATTCATATTCACACGCCGATAAATCGGCTACACCTCATCAGTCACTTCGTGACAGCTTCTCCTCGAGGAGAAGCCGTTTCTTCTAAACTTCAGATAATCCTCCAGAATCATTGTGGCTGCAACGGCGTCAATAACCGCTTTCCGCTTTTTGCCTCTTGTGTCGGTGGCGTTTAAGGCGGCGTGAGCGGAAACGGTGGTAAAGCGTTCATCGTACATTTCAACCTTTATTCCGCTGATGGCTTCTATTTTTTCGGCGAGGTCCTTACATTCCTGAGCGCTGTCCCCAAGGCTTCCGTCGGTACGGCGGGGAAGACCCACGACAATAAGCTCGGCAGAAAGCTTTTTTGCTTCTTCGCAAACCTTTTCCGCCAGACGTTGGGGGTTATATTCAGTTATAACGGTGGAGGGAAAAGCAAAGCTTTCGCTTTTGTCGCTATAAGCGATACCGGTGCGCGCTTTACCGCGGTCAACGCTCATAATTACCATAAAAATAAACCTCAATTTTTCTTTTTTTATATTGTACTCCTTTTTAAAAAATGATTCAAGCCTTGACTTTGGAAATTTTTAATGGAAAGGGTAATTATTTAACGATTTTTTATTGCAATTGATTATTTTTTTTGTGTATAATATTCTATGAAAGAGTGTAGTGTGAGGTACTGTCCTCATTTTTCTCAATAGATATAGGTGACTGTGACCGAAAAATTCTTTTTTCGGCACTTTAAGGAGGCAAAAATTATGAAAAAAATACCTGTTTCACGTTTTAAAAAGCTTCTTTCCGTCTTTTTGACGGCAATAATGCTTTTTAGTATGATTCCTGTGTCCCAGTTTAATGCGAGTGCGGCAAACGATAGCTTTACTAAAGTTACCGACCCATTCACTCTTAATGACTGGAAGGTGTTCTTTGGTCCCGACGCTACCAATACTACTTGGGCGGGCGGCGTATGGTCGGACAAATCAGTGTTTAGTACCGCCGCGGAATATATTGCCGCTACCGATGAGGCTGAAGGCAATGATTTTCGTCTTTCCGTTGGGGAGGATAACTTCCTTGTTGCTCTTTCGACCATTGCATCTTCAAAGAGTATAGAGGGTTATTCTACCTTGCCTACAGATACTATTCTTGTGCTTGACCTTTCGGGCAGTATGAACGTAAGTCAGGGAACCGACCCTTACGTTACTATGGTTAATTCTGCAAACTCGGCTATTGAAACCCTTTTAGGTCTTAATGCCAATAACCGAGTAGGCGTTATTGCATACAGCGGTAATACCTCCTTTGGTGATTCTGCAACCTCTACCGCCACCGTTATTCTTCCCCTTGGCAGATGGGAAAAGGGTATTGACTCTAACAACAACCGCGTTTATCTTACTTCGTCTTGGCGTCAAAACAACAGTAACAGATACGGTGTTAAGGTAGCAAGCGGTGTTACCGGTACCAAAGCCGAGGGTGTAACCGCTACCTTCAGTACAAATAACAGTAAGCGCGTTGAAGGCGGCACCTATACTCAGAACGGTATATTTAAGGCTCAGCAGATGTTCAGCGAAGTTACATATACCTCTGTTCAGGACGGCGTTCAGGCAGGCGCAAAGCGTAAGCCCGTTATGGTGCTTATGAGTGACGGCTGTCCTACTGCGGCTACTACTAATTATTCTAATGTTGGTGAATCTGACTCCGGCGACGGCGGTGAGGAGGAATACGGCAGTAACGGTATTTCGTTTTTAACCCAGCTTACCGCTGCCTGGGCAAGAGATAAAATTGAAGAAAAATACGATGCAGAACCCCTTGTTTACACCTTGGGACTTAACGTTGGCTCCAAAGCTCCCGCTTTAAGCCTTCTTGACCCTTCCAATAACACCTCTACCGACAGTTACTGGACTACCTTCAAGGGCTTGCAAAACAGCACCTCCAAGACTATGAGTGTAAACATTAATAATAACAGCATTGAAAACAAAACCGTAACCTATACTGCTCCCGTTAATCAGACACGCGGCTGGAGTGAAGACTACGTAACAAAATACTTCCCCGCTGACAGCTCCGATGACCTTGAAGGCGCTTTTGAGGATATTGTAGAGCAGATAGTTATTCAATCTCTTTATTACCCCACCCTTGTTGATGCCGGCGGAAGCATTAACCACGACGGCTTCCTTGAATTCGATGATTTCATCGGCAAGAATATGGAAGTAAAAGAGGTAAAGGGTATTCAGTTGGGTACTACTCTTTATAACGGCGCTACCCTTGCCAGAATGATTTATTCCGGCGGTATGGGTACCGTTGATAACCCCACCGAAGTTGGTAACAACCTTGTATGGGCGGTTCAGTCCCGTATGGGTATTGAAGACGTTGCTGTTGCGCGTGAGCTTATTGGTTTGGCTTACAGAGAAGGACAGCTTTATTATAACGTTGACCAAAACGGTAACGAGGTTTACAGCAACTATATCGGTTGGTATTCCGATGAAAACGGTAAATACGTTGGTTTCTGGGACGGTAAAGATTCTTCTGCAGACGCCGTTCCCGCCGAATTGAAGGGTAAAGCCGCTTACGCCAATAAATCCTACGGCTATTACGATGCGGTAGGCGAAGGCCACAGAAAAACCGATATGATGTACGCTACTATTCTTGTGCGCACCACCGTTGACTCAAGCAAAACCGCCGATGCCGGCGAAAACGGTGACACAAGAGTAATAGGAAGAATCCCTGCTTCCCTTATTCCTCTTGTTGAATACGACGTTCAGCTTGAGGGAACCGACGTAATGAACCCCACATCCCTTACTATCAAGGGTGCTACTGCTCCCAGCCGTTTGCTTTACGAAGTAGGCCTCAGCAGTAAAATTGATTTACTTGATATTGAAAATACCGCTCCTGATGCTCTTAAAAAGGATGAAAACGGCAACTACGTTTTCTATACCAACCAGTGGAACAACATAAGCGGTGAGGATTACGATTATAAGTATTCCGAAAACAAAAATACTATTTCCTTCTTTGAACCCAGTAAGGAAAACGAACGTTATTACTATAACATAGATACTCCTATTTATACCGATAAAAACGGTACTCTTTATACCGGTGATGCCGCTCCCGTTTATGATGAAAATAATCCGCTTTACCACAGAACTATTGTGTATAGCATTGAAAACGGCAGGGCTGTTGCTAACTGGGAATACGAGCAAATTTCCGAACACGTGCTTACCCATGCGGGCGATATTGCCAAAAAGAGTGACAATAGCTGGTACGTAACCGCGGGAACTATTCACCATTATTTCGGCGATTACGAAATGGTTAAAGACGAAAACCGCACCGGAACTATTGTTTATTCCGATATGCCCTTTGTTCACGACCTTGAAGTTGGCGTTAACCACAATGAATACCACGTTGACTCCTTCCTCGGTAATAACGGTAAATTAACCGTTAACCCTTACGAAGGAATTAAGGTCAGCAAAATTGCCGACGCTACCATAACCGACCGTGAACAGTCTTATTCCTTCACCGTTACCGCCGACGTTAACGCTAATTTAACCCTTATTAAGCAAAACGCCGCAGGCGAAAGAAGCCAGTCTACCGTTGCCTTTAACAACACCCTTACCGTTGAATTAAAGCACGGAGAAGCCTTCTGGCTCGTTGGCGACGCCCTTATTGGTAAAGAGGTTAAGGTTACCGAAGATACTGACGGTAAAGATTACGAGGTATACAGCGTTAACGGTGATACTTCCCTTGAAGAAATAACCCTTAACGTAACCGAATCTGCTATTCCTTCTGCGGAATTTGTAAACACAATTCCCCAAACGGGCGACGTTGTTATTACCAAAACCGTAGTAAGTGATATTGAAAGTCATTTTGATGATACTTTCACCTTTGAGGTGAGATTCCAAAACGCAGGAAATAATGAATTCGTCGTTGTTTACTCAAGCGGCGCGGGTGATACCGTTGCTTCGGGCGATACCGTAACCCTTAAACATAATGAATCGGTTACTATTAAAGACCTTCCCGACGGCGCAGTTGTTACGGTAGAAGAAATAAATCTTGGCGCAGGCTTTACCGCCGATGCTATCACCAAGAGTGTAACGGTAACGGCAGGCGAAACAGGTTATATTTCCTTTACCAATACCTACGAAGCGGAAGAGACCGACCCTGCAAATATTTCTATAAATATTCATAAAAATCTTACCGATAACACAGGCGCGGCTGCTGATTGGTCAGGAAGCTTTACCTTTAAGCTTCAGCAATGGAACGGTACCGAATACGTTGATTTCGGCTCTCCTGCAACTATAAGCTATTCAAAGGGCGGAGAAAATACCGTTGCGGTTGACCTGCTTAAGGACCAGGTTTATTACGAAGTAGGTAACAACTATTACAGAATAATAGAGGTTGTTGACCAGTCTAACGTAAATAGCGGAATTGTATACGATACCGTTTACGGACGTTTTTACGTAAGTGTTGCCGACAACGGAAACGGCAAGCTTTATATTGAAAGCATAAATCCTGTTTCCGAAACCGTAATTAACGGAAATACCGTAACCGTTGAATTTAATAACGGCTATAACGTAGACGGTGCTGCCGAAGCAGTTATTGATATTAACAAGGTTGTTAAAAACGTTTACAATCAAAACGCAAATATTCTTCCCGCAGGCTTTAGCTTCTCACTTTTTGAGACGGACGCAGATTATAATATTGTAAGCAATACTCCTGTGGCTACTTCTCCCGTAACCGCCGCGGCGGGAAAGGCGAGAATTTCGGTACTGTACGACAGCCTTACAGATGTAAGAACTCATTACTACATTCTTAAGGAAGATTCCGGTAATATAGAAAACGTTACCTACACTAATAAGCAGTATAAGGTAGAAATAAAGGTAGACGACGTTAACGGCTATTACACCATTAACGTTAAGGTTATGAACGAGGACGGTACAGTTGTTGATACTGCTTTTGCTTCTGCTAATGCAGGCAACATAATTGCCGTTGCAGAGGTAGACGGCGCTAATTTTGAAAACACCTTTACCCCCGAAAAAGTAACCCTTACCCCCAACCTTTCTGCTACCAAGCATTTATTGGGCAGAGCTATTGTAAGCGGAGAATTCAGCTTTGCTGTTTACGAAACCCAAAGCGATTTTGAATTAGGTGAAAATTCTTCCGCTGTACTTACTGCTTCTGCAGATGCAAACGGTGCCATTAATTTTGGTGAGCTTTCTTATAATAAGGAAGGCGTACATTACTATGTAGTTAAAGAAATTATTCCCGAAGGTGCCGTTAACAATACCCTTAACGGTGTGACCTACGATACAAAAGAATACCATATAACCGTTACTGTAACGGGCGATAAGGAAACCGGCAAGCTTTCTGCTGTTTCTACTATGACCTTAAACGGCGAAAATGCTTTGAATATGGTATTTGAAAATGCTTACGTTACCCAGCCTGCTACTGCTGAAATAGTCGGCGCTAAATATTTAGACGGTATAAGGTCGCTACAGGCAAGAGCCTTTGAGTTCCAGCTTATTGAAAACGGAATAGTTATTGATACCGTTTATAACGGTACTCCCACCGACGAACACAACGCTTCCTTTAAGTTTAATCTGTCTTATGACAAAGTGGGCGAGCACGTTTATACCGTAAAAGAAAAGTACCCCGCAGACGTTGATCAGAACGGTATGAAGAACGGTATAGTTTACGACCGCACCACATACACCGTTAAGGTAAGCGTAACCGACGACGGCTTCGGTAAGCTTCAGGCAAGCGTTGATTATCAGGGAAATAACCTTCAGTTTAACAACGAATACAGAGTTTCTCCGGTTTACGCCGAAATAAGGGGTAATAAGTACCTTTTAGGCGACAGCATTTCAAAATATGTTGAAGAAGACGCGTTCTCCTTTGCTCTTTATTCTGCAGACGATTTAAATACTCCTTTACAGATTGTAAAGAACAACGCAAACGGAGAATTTGAATTCAGCCTTATTCCTCAGCTTTATTTTGATAAAATAGGCGGCTACCGCTTTGTTGTAAAAGAGCTTGTTCCCGATAACGCCGACGAGTTAATGGTATACGACACCGCTTACTTTGAAGTGGGAATAAGAGTGACCGATAACCTTGCAGGCAAGCTGGTTTATGAAACAGTATACAAGAAGGTTACCAACGAAACGGTTGAAACAAATGGAATTGCATTTACTAACGAATACAAAGCGGCTCCGGTTACGGTTCAGATAAGCGGTAAAAAGTCTTATAACAAGACCCTTACCGACGGAATGTTCTCCTTTGAGCTTTATCAGGCATTAAAAAATGCCAATGGTGATGTTTCTGCCGTTGGAGAAGCGGTTCTCAAAGCCGAAAACGCAGGCGAAAGCTTTAGCTTTGCTGATGATGAGGAAACCGCTTACCTTACCTTTAATAAAGCCGGTACTTACTACTTTGTAGTAAAAGAAGCTCTTCCCGAAGGCGTAGACCAAGATGGCAAGCTTAACGGTATTACCTATGATAAGGCTTCCAATGCCGTTACAGTAACGGTTAGTGATGCTGTAGATTCTACCGGAAGAGCTATTCTTACTGTTGCCGTAACCCCAGAAGCTGAAGACGGAATTGTAGTTGTTAACTCTTATTCCACAAAGGATACCTCCTTTGTAATAGAAGGTAATAAGGTTCTTAAGGGAAGAACTCTTAAGGCAAACGAATTTACCTTTGTTCTCTATGATGAAAACGGCGGAAAGATAGACCAAGCCGTTAACGACGTTGACGGCAACTTCCGATTCGATGAAATCGTAATTGACAAGGAAGGCACCTTTACCTACACCGTTAAGGAAGATACTGCCAAAAACGAAGAGGGTATGTCTTACGACCAAAGAACCTATAAGGTAGTTATCACCGTTACCGATAACGGCAAGGGTGAGTATGAAGTCAAAGACGAATACTTTGTAGAGGACGAAGCAAAAACTGCTGTTGAGTTCGTTAACGAATACGACGAGCCCGACGATTCTCCCCAGACCGGTGATACAAGCCATATTATTATTTGGTCTGTTATTGCGGGCGCAGTTCTTCTTTGTATCATAATTCTTCTTATTCTTTCTAAAAAGAAAAAAGAAGACTAATAAAATAAATCCCCCGAAGAGTTGACTTATGGTGTAGCTCTTCGGGGTTATTTTTGTTTCAAAACTGTTAATTTAAGACGGTAACTATTGACTATTTGTTCTTGCGGGGCTAAAATGTAGATATATAATCCATTAGAAAGAGGGATTGCTTTGAAGAAGGAGAAAAAGGTGAATAAAAAGCTTGTTACCGCTGCCGTTATTTTAGTGCTGGGTAACGCTTTGTTTTTTCTTACAGTATGGTTGCTGAGCAAATACGACAGAATATACCTTGACCAAGTTCTTTTTCAATTAAAATCCCCCGCCGTCGGCGCTAACCGTAACCTGACGGGAAGCGCTGTTGTGCGCGTTGGCGGCTTTACCGTTGTTTTGTCTGCCTTTGAATTTATCCTTTATGCTTTTCTCGGCGGTTATATTACCAAGTGGAAGGAAAACCGGAAACGGTATGAAAGGTATTGCGCGGGAAAGGTTTGTGAGTTTTTCAAAAAAATTGCTATTCCCGTTGCGCTTTCAACCTTGCTTGTGGCGGTAACCCTTTTTGTAGCAAAGCTTGAAGTGGTGGACTATATAAGTGTTTCTTCCACCGAATCTGACTTTATAAGGGATAATTACGTTGAGCCGTTTAATGCAAAAATTACCTTTCCGCAAAAAAAGCGAAACCTTGTTTATATTTTCCTTGAATCTATGGAATCCACCTATGCCGACACATCGGCAGGGGGCAATATAACCGATAATTTTATACCTGAGTTATATGCTCTTGCAGAAGAAAACGTTAATTTTTCAAAGGACGAAAAGGTTGGCGGCGCCCTTTCCTTTGCGGGTACAACCTGGACTGCGGCGGCCATGGTTTCCCAAACGTCGGGAATGCTTATAAAGGTGCCTTTGGCAAGTGAAACCTACGGCGGCGAAAATGCGTTTTTACCCGGCGCAAGTACACTCGGCGAGGTTTTGGGCAACCAAGGCTATAACCAAACCCTTCTTGTCGGAAGCGATGCGGATTTTGGCGGACGTAAAACATATTTTACCGAACACGGAAATTATAATATTGTGGATATAAATTCCCTTAAAGCCGAAGGCAGACTTCCCGAAGATTACCGAGAATGGTGGGGTTATGAGGATAAAAAGCTTTTTGACTTTGCAAAAGAAGAGGTAATTAAGCTTTACGAAAGCGGTAAGCCCTTTAACTTTACCATGCTTACGGCAGATACCCATTTCCCCGACGGTTACGTCTGTGAAGATTGCCCCGAAATTTACGAAAATCAGTATGCTAACGTGCTTGCCTGTTCGTCTAAAAGGGTGTTTGAGTTTGTTGAGTGGCTTAAAACTCAGCCTTTTTATAACGACACCACTATTGTTCTTTGCGGCGACCATCTTACAATGGACCCTGAATTTTTAAAGGAAACAAACCCCCAATATACGCGTACTGTTTATAACTGTTTTATAAATTCCGCCGTCTCCCCTAAAAAGGAGAAAAACCGTCTTTTCGGCACCTTTGATATGTTTCCCACAACTCTTGCGGCTATGGGCGTTAAAATAGAGGGCGAAAGGCTGGGACTTGGCGTAAATCTTTTCTCCGATACTCCAACCCTTACCGAAAAGTACGGGTTCACGGTATTGGAAGAGGAACTGCAGAAAAAATCCCTGTTTTATAACGAGCAAATTTTGGAAATGGAAAGCCCTGAAATCATTTTTTAGGAGAGAATTATGAGAGACCATAAAAAAAGCGATACTTTAAGTCAACGCGACAAAGCGCGTCGTGACTTTCTTGAACTTAAAGAAATGCAACGCAAGGCTGCCGAAGAAGGCGCCACCGAGCACGTAGCGTACAGCGATGAAATAAAGCCCAAAACCTTTTGGGAAAAGGTAAAGCATTTTTGGTACTACTACAAAAAAGCGGTTGTGGCAATAGCGCTTGCGGTGGCTGTTCTTACCTGGATTACGGTTAGCTGCATCAATAAAAAGGATCCCGATTTAAAAATAGTTATTTACGACAACCGAATAGTTGCCGATATGTACATTCCTTATATTGAAGAGTATTTTGAAAAACATTGCCCTGATTATAACGGCGACGGAGAGGTAAAGGTTTCGGTTATTAACTGTACCTTCGAAACGGGTAAGTCTACCGCGCAGTATCAAAACACAATGATGCAACGTCTCCAAAGCCTTATAGTTACCGACGAGGAATGTATGCTTATAATAACCGGTGAAGCAGGTTACGATTATTTTACCGATTATATTAACGGCTTAACCTTTTGCGTGGAGACAAGCCTTCCGGCGTCCTATTACAGCGAATGCGCCGTGGATAAGGATTTACCCCTGCCAAGCAAAGTTAAAATGTACTGTCGCGATATAAAGGGAACACTTATTGAAGGAAATGAAAAATCTCAAAAAGCGGTTGAAAACGGAAAAGATTTTATTAAAATAATTTCAGAAATACAGTAAAATTTTAAGGGGATAAGTATGGGAAAGTTAACGCGGAAACAAAAAATTATAAGAAGAAATTTGTTTTTTGTCCTTTGCGCGGTATGCCTTGTAGCTGTTATTACGCTGGTAGGCTGCGGAATTGACAAAATTATTGATTTGTCGGGCGGAAAAGAGCTGTCTACAGTATCCGACCCATCCGAAAGCACACCCGAAGAGCCTTACGTTGTATCCAGCGCTACGGTGGTAAATACGGGGGATATACTTATTCACTCTCCCTTGCTTACTGCGGCGAAGGAAGGAGACGGTTACGATTTTTCTCCTCTTTACAGAGAAGTCAGCTCCTATTTTAACGACGCCGACCTTGCCATTGCAAACCTTGAGGTGACTCTGGGCGGCAGTGAATCGGGAAATTACAGGGGTTATCCCGCTTTCAATACCCCCGATAGCCTTATTGATGCCGTAAAAGCTGCGGGAATTGATATGCTTCTTACTTCCAATAACCATTGCTACGATACAGGACTTTTCGGTCTTAAACGTACCGCAAGGGTTTTAAAGGAAAAGAATATGCCTTTTATCGGTACCCGTGAAACAACCGAAGAAGCTCTTTACACGGTAAAAGAGGTTGACGGTGTAAAAATAGGTATGGCGTGTTATACTTACGAAAACGTTTATCAGGGCAACGGCACCAAATCCATTAACGGAAGAATAGTAAACAGCGAAGCGGCGCCGCTCCTTGCATCCTTTTGTTACGAGCACCTTGACGAATTTTACCTTGAAGCAGAAAGCGTTATTAAAGATATGAAGCAAAAGGGCGCCGAAGCAATAGTTTTTTATATGCATTGGGGTAATGAATATCAGTTAAAACAAAACCATTGGCAGAGCCGGATTGCTCAAAAGCTTTGTGATTTAGGGGTTGACGTAATTGTCGGCGGACATCCTCACGTTATTCAGCCCATTGACCTTCTTACCTCTACCGACGGCAGCCGCAAAACCGTTTGCCTTTATTCTATGGGTAATTCGGTTTCCAACCAGCGCCTTGACCAGCTTTATTCCGACTGTCCCACCGGTCACACCGAAGACGGTATGCTTTTCTACTATACCTTTGATAAGTACAGCGACGGTACCGTTAAGCTCAGCGGCGTAGATATTATCCCCGCTTGGGTTTGCAAAACGGGATACGGCGCCAATGCGGAATACGTGCTTTACGCCTTGCCCGACGAAAACGCCTTTGCAAATCAGGGCCTTAGCTCCGCTAACGGTAAAAAATCCTTTGAACGTACTAAAAAAATCGTTGGCGAAGGACTTACCGAATGTCAGGAATACTTAGGCTGTGAGGTTCGTTTTCCTAATGAATCAGGCTTAAATCAGTAAAAAAAGTCTCTTGAACTTTCGTTCAAGAGACTTTAAATTTTTCTGCTTTTACAGCGAAACTTTTATAAACTTCTTTTTGCCTTTTTGAATAAGAAGTCCTGCTTTAAGCTGTTCAGCACAGTAGAAGGTTGCGGGAACGGTAACCTTTTCTTCGTTTACGCTGACGCCGCCCTGAACTACAAGAGTTCTGGCTTCGCTCTTTGAAGCGCAAAGACCGCTTTTTACCATAATGTCAAGAATACCTATACCGTTTTCGCCCAAATCGTCGGCAGAAAGGGTAACAGACGGAATATCGGCGGAATCCTTACCGCCCGCGAACATATTTTTAGCGGCGTTAAGAGCCTTTTCGGCTTCTTCTTCGCCGTGAACCATTTTGGTAAGCTCAAAGGCTAAAATTTCTTTTGCTTTGTTAAGCTCGCTGCCCTCCCACTTATCCATTTCATCAATCTGTTCAAGGGGTAAGAAGGTGAGCATACGGATGCATTTTAATACGTCGGCATCTCCAACGTTTCTCCAGTACTGGAAGAAGTCGTAAGGAGAAGTCTTGTTGGGGTCAAGCCAAACGGCGTTGCCCGCAGTTTTACCCATTTTCTTGCCCTGAGAGTCGGTAAGAAGAGTAATAGTCATGGCGTGGGCGTCTTTACCCAATTTTCTTCTTATAAGCTCGGTACCGCCCAGCATATTGCTCCATTGGTCGTCGCCGCCGAACTGCATATTACAACCGTAGTGTTGGAAAAGGTAGTAGAAGTCGTAGCTTTGCATAATCATATAGTTGAATTCAAGGAAGGAAAGACCCTTTTCCATTCTTTGCTTGTAACATTCAGCGCGGAGCATATTATTAACCGAGAAACAAGCGCCCACTTCGCGGAGCATATCAACGTAGTTAAGGTTCAAAAGCCATTCGGCATTGTTAACCATGGTTGCCTTGCCTTCGCCGAACTCAATAAAGCGCTCCATCTGGCGTTTGAAGCATTCGGCGTTGTGGTCGATGTCTTCCTTGGTAAGCATTTTTCTCATATCGGTTCTGCCCGAAGGGTCGCCTATCATAGTAGTGCCGCCGCCAATAAGAGCAACGGGTTTGTTACCCGCCATTTGCAAACGCTTCATAAGGGTGAGCGCCATAAAATGACCTGCGGTAAGGCTGTCTGCGGTACAGTCAAAACCAATATAGAAGGTTGCCTTTCCGCTGTTTATCATTGTTCTGATTTCGTCTTCGTTAGTTACCTGTGCAATAAGTCCACGGGCAACAAGCTCTTCGTAAATTCCCATTTTTTGTCCTCCTAAGTAATAAAAATCCTCTGCCAGTAAAATACTGACAGAGGGCGAAATTACGCGGTACCACCTCTATTTATACGCTTCTCACAAAGCGTACCTCGGCGTGTTAAAAACACAATGCTTTAACGGGCATTAAGCGGCTTTATGCGGCTGGTCGAACTGTATTCACAAAACCCTTTTACAGCCCGTCGCACCAACCCGAGCCTCTCTTGGTAAAATAAAGTCTGCTACTTGTTTTCGGTCATAGCCTTTTTATATCCTAAAAGATTATATATTATTTTTTCATTTTTGTCAACCGAATGTTGAAGTTAAGAAAAAATAAGAGATGGTCACAATAACTAAAACGGTTATTTAAACTCGGGAGAGCAGTTAAGAACTCCCTTTGTGGGATAGTTTCCTGCAAGGACCTCAAGACATGAGTCGACGTTTTCTGTTGACAGACTTCCGATAATAAGCCTCGGAATATGCGGCAGCTCCTCAAGGACAAGGGGGTTTCCGAAATGCACCACGGTCGATAATCTGTCGGTGTGCTGAAGAGCTTTTATAAGGGTCACTATTCTATGGGTAAGCCTTTCCTCGCCAACGAATGACAGCGGCTCGGTAAAGGTAAGAAATATAAGCTCGTCACAACCGAGCGACTGGGTAAGTATCCTCGTGTTTTGGGCCTGAGTTGGAAACTCGTATATATATTCCACCCTTGAATTCGGGAAAAGATCAAGAATTTTTTCCCTTACCTTTTCGGGGTAGAGCCAATTTGACGAGAAGGTATCAACATCAATTTTCCCGTCTGCGCCTATACTCATTTCGTTGCGCACAAGCATCGCAAAGAAGTGCTTTCCGTCCCTCGGGATGCTTGGAAGCAGACCTTCGTCGGTTACCGCGCAGATATTATCCTTGTTGATGTCGAAGAAAAGCCGTAGCTCCTCCTCCGAAATTTCGGCATCGTCTGTCAGCAGGGTCGTTTTATGCTGTGCGGCGAGGACGCGCCTTACTGCTGCGTCAAGCATATCGTCAGGGATCAATCCCTGCTCGTAGGCTTCGACGAGCCTGCCGAACTTAACGCGATTATCCTGAGTAAAGGGAAGTAGGAGGTCGTTACCTGCGGCAATAGCGTAGCCCTTCGCCTCTACCTCGCTGTATTTTGCGCGAATACCCATCATACAAAGGGCGTCGGTAATAGCAATACCCTCAAAACCCATTTCTCTTATAATATCTATAACCGGCTTTGAGAGAGAAGCAGGACGATTATTATCAATATTTACCATTCTCTTATGACCTGTCATAACGCCGTCAAGAAGTCCCTCATCTAAAAGCTTCTTATAAGGATAAAGATGGCTTTCTATCAGCTCCTCCTTTGTGTCATAAGAGATGCTTTCGGTCATATGGGAATCGATCTTATTGGGATTGCTTCCGCCGGGATAGTGCTTTGCGATGGTCATAACGCCGCCGTCGTGCATACCCCGCGCCATAGCGATGGCGTATTTCGTAACCTTCTCCTTGTCGCCGCCCAGAGAACGTATCGCTCCGGGGAGAATGTCAACGATAGGGTTGCACACCATATTATATCCCATCTTGTGGGCCTTTGTTCCAAGCACCTTACCGAAAGCGTAAGCATATTTGGGGTCGCCCGTACTGCTTATGGCGCTATGACGACCTACGATATATCTTCCTTCGCTGCTTTCAATTCCGCTTTCTGCATCGGTCATTATAATAATGGGATAATCCGCAAGCTCCTTAACCCTTTTGAGCATTACTTCGGCATCTCTGTATCCCTGCTGAATCCAAACCGAACCGAGGGCGCGCTCTTTTATAAGATTTAAAACAAATTCCTCGTCAGGCTCGGATTTTGCCCAACTGTTGAGGAATGGAGTAAACACCATTCCAAGCTTTTGCTTTATTGATAGCTCTTCAAATTTTAATTCCTTCATAAACTTCAACTGCCTTTCTGCAAAATTGTTTTATATTCTAAAGTTCAAAAGAATTCATAACGCTGTTTTCAAATTTATGAATACTTTCGCCCCAAAAATTGTCTGTTAAAGCCCTGTGGTTTTTAAGCATAAGAGCCGTAAATAACGCCTTTGTCTAAAAAGCTTTTGGTAGTTTCAAGCAAATTCTTTTCAAGAAGCGATTTATTAAGAAATTTCATAATAGTTTCTCCGCGAGTTTTATTCTTCGATATCAAACTTTTTAAAGGAAAATGTAGAAAATATCTATTGATTGAATTTTGCTTGTTTGATAAACTGAAATCATACCAAATTTAAGTTTTTCGGCAGATATAAATCGCCGTTTACCATACGGTTATTTTCCCAAACGAGCTTTTTAACCTCGCCCTTTTGCTCATAAAAAGCAAAGGGAGTACCGGTGTTGTTTTCGGTGTAGCAATTCTTAATGGAAAGATTCTCTACCGTTGCGCCTTCGCTTACCGAAATTGTGGGAATTGACACGTTTTCTTCGGTTCTGTAAACCTCGCTTATGCTAAGTGATTTTACGTTTACAAGCTCTTCTAAAAAGACGATGGGAAGTATTCTGTAATTTATTGCACATTCTTCGCTATAGCTTAAGTAGGTGTATCTGACCGCCTTTCTGACGTGCAAATTATCAAGCACAATCGCATCAAAATATCCGTCGACGGCATAATTGCAATACTTCGTAATACCTATTACGTACTGATAATAACTGCCGAAAACGTTGCGGATATGAATGTTCGTAACCTTGTGCTTTCGGTTTAAAAGGCAGAACGACTCTTGTTGTCGCCCACAGGCTTTCTACCATACGAACCGCCGATACAATAGCGGTTGTTGACGGCGGCGAAATTAAACAAAGGGGAAGCCACAGCCAGCTTGTAGAGCAAGAAGGTATTTATAAAGACCTTTATTTTGGAACATAAATTTCGAGAATTTTCTTCGGAAGTTATAGTTTTTCATTAATTTCCGTAGAAATCTTGAGTTTACAAGGGTTTGCGGCATCAATCAACTTGTAGGTGTTTGTTTCGTGTTATCAACAATTAAAAGCATCTTTTCCACCCATAAGGGAAATTTCAAGGGAAAGAAATTCAATGCTGAGGTTGTCGTAAACGGACTGTTGCAATGTGAATTTACAAATGAATTGAGGAATTATCGTGAAGGTATCCAAACTCTTTGCAATCACATTGCAGACAAAAACTAGACTTGCTTTTTTAGCGGTAGCTCTCTTATATAATTTTATTTTAGGATTTTATTTGAAGGGTTTTCTTGTTTTATCTCAAACGCTTACGGTATTCTATTTGCTGTCAGCTTTACCGAGTTTGTTTTTAGCGGTTGAGATAAAAACAAAAGCAATGAGAACAGCGGTTTATATTTTGCTGATACTCATTGCTTGTATGAATATTGCCTATGCAATTTTTTGTCGCAGAGTGTTCCCGAGTGTTATTAAAATGCCATAAAAAATTAATACATAGGCTGATCGAACCTCTAAAATAACACTCATTTTTGGATTTATGCACGAAACGTTGTATAAGCGTTGACCATTCGTTACGAATATGATATAATTCTTGTGGTGATAGTTATGGAAAGACGAGTAGCAAAATTAATTGTGGGTAAGGCGGGAGGCACCGCAGGTAAAGACTCTAAAACCTATAAGGTGTCGGTGCCTAGTAAATGGGTTGCTGAGCTCGGTCTTACCGATTCAAAAATGGAAATGGCATTTGATGGTGAAAGAATTATTATTTCACCGCATTTATCTATGGATAAATTTTTAGAAAGCAAAAAATCACTTGGACATAAGCTTTTGAAGCTTGAGTTTTATGACGGTGAAATTTTGTGTACCAAAATTATTGCTGATTTTACGGATGAAACATTGTCTTTAGAAAACACAACCGAGCATATAGTTAAAACCGCATTTGGTAAAAATGAAGTGCCGACATGGGGAGATTTTCAAAGTTTCTTAGAGGAACGTTGTGTGCCAAGAAGTCGCAGCGGTATCAGAGAGTATCTGGAAACAATCGGTGTTGAAAGTTATGAGCCGCTTGAGATTATCAAAAAAACAAACGGCAGAATGGCAGAAGACAATCAATGGCTTAAACTGGAGGAGATACAATGACAGTTAAACTTGTAACTAACGAAAAGGTTGCTGAAACTTCTTCAAAGGGTAATCAGGAAAAATGGTTTGATAAAGAAACAGATAAATGGTATAAGCTCGATCAATTCGGCTATGAGGCATTAACAGAAACAATCATATCAAAACTGCTTGAAAAGAGCAATATTGAATCTGAAACACCGTTTTATTTCGCATGTTATGAAATGGAACGCCTGAATGTTCACGGTAGAGACAGAACAGGATGTTCAAGTAAAAACTTTTTGAAGGATGGCCAATCAATTATTACGCTCAGCCATTTATTCTCCCGTCAGCTTGGCACTTCACTAAAAGATAAGTTAGAAAAACTTAGTAGCGATAAAAAGCGCATTCAGTATCTTGCAGAAGCAACCGCTGAGTATACAGGTCTTAAAGAGTTTCCGCAGTATTTAACATTGCTTTTTGAGGTAGACGCACTATTTTTGAATGATGATAGACACCTCAACAACATAGCAGTAATTGAGCAAAATGGAAAGTTCCAATATTGCCCGATTTTTGATAACGGCGCAGGATTGCTCTCTAACGTGCAGTTTTCACCGATGGATATTGACCCTAAAGGACTGATTGGGGACGTTACTGCACGTCCGTTTAATACAAGCTTCACCCGCCAAATAAACACCGCAAGAGCTTTGTATGGTAAACAGTTAAAAATGCCTAAGTTCTCTCGAAAGGAAATTACAGAATTACTTACCCCTATGCTCGAATACTATGCTGAGCGCGACCGAGGTATTATTACCGACCGTGTGGTTGAATGTATTTTAGCCAGACAAAAATTCAACTAATTAAATGGTTTTGAGGAGTAGTTGAAATGAAAAAATTAATATTAAGATATTTTGATGCGTTTGCAAATTTATATGGAATTATTCCGATGAAAAGGGCTTATCGTATTATCGAAAAACAAAATCCTGAATTGAACCTTACCAAAGAACAGTTTGCAGAAATTGTAAATGATATAAATACGGACCAAAAGTATTATGTTATTTGGAGTGAGGAAGAAGTATATGACGAGGATGCAGAAGAAACAGATTTATTTAATAAGTTATTGATAGCAGAATATGTGCTTACTTTTGGTGATCCCGAAGATTACGAAAAACTTGTGTTTGAGCAGGGTGACAGACCTTTTTATGTGCCTGAGAAAGATGAGCTTTTAAAGTATGAAGACGATTTTTACTACGAAAAAACGAAGCACATTACTAATTTAGAAAACTATTTAAGAGATGATTTAGGACTTTCTAATTATAAAGGAATTGTTGAAGATTTTGCAGGATCTTTGGTAATTTACGATGATGAACCGGATAGGGTTATATCAGAGCTGAAAAGAATGGGAGCTCCCAAGTTTAAAGAATTTTCCAGTAAAGAACAGGCGTATAAATTTTTTATGCTTTATACTAATTTGCGAAATCATACCCGAAAGCATACTCATAGAGGACACACCCCTTTTGAACTTGATGACTGCTATGAAATTGATGGTATTATTGAAGATGGTGTGCTTTCTAAGGTGGAAACACCAAGTAGAAACGGAAAATGCCCTTGTGGTAGCGGAAAGAAATATAAAAGATGCTGCGGTAAAGAGTAAGCAAAAAGGAGATTATTATGATAAAGGAAATACCCGAAAAAGATTGGAAACTATTTCGGGTGAAATTGCCTATGTGGCAAGAAACATATATGGATAAACTTAATCAGGAATATATTGAGATATTAAGTTCATCTGATAACCTCTCAAATAAGTTTTGGGAATTGGAAAAGCGTATCAATAGGGATAAACACAAAACAGGTGTAGTTTGTGATATGAGAAGATCGAAAATGGTTGAAAATATCACCACTTTAATTACTGAGGGTGTTATTACTATTGATGACATTTCAGAATTTTCTGGTAATTTAAAAGCAACTGTATAACTTATGCTTGAACTTTATAAAGGTGAAAAGTCTGCTGAAGTTGACGGTTGGAAAGAATAAGTATAAATATATAAAATGCAGAATTGCTTTGATTAGCAGTTCTGCATTTTTAATAATGTTATCGTCCCACTGTTACTTTGACAAATAATGTAAATTGAACTTTATATTTAAACATTCAAACCCACCGAAATTATGGTGGGTTTGTCAGTAGTCAGACCCGCTGTTGCTGGTGGATATTTATTTGAATAACTCCTTCACTATTTTAAAGCTCGTGTTTATTATACAGTTTCCAATGCTTTAATTGCGGTATCGTATTTTTTCAATCCAGTTCGAAAACCTTAGTTAATTTTGGTTGCGCCTTTGTGATTGGATCCATTGGCATAATCAATATATCTTTCATATATTCATCCCATTTTTTTACAACGGGACTTTCACTTTGTACTTTTGTTGCGAATTCAACGCCTTTTTCACATTCGTAATATCCGAAAAGCTCGTTTCCGACGTTCCAAATGGTGTAATTTTTAATGCCTGCAGATTTTAAAACGTCAATCATTTCGGGCCAAATTTCGTCGTGACGGCGGCAATATTCGTCAAAACTTCCTTCTTTAATGTGAGCCTTCCATGCGTATTTTTCCATACTAACACTCCTTGTTTTGTTGTCTGTAATTGTTAGGTGATACACCGATGTATTTCTTAAAAATTCTGCTGAAATAGAACGAATCTTCATAGCCAATACTTTTTGCAATTTCTGTTACCTGAATATTGGTTTGTGTAAGTAAATATTTGGCTTGGTTTAATCGAATATTAAGCAGATATTTATACGGCGGAACACCATATTTTTCCGTAAATAAATGAGCAAACCGTGAAACGCTTAAATCACACATCTTGGCATAATAAGATATGTCGTTATTATCAGCAAAATTGGTTTTCATTTCTTCTACAATAAAATTTAAAACATTTAAAGGGGAAGAACTGTTTTTCGCTTCCTGCTCATCTATTCTTCTCTTGGCAAGAGTAAGAATATTCAGCAGATAGCCATTACAATTATTCATGTAACCGATTCTTTTAATTTGGAGTTCCTTTATAATTTTTTCTGCATACGATAAAAAATGACTGGAATTTGATATAGAATACTTTGTGAATGGTTTGAGTTGATAAGTATCAAGAATATCTTTGATTGCAGTACCTGAAAAGTGTATCCATAATGCGTCAATGGGGTCTGAATAATTATATTCGTTTCTTTCAAACGGCGGTATTATTATCATTTCACCATTTGCGAGGACTATTTCACTTTCTTTGTGTTTAAAAACGGCGCTTCCCTTTGAAACAATAATTAGTTGATAATCTTTACGACCGTGAGGTCTGATTGTGATAGAAGATTCTGCCGTTTGTTCAAATATTCCGCAACAATTTACTTGCAGAAAGTTAGTAGATTCTAAATCGTTATTTAGCAGAGTTGTGCGTTCATAGATGCCACTGACTTTTACAGGCATATTGTTTCCACCCCTTAGGATATTATATATCTAAAATATTTGTTTGTCAAGGTGAGTAGCAGAAAAGTCCATATTTATAAACAGTTATCTCTATATGATTTTATTTTAAAAAATGTATAATAAAATAGTAACAAAGTATCGTTGATACTTAAGGGGGATTATTATGAAGAAAATTAAGTTGAATGACTTAAAAGAATTTTCCGTAAAAGCCCTTATGCATGCAGGGCTAACAAAGGAAAATGCTGAAATGACAGCCGACGTGCTTATTAC
>JAZRKJ010000046.1:0-8480 GCA_045646245.1 Acutalibacteraceae bacterium
AGTTTTCCACCAGAGATGAGTAGAGGCAAAAATAAAGAGCTTACCGTTTTCCTTAATGCGGAATACTGCAATGCAGTAGGATTTTGTTTTATCGTTATTAAATTTACCCTCAAAACCCGGAACCTCGAGAGGATAAATAAGGTAATCTGAATCGATAAGCTCTAATTTGTCGGAGCGGTAGATGATGGGTGTATCTCTGCCCCAAAGAAGCGCAAAGGGGAGTGTACCATCTTCCTTAAAGCGCTGCATAAGGTTATCGGCTAAACGTGCGGTACATTCCTGAAGACCGATTACGTCGGGAAGAGTATCCTTGTAAACCTTTAAAAAGCCTTTTGATCTGTGCTCTGCAGAACAGTCCTCTCCCTTTTCAGCCCAAGTATCGCAATTGCTTTCCGCGCACCAGATATTGTTACTCATAAGTCTTAATTTTGCCATAAAAATCACCTCATAATTGATATGGTTTTATTATAACAAATAAGGCGGTAAAGTCGATGATAAAGTCAAATTAGTTTTTCTATTGAATGGTGGATTTTTTTGTGTTATAATAAAGTAAAAATAGAGGTGGTAGTGTGTCAAAGATTATTGAAACCGAACGTGAATTAGAGGTTGTATCTAATTATGACGTAGTCGTTTGCGGCGGCGGTATTGCTGGTATTTCTGCGGCGCTGGCTTCCGCAAGACAGGGCGCAAAAACCTTACTTATTGAACGTGAATATATGCTTGGCGGTTTAGCTACCGCAGGGCTTATTGCAATTTATTTGCCCCTTTGTGACGGTATGGGTAAGCAGGTTTCTTTCGGCATTGCCGAAGAGCTTTTAAGGCTTTCTATTGAAAAGGGAAGCGAGGGCAGACACCTTCCTGAGTGTTGGAAAGGGGAAGGCTCTGTAGAAGAAAGAGCAAAAAAGCGTTTTAAGGTGCAGTATAACCCACAGGTTTTTGCAATTCTTGCCGAAAAGCTTCTCATAAAAGAAGGGGTAGACCTTCTTTACGGTACCGTTGTTTGCAATACTGCTTGTGAAAACGGTAAAATCACCCACCTTATTACCGAAAATAAATCCGGCAGACAGGCTATAAAGCTAAAAAGCGTAGTTGATGCTACGGGAGATGCCGATATTGTACATTTATGCGGCGAAAAGGAAGCTCTTTTTGGTCAGGGAAATATTCTTGCAGGCTGGTATTACGAGTTTTATGAAGGGAAGGTGCGTATGCGTCCGCTTGGCGCTTGTGACGTGCCTGATGGGGATAAAGACCTTAAAAAGCCCAAGCTTCTCACCAACCGCCGTTTTACAGGGCTTGACGGTAAGGAGCTTACCGAACAGGTAATACTCGGACACGATGTTGCTTTAAATAACTTTTTTGATAAAGGCAACGTTACTGACGAACATTCTTTAGTTACGCTTCCCACCATTCCTCAAATTCGTATGACCCGCCGTATTGACGGTATTACGGTTATGGCAGATACCGATAAACACACGGAATTTGACGACAGCGTTGGGCTTTTCTCCGACTGGAGAAAAAGAGGCCCCGTTTATGAGCTTCGTTTTTCCGCCCTTCACGGCGAAAAATTTAAAAACCTTATTTGCGCCGGCAGAAATATTTCGGCAAACGATGCTATGTGGGATATTACAAGAGTTATTCCCGTATGTGCAGTAAGCGGTGAAGCGGCAGGTACAGCCGCCGCCATAAGCGATGATTTTACAAAAACCGATTATAACAAGCTTTCTTGTATTTTAAAGAATAACGGTGTTAAACTTCACGAAAGGGAACTGTAAAATGATTTTAGCCATTGATATAGGTAATACAAACGTAACTTTAGGCGTTTACAGAAATGAAAAATTTATTCTTACCGCTCGTCTTGCTACCGAAACGGGAAGAACAAGCGACCAGTATGCAATAGATATAAAAGACGTTTTATCTCTTCACGGGGAAGATTACCGTAAAATTGAGGGATGTATAATTTCCTCTGTTGTTCCCGCTGTGGGTGACGCCGTTGCAAGGGGTATAACCGCCCTTTGCGGCATTAAACCGATGGTGCTTGGCCCCGGTCTTAAAACAGGACTTAATATTAAAATTGATAACCCTGCACAGCTTGGCGCCGACCTGGCGGCAGGAGCAGTCGGCGCTCTTTCTAAATATCCCACTCCCTGTATTGTTATTGATATGGGAACCGCCACAACCGTAAGCTTTCTCGGCAAAAACGGTGAAATGATGGGCGGCGCTATTGCCGCAGGGGTAAGGCTTACCTTAAAGGCACTTTTTGAGAATACTGCGCAACTGCCGTCGGTAAACATAGAAGCTCCGCAAAGTGTTATAGGTACCAACACCGTTGACTGTATGAAGTCGGGGCTTGTGTTCGGTGCTTCTGCTATGATAGACGGACTTATTTCACGTATGGAAAAAGAGCAGGGAAGGGTTAAAACAATAGTTGCTACAGGTGGGCTTTCAAAAGAAATTATCCGCCATTGCGACCACGATATTATATATGACGAAAATCTCCTTTTGGACGGTCTTCTCACTATCTATAAAAAGAATCTTCAAACTGTTTAATCCTGCATAATGCAGATTAAAATATATGAACTGTACCCCAAAAGGGACAGTATCGGAGGTAATTAAAATGACAAAATCAGTAAACAGAAGGGAACAGACTCAAAAATTGGTTCTGGGGGCAATACTTACCGCAATTGTGGTTGTGCTGCAGCTTATGGGCTCTTTCATACGCCTTGGCCCGTTTTCAATTTCTTTGGTGCTCGTTCCTATAGTAATTGGTTCTGCTATGTGTGGGTACAAAATCGGCGCTTGGCTGGGTTTTGTGTTTGGCGTAGCGGTACTGCTCAGCGGAGATGCGGCGTCGTTCTTTGCAATTGACATACTCGGCACAGTAGCGACGGTTCTTCTTAAAGGTACTCTTTGCGGCCTTGTGGCAGGACTTGTATACAAACTTTTCGAAAAGAAAAACCGTTATCTTGCCGTTATTGCGGCGGCTATAATCTGCCCTATTGTCAATACCGGTGTGTTCCTTCTTGGTTGCACAGTTTTCTTTTTGCCCACAATTGCGGAATGGGGCGCGGCTAACGGCTTCCAAAACGCTGTCAGCTATATGTTCCTGGGACTTGCAGGCGGAAACTTCCTTGTTGAACTTGCCGCCAACATAATTCTTGCTCCCGCTATTTTAAGAATTATTTCAATTAAGAAGCATAATTAAACTTTTTCAGCAGTGTTTTTTGGGAAAATCATCAAAAAACACTGCTTTAATATTTATTTATTTAATAAAAAAGGAAAATTTCGTAAAAACTAAAAAAAATACTTTATTTTTTACTTTATATTTGCTATAATAAATTGGATACTCTTATTGAGTTTATTAAAAATTGGAGAAATCCAGAAAAATATAGGAGGTTGATTCGTAATGAGTCACAAGTTTGTTTACCTGTTCAGAGAAGGCGACGCTTCTATGCGTGAGCTCCTCGGCGGTAAGGGTGCTAACCTTGCAGAAATGACCAAGATCGGTCTTCCTGTTCCCCAGGGCTTCACCGTAACCACCGAAGCCTGTACTCAGTACTATGAGGACGGCAGAAAAATTAATGATGATATCCAGGCACAGATTATGGAGTACATCGATAAGATGGAAGAAATCACCGGCAAGAAGTTCGGCGATAAGGAGAATCCTCTCCTCGTTTCCGTTCGTTCCGGTGCCCGTGCATCCATGCCCGGTATGATGGACACTATTCTTAACCTCGGTCTTAATGAAGACGTTGTTGAAACCATGGCTGCTAAGTCCGGCAATGCTCGTTGGGCTTACGACTGCTACAGAAGATTCATTCAGATGTATTCTGACGTAGTTATGGAAGTTGGTAAGAAGTATTTTGAAGAGCTTATCGACAAAATGAAGGAAGAAAAGGGCGTAACTCAGGACGTTGAGCTTACCGCTGAAGACCTTAAAGAACTTGCTAACCAGTTCAAAGCTGAATACAAGTCCAAGATTGGTAAAGACTTCCCCTCTGATCCTAAGGAACAGTTAATGGGCGCAGTTGAAGCTGTATTCCGTTCTTGGGACAACCCCCGTGCAAACGTTTACCGTCGTGACAACGATATTCCCTATAGCTGGGGTACCGCTGTTAACGTACAGATGATGGCTTTCGGTAACATGGGTGATAACTGTGGTACCGGTGTTGCCTTTACCCGTGACCCTGCTACCGGTGAAAAGGGCCTTATGGGTGAATTCCTCACCAACGCACAGGGTGAAGACGTTGTTGCTGGTGTTCGTACTCCTATGCCTATTGCTGAAATGGCTGAAAAGTTCCCCGCAGCATTTGAAGAATTCAACAAGGTTTGCGCTATCCTTGAAGACCACTACAGAGATATGCAGGATATGGAATTTACCGTAGAAGACGGTAAGCTCTTTATGCTCCAGACCAGAAATGGTAAGAGAACTGCTAAGGCTGCTCTTAAGATTGCTTGTGACCTCGTAGACGAAGGTATGATCGATGAAAAGCAGGCTGTTGCTATGATCGACCCCAGAAACCTTGATACTCTTCTCCATCCCCAGTTCGACGTTAAGGCTCTGAAAGCTGCTACTCCTGCAGGTAAGGGTCTCGGCGCTTCTCCCGGAGCTGCTTGCGGTAAGGTTGTATTCACCGCTGAAGATGCTGAAATCTGGAATGCAAGAGGAGAAAAGGTTGTTCTCGTTCGTCTTGAAACCTCTCCTGAAGACATCACCGGTATGAAGGCTTCTCAGGGTATTCTTACCGTTCGTGGCGGTATGACTTCTCACGCTGCCGTTGTTGCCCGTGGTATGGGTACCTGCTGTGTATCCGGTTGCGGCGACATCATTATGGATGAAGAAAATAAGAAGTTCACTCTTGCAGGCAAGACCTACAATGAAGGCGACTATATTTCTATCGACGGTTCTACCGGTAACATTTACGATGGTATCATCCCCACCGTTGACGCTGAAATCGCAGGCGAATTCGGCAGAATTATGGCTTGGGCTGATAAGTACAGAACCCTTAAGGTTCGTACCAACGCTGATACTCCTGCCGACGCTAAGAAGGCTCGTGAGCTCGGTGCTGAAGGTATCGGTCTCTGCCGTACCGAGCATATGTTCTTCGAAGCTGAAAGAATTGCTGCTTTCCGTGAAATGATCTGTGCTGACACCGTAGAAGAGAGAGAAGCTGCTCTTGCTAAGATTCTTCCCTATCAGCAGGGCGACTTTGAAAAGCTTTATGAAGCTCTTGAAGGTAATCCCGTTTGCATCCGTTTCCTTGATCCTCCTCTCCATGAGTTCGTACCCACCGAAGAGGCTGACATCAAGGCTCTTGCAGATGCTCAGGGCAAAACCGTACAGGATATTAAGAATATCATCACCTCTCTCCACGAGTTCAACCCCATGATGGGTCATCGTGGCTGCCGTCTTGCAGTTACCTATCCTGAAATTGCTAAGATGCAGACTTCTGCTGTTATCCGTGCAGCAATTGCAGTTTCGAAGGCTCATCCCGACTGGAACCTCGTTCCCGAAATTATGATTCCTCTTACCGGCGAAGTTAAAGAGCTTAAGTTCGTTAAGGACGTAGTTGTTGCTACTGCTGACGCTGAAATCGCTGCTGCAGGCGCTGACCTTAAGTACGAAGTTGGTACTATGATGGAAATCCCCAGAGCTTGTCTTACTGCTGACGAAATCGCTAAGGAAGCTGAATTCTTCTGCTTCGGTACTAACGACCTTACTCAGATGACCTTCGGCTTCTCCAGAGACGACGCTGGTAAGTTCCTTACTGCTTACTATGACAGCAAGATTTACGAAAATGATCCCTTCGCTAAGCTCGACCAGACCGGCGTAGGTAAACTTATGGATATGGCTGTTAAGATGGGTAAAGTTACACGTCCTGAAATCCACTGCGGTATCTGCGGTGAGCACGGCGGTGACCCTGTTTCCGTTGAGTTCTGCCACAAGATTGGCCTCGACTACGTATCCTGCTCTCCCTTCCGCGTTCCGATCGCACGCCTCGCTGCTGCTCAGGCTGCTATAAAGTCTGGCAAGTAATTCCGGCTTACTTTAACTTCGCAGAATTTACGCTCACCGAAAAGGATGCTAAGGAATATAAATATTCCAAATCCACAAAACAACGTGTGCATAAATGGAAAGATATTAAAGTAAAACTCTATATCTAAAACGACTCCCCGATTACAGAAATGTAGTCGGGGAGTTTTTCTTTTTATAACAAGGCATAGATTTTTAATTGTGTATATGCTATAATTGCTACAGAAACAAAAGCCATAATATTTAAAACTAGAGGAGTACATAAAAGTGATTTCCAATCAATTATTAGAACTAATAGAAAAAATTAGCAAACAAGGAAAAATGTCATTCTTAGAAAAGGCTACTCAAGAGCAAATCGAAATGTTTGAACACAATAACAAAATCAAACTTCCAAACAAATTAAAAGAGTGGTTTGAAATTTCTGATGGTGGCGAGTTTTTTCTACCTGCCGGAATACAATTATATGGTGTAGCACATAAGCCTATAATCAATGTAAATGACAACGATAGACCTAATGACAGTTATATTGTAATTGGTGCATTGGCTTCGGGCGACCCTATATTGTGTGAAAAATCGGGACAAAAAATTGCTATTTATAATCATCAAGACAACACCATTGAAGATGATGAAGTATACGAAGACTTTTTTATGTTCTTGGCTGACCTTTATAACCTATTAGGAATAGGGGGCTAAGAAATGTCGCTACGCACAGCAGAAGCGAATAAAGCCATTGTGGTAGCTTGGGAGCAAGAACAAAAACTAGTAACCAAAGGTACCGGTACTCGCGACTGGAGTCCTCAACAGCAGATTGATATAATAGAAAAAGGGAAAGCATATGATGATGACGGGAGAGCTATAGAAGGTCATCACATGAAAAATGTTGCGAGTTTTCCAGAGTTGCAAGGCAACCCCGAAAATATTCAATTCCTTTCTCGAACGGAACATTTTGAAGCACATGGGGGTAGTTATCAAAATCCTACAAACGGATATTATAACCCTATTACTAAAGATACTACTGTTTTCGTTGGTGATGAACTTAGACCTTGTCAGATTATTAAACTGAGCAATCCGATTATTGCGTTGGACGAATATTCGAGCATTAAGGATGAAGTTCCAAAATCATATAAAGAAGCAAATCAAGTAGCAGACGGTGCTTTGCCGAAAAAATTGTCACACCAGTCAAAAGCCTTGCTTAATACTTCTAACAAGCCAAAGGAAGAAAATATTATTTTAAGCGGATTTCATAAGGTTCGTAATTCATTTAGAAACTTTGAATCCAATCATCCCATCGCAAGTGAAATCATAAAAACGGTTGGTCCCCTCGTTGCTGAATATGCTATAGCTTATGGGACTTCAGCAGTAGTGAATGGTTTAAGTTCAAAGCAAAAAATAACTACGGGTAAAAATGTTGTTAAAACAGCAACAAAAAGTAATAACACTATAGAAACTGTAGCAAATATCGTTTCTGATGAAATTGAAAAAGCAACTCGTTCCTCACCCAAGGCACATACTGTATCGGGATATACTGCTTATAGGTACGGCAAAAAGATTGAGGTTGCCGCATATCCGAGAGGCGGAAAAACAAAAACCTAAACTCTATTATTGCTTTTTAGAATTGCTCGCACACTTATATTCAATATTCACACATTCGTAAAAATAAACCTCCTTTGCTACAATAAAGGCAAAGGAGGTAATTTTATGGCAAACTTTATCGAAGAATTTTATTACGGCAATCTCGACCCACAGGCACGTAGCACTAAAGAAAACAAAACGGTGCAAAAACAAATGGAGGTGTTGATGCTAAACGAAGACTTCTTAACCGAGCATCTATCGGGTGAAAGCAAAAAGAAATTCCTCGACTTTTGCAACGCTTGGGGCGTAGTCAACGGCGAATCTAACCTTGACAGTTTCATTATGGGCTTCCGTCTCGGCGCTAACTTCACCTACGATACCTTTGTAAACGACGACGCACCATTTAAGGACTTACTCAAGGAGGCATAACAATGGAGCAATATATCTACGACGAAACTAACGGCTTGTGGTACGAACGCGACGGCGACTACTATATCCCTTGCCTGAAACTCCCCGAGATAAATATAGGTATATGGGGCGAACGCTATCTCACCTACATCCGTGAACATAAGAAACTGCTACATACCAAACTAATGATAAACGGCACCCTATACACCCACCTCGCCGACATCAACAAACAGGCAGAAGAAATGTTTTCTGAGCTGGTAAACCAAATAAAAACTCGCGATGGCATCACCGAACAACTAAAAGCAGACAACCAACTCGAATGGGTCTGCCGCATGAACAACATCCGCTCCCGCGCAAACGAAATAATATATAATAAGTTAATATATGTATAAACAAAATCTCGGCTAAAATGTGAAAGTTTCATATTTAGCCGAGATTTTTATTGCTATAACAGAGCAAAAATAATCCC
>JAZRKJ010000047.1:0-4438 GCA_045646245.1 Acutalibacteraceae bacterium
TTTCCAAGGATATTTTTTTATATGCATTATTGCTATATTGAAAAAAATAATGTATAATAAAATGGAATATACTGTATGGAGGCGAGTAACGTGGATGTGCGGCTTAATGACGTTTTGCAAATGAAAAAGAAACACCCTTGCGGAAACGACAAGTTTTTAGTGCTGAGAATAGGTATGGACTTCCGTATAAAATGTACAGGGTGCGGCAGAGAAGTAATGCTTCCCCGCGTTACCTGTGAAAAAAGTATTAAAAAAATTATTCGTGAGGAAGAAACTTAATGTTTGAAAAATTAGAATCCGCTGAACAGAGATATGAAGAAATAGGTATGTTGCTTACGCGTCCCGAAGTTATTAACGACAGCGCTCAGTATACTAAACTCAGCAAAGAATACAGCAGTATGACACCGATTGTTGAAAAGTACCGTGAATACAGAACCGCCGTTAATAATGAAAAGGAAGCTCGGGAATTGCTTGATGCGGGCGGTCTTGATAAAGATTTTAAGGAACTTGTTGAAGAAGAGCTTAAGGAAGCTATAGAAAAGGTAAAGGTGTTTTCCGACGAACTTAAAATTCTTCTTTTACCCAAAGACCCTAATGATGATAAAAGCGTAATTGTTGAAATAAGAGCAGGTGCCGGCGGTGAAGAATCGGCGCTTTTTGCAGGCTCACTTTACAGAATGTATACTATGTATGCCGAAAAAAAGGGTTGGGGTATTGAGGTAATCAACGAAAACGAAACCGAACTCGGCGGATATAAGGAAATTTCCTTTAGTATCGACGGCGCGGGCGCTTATTCCAGAATGAAGTATGAAAGCGGAGTTCACCGTGTACAGCGTGTGCCCGATACCGAAACGCAGGGTAGAATTCATACTTCTACCACTACTGTTGCGGTACTTCCCGAAGCCGAAGAGGTTGAACTTGAAATAGACCCGAAGGACCTTAAAATTGATACCTTCCGCAGCAGCGGTGCAGGCGGTCAGCATATTAACAAAACCTCTTCTGCTATCCGTGTCACCCATATACCCAGCGGTATGGTTGTTGAATGTCAGGATGAAAGAAGTCAACACAAAAACAAGGATAAAGCCTTAAGAGTGCTTCGTTCACGTCTTTACGAACAAGCCCAAAGGGAACAGGACGAGGCTATTGCAAGCGACAGAAAGTCTCAGGTCGGTACAGGCGACAGAAGTGAAAGAATCAGAACCTATAACTTCCCGCAAGGCAGAGTAACCGACCATAGAATAGGGCTTACCCTTTATAAAATAGAGCAGATAATGAACGGTGACATTGATGAAGTGGTAGATGCTCTTATCACTTATTACAGAACCGAAATGCTGAAAAATAACGAGGAAAACAGTTGATGGAAACAAAACGGCTTTATCTTGGCGAAAGCAGAGAAAAAAGTATAAACGAAGCTGCCGAAATTCTTAAAAAAGGCGGAATAGTTGCTATCCCTACCGAAACGGTTTACGGTTTGGCGGCGTCGGCGCTAAACAGCAATGCTATATCTGATGTTTTTATGGCAAAAGGCAGGCCTCAGGACAACCCGTTAATCGTTCACGTAGACAGCGTGGAAATGCTTAATGCTGTAGCTAAGGATATACCGGAAAAAGCCTATGAATGCGCCCGTCTGTTTTGGCCGGGCCCGCTTACTATGGTGTTAAGCAGCAATGGCTACGTTTGCAAGGAAGTGTCGGCGGGGCTTGACACCGTTGCGGTACGTATGCCGAAAGACCAAATTGCAAGAGAAATTATTTCAAAGTCAAAGCTGCCTCTTGCTGCGCCTTCGGCTAATATTTCCGGCTCTCCCAGTCCCACCTCTCCCGAACACGTTTTATCTGACCTTGACGGTAAAATAGACGGTGTTATTATGGGGAATGAATGTGAAGTAGGGGTGGAATCTACCGTAATAAGCGTTAACCATAGCGGCGCCAGACTTTTACGCCCCGGTGCTGTAACGGTGGAGCAGTTAAGGGAAATTTTCCCCAATATAATTATTGATAAAGCAATACTTTCGGAACCCGAAAGCGGCCAAAGGGTTGCTTCTCCCGGTATGAAGTATAAGCATTACGCTCCGAAAACCGAGCTGTACCTTGTAGAAGCTGATTCAAAAACTTTTTGCGACTTTATAAACGGCAATAATTATACGGCGGTTTGTTTTGAAGAAGAAATAAATGATATTAACAGCGAGTCGTTTGTTTACGGAACCGTAAGCAAAACTGAGAGTATGGCGCATAATCTTTTCGGAGTGTTGCGGGAACTTGACCAGAAGGGCGTGGAAAAAGCCTACGTTCACGCTCCCGAAAAAAGCGGTGTAGGTCTTGCTGTTTATAACAGGCTTATACGCGCCTGCGCTTTTAAAGTGGTGAAATTATGAAGTATATAATAGGACTGACCGGTCCTACCGGTTCGGGGAAAAGCAGTTTTTCCGATTTGGCGGAAAAAAAGGGAATAAGCGTAATTGATTGCGATAAAATTTCCCGTCAGGTTACCCAAAACGGCGGAGAATGTCTTTCGAAATTATCTGCTGCTTTTGGGGAAGATATTATTAAAGACGGAGCTCTTGACCGCAAACTTCTGGCTCAGAAGGCTTTTGTAAATAATGAAAAGAAAACTCTTTTAGAGGAAATTATTTTCCCCTATATTTTGGACGAAGTTCTTAAAAAAATTGAAGAAGCGGAAAGTGAAACGGTACTGCTTGATGCGCCTACGTTATTTGAAAGCGGTATAAACGAGCTGTGCGGTAGTGTTGTAGCCGTCCTTTCCGATAAAGAAATTCGCAAAAAAAGGATTATAGAGAGAGACTTTTTAACCGAAGAACAAGCCGAAGTTCGTATGAATGCGGGGAAACCTGATAGTTTTTACTTGGAAAGGGCAGACTATATTATAAATAATAATTCCGACAAAAACGAATTTTTAAAGTTTTCGGAGGAAATTATCAATACTTTAATCGGAGGTAATAATAATGAGTGAAAAAAGTAAATCGGAGCTTTTGAAAGAAAAACTTATGATAAACCGTAAAAGCGCTCTTGCGGACGCTGATGAGAAAACTGTAGCAGAGGCATTTGCTTTTTGTGAGGATTATAAGAAATTTCTTGATGATGCAAAAACCGAAAGAGAAGCCACCGAAGTTTCCGTTGCTTTGGCTGAAAAGAACGGTTTTGTGCCTTTTGAAAAGGGTAAAGAATATAAAGCCGGCGATAAGGTTTACTTTAATAACCGTTCAAAAGCCGTCGCTTTTGCAGTAATCGGTAAAGAAAAGGTTGAAAACGGCGTAAATATTACCGCCGCTCATATTGATTCTCCCCGTCTCGATTTAAAGCCCAACCCTCTTTACGAGGAAATTGATATGGCGCTTTTCAAAACCCATTACTACGGCGGTATTAAGAAATACCAATGGACTGCCGTTCCAATGGCGCTTCACGGTGTTTTTGTAAAGGCAGACGGAAGCGTTATAAAGGTTTGTATAGGTGAAAAGGACGACGAGCCTAAATTTGTGGTTAACGACCTTTTGCCCCACCTTGCGCAGGAACAAAGCAAACGAACCCTTTCCGACGGTATCCGCGGTGAAGAGCTTAACCTTTTGGTTGGCAGTATGCCTTTTAAGGATGATAAAGGAAGCGAATTGGTTAAGCTTAATATTCTTAACATTCTTTATGAAAAATACGGTGTGACCGAACACGATTTTCTTTCTGCGGAGCTTGAATGTGTTCCTGCTGCAAAGGCTTGTGATATAGGCTTTGACCGTTCTATGATTGGCGCTTACGGTCAGGATGACCGAGTTTGTGCTTATCCTGCTTTAAGGGCTATAATTGAAACCCAAATCCCCGAAAAGACTGCCGTTGCGGTTCTTGCCGATAAAGAAGAAATCGGCTCAGACGGGAATACCGGACTTAATTCCGCCTTCCTTAAATACGTTGTGGGCGACCTTGCTAAAATGCAGGGCGGCGACTGTACCGTAGCGCTCAGGAATTCTAAATGCCTTTCAGCCGACGTTAACGCCGCTCTTGACCCAACCTTCCAGGACGTAATGGAAAGGCGCAACGCTTCTCAGATTAACAGAGGTGTCTGCGTTACCAAATACACCGGCGCAAGGGGCAAATCCGGCACAAGTGACGCCAGCGCCGAATACGTTGCCGAAGTGAGAAATATGCTTGATAAGGCGGGTATTGTTTGGCAAACAGGCGAGCTTGGCAGAGTAGATCTCGGCGGCGGCGGAACAGTTGCTATGTATATTGCAAATTTGGGCGTTGACGTTGTTGATTTGGGTGTTCCCGTGCTTTCTATGCACGCGCCTTTTGAAACTACTTCAAAATTCGATGTGTATATGTGTTACAAAGCAATGTGTGAATTCTGCAAATAAAATTAAGACCGGGGAGTTGTTCTTAGGGATAAAATGCCTAAAAAAGTAAATTTTTGCGTTCTAATGTGTTAAAAAGCC
>JAZRKJ010000048.1:0-13869 GCA_045646245.1 Acutalibacteraceae bacterium
GCTTCAGGCGGATATAAAATTTTATAATTAAAAGCTTAAAAACGGCATATACTCTTCTTGAAGACAGTTTGAAGAGAGGTGCCGTTTTTTGTTTAAAAAGGGTAGTGTTATTTTAGGAATTATATTTTGCGTAGGGCTGGGTGTTTTGCTCCATTTCACCTATGAGTGGAGCGGATATAATAAAATAGTAGGATACTTTTCCACCGTTAACGAAAGCACTTGGGAGCATTTAAAACTACTTTTTGTGCCTGTGGTGATATATACTTTACTGCAGTGGCTGTTTTGTAAGAAAGCTTCCCCGGGTTTTATGCTTGCAAGGGTGGCTTCGCTTCTCATAGGTATGTTATTTATAGTCTCTACCTTTTATACAATTTCGGGAATTATAGGAAAACCGGATATTTCGGTAATAAATATTTCTATTTTTGTGCTGGGCGTAATTATAACCTTTCTGCTTACCGAAGTGGTACAAAGCTTTATGTTTTACGCACCAAAATACAGTAACACTATTGCTGTTATAATAATTTTAATTTTTGCCCTGCTATTTGTGTTATGGACCTATAATCCGCCGGCTATAGGGTTATTTAAAGAACCATAAAAAAGCCTCTGAAATTTTAAATTTCAGAGGCTTTTTTCTTACTTTAGTTTTTAGAAAAGACCGCTTATTACGCCGTTTTCATCAACGTCTATTTTTTCTGCGGCGGGAACTTTCGGAAGTCCGGGCATTGTCATAATATCGCCTGTAAGGGCAACGATGAAGCCTGCGCCGGCACTTACCTTAATATTACGTACCGTAATATCAAAGCCTGTGGGAGCACCCAGCTTTGTCATATCGTCGGAAAAGCTGTACTGGGTTTTAGCCATACATACGGGCATATAGGAAAAACCGAGCTCGGTAAGCTTTGCAATTTCTTTTTTTGCGGCGGGAGTGAATATTACGTTATCACCGCCGTAAATTTTAGTAACGATTGCACGGATTTTTTCTTCAATGGAAAGGTCGTCTTCATAGCAGAAGGTAAAGTTGTTCTTTTCTTCGCAAAGACGCGCAACCTCGTTGGCAAGTTCAATACCGCCCTTAGAGCCTTCGGCGCATACCTTTGAACAGATAGCTTTAATTCCAAGCTCAGCACAGGAATCAATAACAAGCTGAACTTCGGCATCGGTATCGGTGGGGAAGCGGTTAACGGCAACAACACAGGGAAGCTTATAAACGTTTTTAATGTTGCTTGCGTGTCTCATAAGGTTAGGCATACCTTTTTTAAGAGCTTCAAGGTTTTCTTCCTTTAAGTCGGTTTTGGCAACGCCGCCGTTCATCTTAAGAGCGCGAATGGTAGCAACCAAAACAACTGCGCTGGGTTTGAGCCCACCGAAGCGGCACTTAATGTCAAGGAACTTTTCTGCGCCTAAATCTGCACCGAAGCCTGCTTCGGTAATAGCGTAATCGCCTAACTTCATTGCCATTTTGGTAGCAATAATAGAGTTACAGCCGTGGGCAATATTAGCGAAAGGTCCGCCGTGAACAAGGGCAGGGGTTCCTTCAAGTGTTTGAACAAGGTTTGGCTTTAATGCGTCTTTGAGAAGCGCGGTCATAGCGCCCTGAGCGTTAAGCTGACCTGCGGTGACCGGCTTATCATCATAAGTGTAGCCAACAATAATTTTAGAAAGTCTTTCCTTTAAATCGGTAATGGAATTTGAAAGGCAAAGAACAGCCATAATTTCACTTGCAACGGTAATGTCGAAACCGTCTTCTCTGGGAACACCGTTTACCTTGCCGCCAAGACCGTCGGTTACAAAACGAAGCTGACGGTCGTTCATATCAACGCATCTTTTCCAAGTAATACGTCTTACGTCAATGCCTAAAGCATTACCTTGGTGAATATGGTTGTCAAGCATAGCGGCAAGAAGATTATTTGCTGCGCCTATAGCGTGGAAGTCACCTGTAAAGTGGAGGTTAATATCCTCCATGGGAACAACCTGAGCGTAACCGCCGCCTGCGGCACCGCCCTTAACGCCGAATACAGGGCCTAAGGAAGGCTCGCGCAAAGCAACCATAACGTTTCTGCCGGTGGCGCGCATAGCGTCTGCAAGACCAATGGTAGTGGTGGTTTTGCCTTCGCCCGCGGGGGTGGGGTTAATAGCGGTAACAAGAATAAGTTTTCCGTTTTCTCTTGCTTCGTCTTTTAAAAGGGATAAATCAATTTTAGCCTTGTATTTTCCGTATTGTTCCAGCTTGTCGTCAGGAATACCTGCGGTTTGGGCAATTTCAGTTATTGGGCGAAGCTCGACTTCTTGAGCAATTTCAATATCACTTTTCATGAGTTACACCTCTTATTTAAAGTATTTAACAGCGCTGCGGAAAAGACCCATATCGTAATTTCCTTCAACGTTTTTGTAAAGTCCGTTGCCGATACGCTCGCTATGTCCCATTTTACCGAGAACTCTACCGTCGGGGCTGGTGATACCTTCAATAGCAAAGAAGGAATTGTTGGGGTTAAAGCGTACGTCGGAAGTAGGATTGCCTGAAAGGTCAACGTATTGGGTTGCAATTTGTCCGTTTTCGGCAAGCTGCTTTGCAAGGGTATCGCTAACAAGGAATCTGCCTTCGCCGTGGGAAATAGGTACGGTGTAAATATCGTCCACCTTTGTTTCCATAAGCCAGGGAGACTTGTTAGATGCTATACGGGTTTGAACAAGACGGGACTGATGTCTGCCTATTGTATTATAGGTAAGAGTGGGGCAGGTTTCATCGGTATCGATAATTTCACCGAAGGGAACAAGACCTAATTTGACAAGAGCCTGGAATCCGTTACAGATACCTGCCATAAGTCCATCTCTGTTTTTAAGAAGCTCGTTAACCTCTTCTTTAATAGCAGGGTTGCGGAAGAAGGCGGTAATAAATTTACCGGAACCGTCGGGTTCGTCACCGCCGGAGAAACCGCCGGGGATAAATACTATTTGAGCGTCCTTCATCTTCTTCGCAAAGGTATCAACGCTTTCGGCAACGCTGTTTGCGGAAAGGTTGTTGATTACGAAAATTTCAGGGTCAGCTCCTGCAGTAAGAAGCGCTTTGGCGGTATCGTATTCACAGTTGGTGCCGGGGAATACGGGAATAAGTACCTTGGGACGAGCAACGCTGAATTTGGGCTTTGCATAGTTAGCTGCGCTGAAGGAGAATTTTTCAACTTCTTTTGCCTTGTGGTCGATATTGCAAGGATAAACACTTTCAAGTACGCCTTCGTAAACTTCTTGAAGTTTAACAAGGTCGATTTCTTCATCCTTTAGTGCGATAACCGGCTTTTCGGTAGTGTAACCGAGAACGGTGCCGATTTCGGTGTCATCGGAAAGCTCAACAATAAAGGAGGCGTAGCTGTAAGCGAAAATATCCTCTACGGTTATATAATCGCTGAATTTAAAGCCTATTCTGTTACCTATAGCCATTTTCATTATGGCTTCGCCTATACCGCCCATTCCGGGTGTATAGACAGCTTTTGCTTTGCCGCTGTCAACAAGGCCTCTTACGGTAGCAAAAAGCTCGATAAGGGAAGCGGTGTCGGGAAGGTTGTTTTTGTTGTATTTGCAAGTGAGAAGAACTACCTTGCTGCCTGCTTTCTTGAATTCGGGAGAAACAATACTCTCAACCTGCTCGGTAGTAACGGCGAAGGAAACAAGAGTGGGGGGAACGTCGATGTTCTCAAAGGTACCGCTCATAGAATCCTTACCGCCGATAGCGGCAATACCCAGTTCTTTTTGAGCCTTGAAAGCACCAAGCAATGCGGCAAGAGGTTTACCCCAACGCTTTGCGTCCTTTCCGGGACGTTCAAAGTATTCCTGGAAGGTTAAATAAACTTCGTTAAAGGAAGCGCCGGTGGCAATAAGCTTACATACTGATTCCACAACCGCCATATAAGCGCCGTGGTAGGGGCTCTTTTCGGTGATAAAGGGGTTGTATCCCCAAGCCATCATAGAGCAGGTGTCGGTATGGCGTTTTTCAACAGATACTTTATTAACCATAGCCTGAATGGGGGTTTGTTGATACTTACCGCCGAAAGGCATAAGTACGGTGCCCGCACCAATGGTAGAGTCAAAACGTTCGCTGAGTCCGCGTTTTGAACATATATTAAGGTCTTTAGCAATTTTTTCGTAATTTTCAGTAAAGCCGCCGCTGATTTCCTTGTCAAAGGACTGAACCTTTGCGGGAGCAATATCAACGTGCTTTTCGGCACCGTTGGAATTAAGGAACTCACGGCTGATATTTACAATATCTTTACCGTTCCAGTACATAACCAGTCTGGGCTCTTCCTTTACGGTAGCAACAACGGTAGCTTCAAGGTTTTCTTCGTTAGCAAGGGCAATGAACTTATCAACGTTTTCCTTTTCAACTACAACTGCCATTCTTTCCTGAGATTCACTAATGGCAAGTTCGGTTCCGTCAAGACCGTCGTACTTTTTGGGAACGGCGTTAAGGTTGATTTCAATGCCATCGGCAAGCTCGCCTATAGCAACCGAAACACCGCCTGCGCCGAAGTCGTTACAACGTTTAATAAGGCGAGTAGCGTCCTTTCTGCGGAAAAGTCTTTGGAGCTTTCTTTCTTCGGGAGCATTACCCTTTTGAACTTCTGCGCCGCAGCTTTCCAAAGATTCAACAGTATGGGATTTTGAAGAACCGGTGGCGCCGCCGCATCCGTCTCGGCCTGTTCTTCCGCCGAGAAGAATGATAATATCACCGTCTGCAGGAACCTCACGTCTTACGTTTTCTTCAGGGGCTGCGCCTACAACCGCGCCGATTTCCATACGTTTTGCAGTATAACCGTCGTGGTAAATTTCATCAACCTGACCTGTGGCAAGTCCTATCTGGTTACCGTAGGAACTGTATCCGGCGGCAGCGGTGGTAACAATTTTTCTTTGAGGAAGCTTGCCCTCTAAGGTTTCGTTACGACCTTTAAGTGGATTGCCTGCGCCGGTTACGCGCATTGCGGCATAAACGTAGCTTCTTCCCGAAAGAGGGTCACGAATAGCGCCGCCTATACAGGTAGCAGCACCGCCGAAGGGTTCGATTTCGGTGGGGTGGTTGTGGGTTTCGTTTTTAAAGAGAAGGAGCCAAGGCTCTTTTTTTCCGTCAACGGTAACGTCGATTTTAACGGTACAGGCGTTGATTTCTTCGGATTCGTCAAGTCGGTCAAGTTTGCCTTGCTTTTTAAGATACTTAGCGGCAATAGTGCCGATATCCATAAGATTTATGGGCTTGGTTCTGCCAAGCTCTTTTCTTACTTCAATATATTCGTCGTAAGTCTTTTGTAAAAGCTCGTCTTCAAACTTAACGTCGTCTATTGTGGTAAGGAAGGTTGTATGACGGCAGTGGTCGGACCAATAAGTATCAATCATCTTTATTTCGGTGATTGTAGGGTCTCTGTCTTCGCTTCTAAAGTAATTTTGACAGAACTTCAGGTCATCAAGATCCATAGCGAGGCCTTTTTCCTTAAGGAAATTATTAAGGCCGTTTTCATCCAAAGCGTTGAAGCCGTCAAGAGTTGCAACGGTGGTGGGGATATCGTATTCTCTCTTTAAGGTGGGAACAGTTTCAAGAGAAGCTTCTCTGCTTTCTACGGGGTTGATAAGGTGCTTTTTAACAGCTGCTTTTTCTTCGTCGGAAAGGTTGCCTTCAATAACGTAAACCTTGGCGGTACGAACGTCGGGACGGTCTGCTTTAGAAATAATCTGAATACACTGAGCGGCGGAGTCTGCGCGCTGGTCAAATTGACCGGGAAGGTATTCAACGGCAAAAACAAAGGAACCTTTCTGTATTTCCAATTCTTTAAAGGTGTCATCAAGCTGAGGTTCGGAGAAAACGGTGTTGATACAACTGTTGAAAAGTTCTTCTTCAATATTTTCTACGTCATAGCGGTTGATAACTCTTACACTTTCGGCTGCCTTTATACCTAAGAAGGAACGAATATCACTAAGAAGTGAATCGGCTTCTCCGGCAAGGCCCGCCTTTTTTTCTACGTATATGCGGTAAACCATAATCTATCCATCCTATGTTATTTAATCTAATGCTTTAAGCGCTCTTGCGCCAATGTCGTTACGTTTATAAGCGTTTTCGAAATGTACTTTTTCGGTTTCCTTGTACGCCTTTGCAATAGCCGATTTAAGGTCGTTTGCAGTAGCGCTTACGCCCAGTACTCTTCCGCCTGCGGAAAGTATTTGGTCGCCTTGCTTTTTGGCGCCTGCGTAAATAACCGTAGCTTCAATATCGCTGTCAACGGTTATTGGGAACCCGCTTTGGTATTTTTCGGGGTATCCGTTACTTGCCATAACAACACAGCAAGCAGCGCCGTCTTTGAATTTTACTTCGCATTTATCAAGGGTACCGTTGGTACAAGCCTGCATAATTTCAAAAAGGTCGCTTTCTAAAAGCGGGAGCACAACCTGAGTTTCAGGATCACCGAAGCGGCAGTTATATTCAATAACCTTAGGACCGTTTTCGGTAATCATAAGGCCGAAGAAGAGACAGCCCTTAAAGGGACGGCCTTCTTTTTCCATAGCGCGTATTGTAGGAATAAAAATTTCGTCCATACAAATCTTTGCAACGTCTTCGGTGTAATAAGGATTTGGGGCGATTGTGCCCATGCCGCCCGTGTTAAGACCTTTATCGTTGTCTTTTGCGCGTTTGTGGTCCATTGCAGAAACCATTGGAACAAGGGTTTTACCATCGGAAAACGCTAGTACCGAAACTTCGGGACCGGTTAAAAATTCTTCAATGACAATTTGGTTGCCTGATGCACCGAATACTTTGTCACCCATAATGGACTTAACGGCATCTCTGGCTTGTTCTCTTGTTTCGGCAATAATAACGCCTTTACCAAGGGCAAGTCCGTCAGCTTTAATAACGGCGGGAAGGGGAGCGGTTTCAACGTAAGAAAGCGCATCTTCCATATTGACGTACACACCGTAAGCGGCGGTGGGAATACCGTACTTTTTCATAAGGTCTTTGGAAAAGACCTTACTTCCTTCAATGATAGCCGCCTTTTTATCGGGACCAAAGCAGGGAACACCAACTTGGTTTAAGGCGTCAACCATACCGGCAACCAGCGGGTCGTCGGGAGCAACTACGGCATAATCAATTTGGTTTTCCTTGGCAAAATCGCAAATACCTTTAATGTCGGTAACGGGAATAGCAACGGTTTCTGCTTCAACCATACCGCCGTTTCCGGGGATGGCGTAAAGCTTTGTGATTTTTTTGCTTTCACAGAGCTTTTTAATAATTGTATGTTCTCTTCCGCCGCTACCTATAACAGCAACTTTCATAATTATTCTCCTATTATTAGTGATGGAAAAGTCTCATTCCGGTGAACGCCATAGCCATACCGTATTTGTTACAACAGTTGATAACAACGTCGTCTCTTATAGAACCGCCGGGTTCTGCAATATAGGAAACGCCGCTCTTCTTGGCGCGTTCAATATTGTCGTCAAAGGGGAAGAAGGCGTCGCTGCCTAAAGCTACACCGCTTATGGTGTCAAGGTAAGCGCGCTGTTCTGCCATGGTGAAGGGCTCGGGTCTTTCGGTAAAGTACTTCTGCCAATTGCCCTCCGCGCAAACGTCTTCTTCGTTTTGGTTAATATAACCGTCAATAACGTTGTCTCTGTCGGGTCTGCCCAGAGTTTCCTTGAAAGGAAGGTTTAAAACCTTGTCGTGCTGACGAAGGAACCAGGTGTCTGCCTTGCCGCCTGCAAGACGGGTGCAGTGCACACGGGATTGCTGACCTGCGCCAACGCCGATAGCCTGTCCGTCAACGGCAAAGCATACAGAATTGGACTGGGTGTATTTAAGGGTGATAAGAGAAATAATAAGGTCTCTTATTGCGCTTTCGGGAATGTCTTTCTTTTCGGTAACAACGTTGGAAAGAAGCTCTTTGTTGATTTTGAATTCGTTTCTGCCCTGTTCAAAGGTGATACCGTAAACCTGTTTGTGCTCTACGGGAGCGGGAACAAAATCGGGATCGATTTTAACAATGTTATAGGAACCCTTTCTCTTGGATTTTAAAATTTCCAAGGCTTCGGGCTCGTAGCCGGGAGCAATGATACCGTCGCTTACTTCTCTTTTAATCATAAGCGCGGTGGTGACGTCACAAACGTCGCTTAAGGCTACCCAGTCACCGAAAGAACACATTCTGTCTGTGCCTCTCGCTCTTGCGTAAGCGCAAGCAAGGGGAGACTCGTCCAGTCCGTCGATATCGTCTACAAAACAAGCCTTTTTTAATTTTTCCGAAAGGGGAAGTCCGATAGCGGCGGAAGTGGGGCTAACGTGCTTAAAGGAGGTAACCGCGGGCATACCTAAAGCTTCTTTAAGCTCTTTTACTAACTGCCAGGAGTTAAAAGCATCAAGGAAGTTGATGTAACCGGGACGTCCGTTTAAAATTTCAATGGGAAGTTCGGTACCGTCGTGCATAAAGATTTTGGCGGGTTTTTGGTTTGGGTTACAACCGTATTTAAGTTCAAACTCTTTCATAATTAAGCCTCCTGATTATTTATTTTTGTTGATTATAATATTTGTAGGCTCACTGCCGTCAAGAGGAATTTGACGAACAAAAAGCGAAACCTTGTTATCAGTATTAAGACTTTCCCAAACCATATCCGCAAGGTCTTTTGCGGTGTTGGGAAGAACAACTGCTTCGGGTTCACCGTAGAAAGAAGGAATCGGGTCACCGTCACATTTGTAAGTGTGAATAAAGTGTCCTTTGCCGGAAAGAGGAGCGTAAGAGTAAGTGTATCTCTGACAAGCATCGCTGTTTCCGTCGGCGCTCTTTAAAATAGACATTTTGTAAGCAAAGCTTTGGTTATCAAAGTCGTAATAACAAATACCTGAAATTCTTGGAGTGAAGTTGGGAGCGTCGGGTTCAAATTCACGGGTATTAAGCGCTGCTTCAAAAGCGAATGGGTCGGAAGCGTCGTTAACTACGTAATCATAAATAGTATTGGTTTGGTCGCCGTTGGTGATAATGTCAATATCACCGTAAGCAAGGTAAGGATTATATATAATAAGGCTGGGGTCGGTTAATTTGCTTTCGTCGAATGCCTTTGTACGCATACCGTTTTCAAAGGCTTCGAAAATACGGTTGCGGCTGTTTTCGCTTCTGCCCATAATAAAGTAGGCAATAAGAGCGCTGTTGCCGTCGGCAGATTTTCCGATAACAATACCTCTGCCGGGGTAAGAGTTGGTTTTAAGTAATGCTTCTAAATTGAAAATGTTGCTCATGGTAATTACTCCTTAATATAGTTCTTGCTCACAATTTCAACAGCCTTAGGTAAAATTATCCATTCGGCTTGTTCCATAACTCTTTTTTGTAAAATTTCGGGGGTGTCTCCTTCTTCAACGTTAACCGCTTTTTGAAGAATGATTTTACCGCCGTCGGGAATTTCGTTAACGAAATGCACCGTAGCACCGGTTACCTTTACACCGTAATTAAGGGCGGCTTGGTGAACACGAAGTCCGTAAAAGCCTTCGCCGCAAAAAGAAGGAATAAGGGATGGGTGGACGTTTAATATTCGGTTTTCGAAAGTTTTGGTAAAGTTTTCGCTTAGTATACACATAAATCCCGCAAGTACGATTACGTCGATTTTCTCACTTTTTAAAAGTTCGATTATATCGCTTTCAAAATGCGGGTTGCCTTTCTTTTCAATAACGGCGGTTTTAATACCCGCGTTTGAGGCGCGTGTAAGAGCGTAGGCATCGGGCTTATTCGAAATTACAAGTACAATTTCGCCGCTTTCAATAATATGAGATTTTTCGGCGTCGATAAGTGCCTGTAAATTTGTTCCGCCGCCTGAAACCAAAACTGCGATACGGGCTTTTACCATAATTCTACACCTTCGCCGTTTACGGTTTCACCGATGATATAAGCGTCTTCGCCGTTGGCTTTGAGTATTTCTACTGCCTTTTCGGCATCTGCCTTGTTAACTACTGCTATCATACCAACGCCCATATTAAAGGTGTTAAACATATCTCTTTCGGGAATGTTTCCAACCTTTTCAATGTATTTGAAGATGGGGAGGACTTTAACGTCGCTCTTTTTGATTTTGGCGCCTATTCCGTCGGGAAGGCTTCTCGGAATATTTTCATAGAATCCGCCGCCGGTGATGTGGGAAATAGATTTAACCTTTACTTCCTTCATAAGAGCAAGCATACTCTTAACGTACATTTTGGTGGGGGTAAGAAGGGTTTCGCCAAGACCTTTTCCGCCAAGCTCTTCGACGGGAGCGGTAAGGTCGGCGTTTTCAATGTCGAACACTTTTCTTACCAGCGAAAAACCGTTGGAGTGAACGCCTGTAGAAGCAAGCGCGATAATAACGTCGCCTTCGGTTACGGAATTTTTATCAAGAATCTTGGATTTGTCGACAACACCGGTGCAATAACCTGCAAGGTCGTAATCTTCTTCGGGCATAAGACCGGGGTGCTCTGCGGTTTCACCGCCGATAAGAGCGCAACCTGCCTGAACGCAACCCTCTGCAACGCCGCCTACTATATCGGCGATTTTTTCGGGGAAGTTTTTGCCGCAAGCAATATAGTCAAGGAAGAAAAGGGGCTTTGCGCCGCAACAAATAATATCGTTTGCGCACATAGCAACACAGTCGATACCTATTGTGTCGTGTTTGTCAAGTAACATGGCAAGTTTAATTTTAGTGCCAACGCCGTCGGTACCGCTTACCAGTACCGGTTCGCTGATTCCCGTAAGGTCAAGGCCGAAACAACCGCCGAAACCGCCTACGTCGTCAAGGCATCCTTCGTTTTTAGTGCGGTTGATATGCTTTTTCATAAGCTCTACCGACTTATAGCCGGCAGTAATATCAACACCTGCTGCCTTGTAACTTTCGCTGAAACTACTTTTCATTTTTACTGCTCCTTTATTTGCATTTTTAAATAATTAACAATTTTATACAATCATTATAAACAACGAATTCTCCGAACGGAAAATTCGGAGAAACGTAATTTACATATACTTTTTACTGATTGCTTCGTTCTTTTCAAGTACCTTTGCCGCAGCATCTGCACGCTGTTTGTCAAGCTTTGCTGCAAGGCTATCGTCACCTACCGCAATGATTTGAGCGGCGAGAAGAGCGGCGTTTGCGGCGCCGTCAATAGCCACGGTGGCAACAGGAATACCCGAAGGCATTTGTACAGTAGAAAGAAGCGCGTCAAGACCGTCAAGAGTAGAGGACTTAACGGGAATACCGATAACCGGAAGGGTGGTTGCGGCGGCAACGGCACCTGCAAGGTGAGCGGCTTTTCCTGCGGCGGCAATAATAGCGCCGAAACCGTTTGCTCTTGCGTTTTCGGTAAATTCTCTGACCTCTTTTGGGGTGCGGTGAGCCGAGTATACGTGAACCTCGAAGGGTACGCCTAAGTCCTTTAAGGTGTCCATAGCTTTTTCTACTACGGGAAGGTCACTGTCGCTTCCCATAAGGATACCAACTTTTTTCATAACGTTCTCCGTTCCGCTTTTGCATAAAATAAAGGCAGTTCCGCTAAAGATTTTCGGAACTGCCCAGACGGTCGACAAAATGTTATCACTTAATGCTTCCATGCGGTAATCCGCTTATCCGTCAGTTGCAAAAAGCTTATAAATTTTCATTACAAAAGTATTATATATTATTTTATAATATATGTCAATAAATTAAACTGTAAAAATAACGGAAAGTTTAATAGAAATTTTTGTGTACTTTAAGCATAAAAGTAATTGCAATATTTTCGGTTTTGTGTTACCATTCAGTTAGAAATTGCAGAAAGGCGGTTTTATTATGGCAGACAATATGATTAAAGAAGCCGAAAAAGTATGGTATCGAGTACTATAAGAAGGGTAGAGTCCTTGTTTGGCACGATGAATTTGATGAAGGAAAAATCAATACCGACAAGTGGGTATTCCACCGTACTATGAATACTGCTGACCGTATTTATGATAATGGCGAAAATAACGTTAGAGTTGAAAACGAAAACGTTCATATGCAGATTCACAGAACCGAAGACCCCGAGCATCCCTTTACCTTGCCCGAAGGTCTTACCACAAAATTTACTATGAACTTTAAGTATGGCTATGTTGAGATGCGCGCAAAGGTGCCTTACCGCCACGGTGCATGGCCTTCCTTCTGGACTCAGTCTTCTACTGTTTTCAAAACCGTTCCGTGGATGGCTGAAGCAGATATTTTCGAAGTGTTCTCTAACGACAGCGGTCTTGCTTCCGCGCTTCATAAATGGGGATATGGTAAGCATTGCTCCGTAGGCGGCGGTTTCTATAAGGTCGGCGAACCCGAAACCATTAACGACGAATACCATATTTACGGTTACGAATGGAATAAAGATTATATGGCATTTTTCGTAGACGGAAAAGAGCAGTGGAGAGTACCTATTGACCCCGTAAACGGTAACTTTAAGTATGACGTTATCGACGGTGTTATGGGCTTCCATGACTTCCAGTTCCTTATTATGAACAACGAATGCTTTACCGAGGGTAGCTCCTGGAAACCTAACGGCTGGGCATTTAACGATGATGACGTTCTTCCCGTTGACTATTTTATCGACTGGGTACGTCTTTATCAGAATCCCGAAACCGAAGAACTGAAATTAAAAGCCGATATTGACGCAGAAATTGCTCGTCAAAAGGCTGAAGAAGAAGCTAATGCTTAAATAACAACTGAAAAATAGCGTTAATCTACACAAAATCAGCGGTTTTTGTTTGTTAAAACTGCTGATTTTTTTCTTGTTATTAAAACCTTGTCCAAAACCGGCATTCTAAAACGTATAGATAATAGAAGAACTTGTAAAATATTGAAAATTTTTGTAACTAATGATATAATTAAATTATAAGAAAAACGCTTATTTTCTGTGTGAGGGTTTAGTTATGATAAAGAAAAGAATACTTATACCCATAATAATACTTTCTGTAATATTGCTTGCTTGTTCGTGTTATATAACTAACGGTCTTTATCAAAGTTCTAAATTATTAACTGCTGTGGAGAACAATGACTACGAATCGGCGAAAGAAGCGGTAGAATGTGGCGCTTGGGTAAATAAACGTAGACACATTGTTTATGCACCTGTTATTCTGTATACTAACCCAACACCGTTGATTGAAGCGTGTAGGAACGGAAACCAAAAAATAGTTGAGTTACTTATAGAAAATGGAGCGGACGTAAATTTAAAAGATAATTTCACCGAAAACACACCGCTATTAGCCGCTATCAAAGGAAAGAAAGAAAATCGTTTCAGGCTTGCAATGTATATAATCGAAAAAGGTGGGGATATATATGCCGATCAAGGCGGTACATCAGTATTCTATCGAGCTCTTTATATCGGCGAAAACGATAGTGAACAAAACGTTGACGAAAGCGTGACGTTGATTAAATATTTGTTGGAAAACAATGTTGATCAAACAATATATATGAGCAAAGAAAACGCCTTGACTCATGCGGCGCATTATCGTAACTACGGAGCAGTAGATTATTTAATACAAGAAGGCTATTATGACGTTAATTGTCGTGATGACAACGGTGACACCGCTCTTATAGTTTCTGTTAAGTATAATAACGTCAAAACTGTCGAAGTTCTTCTTAAGCACGGAGCCGATACAAGTCTTTGCGACACCACCGGAAAAACCGCCCTTGACTATGCTAAAGAAAACGGAAATGACAAAATAATTGAACTTCTGGATAACACAACGGACAGTTAAGAAAGGCACACAGCACAGAAAAAAACCGTCCCTCTGTGTTCCAAGAACCGTCTCCTTGTGTTCCAAAATTGTGGGGTGAATTTATGAAAATTAAAGATATATATGTGATTAACAATGGATATATTCATTGTAGTTCTGTTTTTTACGCTTCTCA
>JAZRKJ010000049.1:0-56008 GCA_045646245.1 Acutalibacteraceae bacterium
ATTACATTCATTACAATATTTATCGCAAGCGTTATCGTATACGTGATCGGGAACCGTTCGTTCTGCTTTACAAACATTGCAAGTAGTATCACAAGCGTTATCATACTCGTGATCAGGAACCTCTCGCTCTAAATCACATTCATTGCAATTTTTGTCACATGCATTATCATATACGTGGTCGGGAACAGTTCGTTCTAAATTACATTCATTACAATATTTATCGCAAGCGTTATCGTATACGTGATCGGGCACTTCTCGTTCGCAATTACACGCATTACAATATTTATCACAAGCGTTATCGTATACGTGATCGGGAACTGTTCTTTCTGCTTTACAAATATTGCAAGTAGTATCACATGCGTTATCATATACATGTGAAACAGTTCTTTCCGTTTCACAAATATTACAAGCAGTGTCGCAAACGTTACTAAAGGTGTGATTAGCCGCACCTATGCATGAATTATAATACCAAGTGGCATCTGTCAATTCTGTATTGCGAGTTCCTATAGACAAATAGTTTCTGTCGCTATTACTGCCTCTATAATATACCGTTGAAAGATTAGTACAATAATCAAATGCATAAGCACCAATACTTCTCACATTACGACCCAAAGTTATTTTTTCAAGTGAAGAAGCATAAAAAGCGTCATTGCTTATAGCTAACACACTATCAGGAATAATAACGTTTTGAAGTTCGCTTTTATAAAAAGCATACCAACCTATACATACCGTACCATCTTTGATATAGTAAGTGCCTGTAATACTACTTTTTACTTCTATCAAATGATTATCAATATAAAGCACTCCGTTATTCCAATTATTAGAATCGTTATAATAAGAAGTATTTTTGAACGCGTATGAGCCAATATACTCTATACTGTCCGGCAAAGTTATCTTTGATAAACTTGTGCAATTATAAAAAGCATTATTTCCTATAGACGTAATTCCGTTAGGAATAACAACTCCCGTAATTTTAGAAGTGTTATAAAGAGCATAATTACCTATGCTTGTCACTCTATATCCATCTAAATAAGAAGGAATTACAATATCCCCGCTTAAAGAATTATAACCAACAATTTGAGCCTCGCCATCAATAATGAAATACGTATAATTCCCACTGGTATATGCTGTTTCGGCGTGCACATCAAAAGGTGCTAAAAAAATCGTAATCAAAAACAATAATGACAAAAGAAAACTGAAAGATCTTTTCATATTATTCCCCTCCAAAATAAAAAAAGTGCGCAGTCAAAGACTACGCACCGAAAAATACATAGCTCCAACTGTCGCCAAACAAAATTTCAACACCGTCACATAACATGAGTATGCAGAAATAGAGCATTAGTATTTTTACCAAAATAAAAACACTCATGCCTGTGACTTTTAAATATGAAATTTTGTTTGGCAACATTAGTTTACCACATATTTTCGATAAATGCAATAAAAAGCAAAAGTTTTATTAATCACACCCGAAGGGGATTTCACAGGCATCTGCCTATTTCATATTTCAGTTTGTGAAATATTGCATAGTCTCAAGGCGACTATTTCATTATGTGATACTCTAACGGGTATAAAAAAGCCTTCCCCTTTGTTTGGAGGGGAAGGTGCCGAGTAACGATTATCTTTCATTAGGTTTCAACAACATAAAACAAAGCAGACCCAAAAAAAAGTCTGCTTTGTGAACTGTTCTGTTAACATTATATGTGAGTTAAATGTCACGGTTGCAAGCAACCTACACCTCACCACCGTCTGCGCGGAGCCTCTCCTCTAGGAGAAGCCTTTTTTAGTCAATAGGAAGTGTCCAGCCGAAGGTGTCTTCGATATTGCCCCACTGAATTCCTGTAAGGGTATCGTAAAGGTGCTGGGTAACTTCGCCGATATTGCCGCCGCTTACCTGATGCTTAACACCCTTATAGCAAAGCTCACCTATAGGAGAAACAACTGCGGCAGTACCGCAACCCCATGCTTCTTCCAACGTGCCGTTTTCCATAGCGGCTTCAAGCTCGTCGACGCTAAGGAGTCTCTCGCTTACCTTGTAGCCTTCTTTACGGAGAACTTCAAGGCAGGATTTTCTGGTAATACCGGGGAGAATAGAGCCCGAAAGCATAGGAGTAACGATTTCGCCGTTGATTTTGAACATAACGTTCATAGCGCCAACTTCTTCAATATACTTTCTTTCAACACCGTCAAGCCAAAGTACCTGAGAGTAGCCCTGCTTTTCTGCTCTTTCACCTGCTCTGTTACTTGCGGCATAGTTACCGCCGCATTTAGCGTAACCCGTACCGCCGCGAACAGCGCGAACGTCCTGGTCTTCTATCATAATCTTAACGGGGTTAATACCCTCTTTATAATAGCTGCCTACGGGAGAAGCAATAATAACAAAGGTAGCGTTATGTACGGCGTGAACACCTAAGGTTTCGTCGTTACCGAACATAAAGGGACGAAGATAAAGAGAAGTTCCGGGTGCAGAAGGAGTCCAGTCCTGCTCAAGATTAACAAAGGTCTTAAGCGCTTCAAGAGTCTCATCCTCGGGAAGTTGAGGGAGACAAAGTCTGTCAGCGGAAGAATTCATTCTGCGGATATTTTCCATAGGACGGAAAAGCTGAACCTTGCCGTCTTTACAGCGATAAGCCTTTAAGCCTTCAAAAATTTCGCTTCCGTAGTGAAGAACGGTGGAAGCGGGGTGAAGAGAAAGGTTGGCAAAAGGTACGATTCTGGCATTTTTCCAACCCTCTTCACGGGAATAATCCATCATAAACATATGGTCGGTAAAATATTTACCGAAGCCCAAAACACTGCTGTCCGGTTTTTCTTTTGGACAAGTAGTTTTAGTAATAGAGATATTCATAATTTTCTCTCCTTTAATTAGTTTGCGGCACCAATTTGCATAGCTTTTCTGTTAATATCAGCCATATCGGCTCTCTTTGCAGAAATAACCTTGGACAGTGCAGCATCAACGCTTATCTGATCAAAGTCACCGAGTTCCTTTAATACCTTACCAACAATAATCATATTTGCAAGAGTAGGCATACCGTTTTCTCCTGCCAAACGAGTAGCGGGGATATAGAAAACGGTAACGTCGTCACGCTCTACCTTACGTTCAATAAGGGAAGAATCAAGGAAAATCATTCCGCCCTTTGCTACGGTAGATTCGTACTTATCGAGAGAAGGAAGGTTCATAGCGATAAGCACGTCGGGTTTGGAAACAATAGGAGAACCAACGGGTTCGTCGCTGACAATAACACTACAGCTTGCTGTACCGCCACGCATTTCGGGGCCGTAGGAAGGAAGCCAGCTTACCTGTTTGCCGTCAATAAGACCCTTGTAAGCCATAAACTTACCCGAGAAAAGAATACCTTGACCGCCAAAGCCGGAGAATAAAAACTGTTTAGTAGCCATTATGCTTCCTCCTTTTCTGCGCTTCTATCCTTATATACACCAAGAGGATAGTAAGGAATCATTTTTTCGTCAATCCACTGGAGTGCCTGTTTTGGTGTCATACCCCAGTTGGTAGGACAGCTTGACACAACTTCAACCAAAGAGAAGCCCTTGCCGTCAATTTGGTTTTGGAAAGCCTTTTTAATAGCCTTTTTAGCATTCTTAATGTTCTTAACGTTGTTAACGGTAACACGCTCAAGATATTCGGGGCCGTCAAGCTTGGAAAGCATTTCGCAAACCTTAACAGGATAACCGCAATGGTTAACGTCTCTGCCGTAGGGAGATGTCTGGGTTACCTGACCCGGAAGAGATGTAGGAGCCATCTGACCGCCTGTCATACCGTAAATTGCGTTGTTAATAAAGATTACGGTGATATTTTCGTTTCTTGCAGCAGAGTGTACGGTTTCAGCCATACCGATAGATGCAAGGTCACCATCACCCTGATAGGTGAATACAATATGATTTTCGGGGTCGGCGCGCTTAACACCTGTTGCAACAGCGGGAGCGCGTCCGTGAGCCGCTTCAATCATATCACAGTTAAAATAGTTATATGCCATAACCGAGCAACCAACGGGAGCAACACCAATGGTTTTGCCTTCAATACCAAGTTCATCAATAACCTCGGCAACAAGACGGTGAACTATACCGTGAGTACAACCGGGGCAATAATGCATGGGAGCATCGGTAAGAGCATGAGGTTTATCAAATACTACCATTATTTTGCGCCTCCTTTTGCTGCTTCTTTAATTGCTTCAAGTACCTGTTCGGGAGAAGGAATCATACCGCCTGCACGGTTGCAAAGGGTTACGGGAACCTTACAGCCGCTGGCAAGACGCACATCCTCAATCATTTGACCCATAGAAAGCTCAACAGAAATAATACTGTTAACCTTATCTGCGGCAGCCGCAAAGGCTTTTGTCGGGAAGGGCCAAAGGGTAATGGGACGGATAAGACCAACCTTAATTCCCTGCTTTCTTGCTTCATTAATAGCGTTTTTAGAAACACGTGCGGCAATACCGAAGGCAGCAATACAGATTTCTGCATCGTCCATAAGGTATTCTTCCCACATACATTCGTTTTCTTCTATGTACTTATAGCGCTCGTAACGTTCAAAGTTAGACTTTTCAAGCTCTTCGGGAACAAGGAAAAGAGAGTTAACAATGTTATGTTCACGCTCCATTTTGGTTCCTGTAGTTGCCCAGGGCTTTTCTACGGGAGCGGCGATTTCATAATCAAGAGAAACAGGCTCCATCATCTGTCCCATAGTACCATCGGCAAGAATCATAGAGGTCATACGGTATTTATCAGCAAGGTCAAAGCCTTTAATGGTAAGGTCAGCCATTTCCTGAACAGAAGCGGGAGCAAGAACTATCATTCTGAAGTCACCGTGACCGCCCGCTTTGGTAGCCTGAAAATAGTCAGACTGAGAAGGCTGAATACCGCCAAGACCGGGGCCGCCGCGCTGAACGTTAACAACTAAAGAAGGAAGGTCAGCGCCTGCAAGGTAAGAAAGACCTTCACCCTTAAGAGAAATTCCGGGGCTGGAAGAAGAGGTCATAACTCTTTTACCTGTGGAAGAAACGCCGTATACCATATTGATAGCGGCGATTTCACTTTCTGCCTGAAGGAAGCAACCGCCGATTTTAGGCATTCTTTTTGCCATATATGCGGCAATTTCTGTCTGAGGAGTAATAGGATAACCGAAGTAATGACGACAGCCTGCAATAATAGCGGCTTCAGCAATTGCTTCGTTACCTTTCATTAAAACTTTATCTGCCACTTTACTTCACTACCTTTCTACCTTAATGATACAGTCAGGACACATTGTTGCACAGAAAGCGCAACCGATACAAGCGTCAATATTAGCCGCTTCAACGGGGTGATGTCCTTTTTTGTTGATTTTGTCCTGAGCGAGAACAAGAACCTGCTTGGGGCAAGCGTCTACGCACAGTCCGCAACCTTTACAGTTGTCGGTTTTAAAAGTTAATTTTGCCAAAATAAACACTCCTTAGCAAATTATATATTCGAAGGCACAAATTATTATTTGTGGAATCTACAAAATTTTGTCTTGTAATTTCATACCGAAAAGGTTATCTACCTTACCGCAAAGCTCCTTTAAAAGTTCTTCCTTAACGGTAGTTGCAACAACGGGAAGCCCCGTTGCCTTCGACACCTCTTCAGCGTAAGAAAGAGAACCCAGAACGTCTTCTGTGGTGGTTTCTTCACCTAAATTAGAATTATTTACAAGACCGGTAAATTTAATTTTCGCCGCCGTTTCAATTTCAGCAAGCACCTCCATAGTAGATGCAGCATCACGTGTTAATGGACGGAAAGAATTGATTACCATAAGCATTTCGTAATCGTTTTCCTCTTTTATTTTATCGGAAATACGACCAAGCACCAAAGCTCCGCGGTCATCACCGCCGATATCAAGAACACATTTTAATGTTTTATCATCGGTAATAGCGTACATATCCTGAGGAAGCGCGGGAATATCAACATTAGAATTTGCGTAGGTTGAGCAAATAAGACGTATTCCCTTTTCCTTTAAAAGAGAGCTGCTGTCTTTAGTACGAAAATATGGGTTAACAATATCAAGGTCGGCGAGAGCTACATTTTGGTGTTTTTCCTTAAGACTTAATGCCGCATTGACAGCAATATTAGTCTTGCCGCTTCCGTAATGGCCGCAAAAAAGCGTAAGTCTTTTTTTAGAAAACATATACCCTTACCTCCTTAACTTATTTTAATTATAACTTATTTCTTTGAATTTTTCCGCTGGTAGTTTTAGGGAGACTTTCTCTGAATTCTACAATACGGGGGTATTTGTAAGGAGCAGTTTTGTCCTTAACGTATTTTTGTATTTCTCTCTTTAATTCATCGGTACCTTCGGTGCCCTTTACAAGAACAACACTTGCCTTTACAACCTGACCTCTTACTTCGTCGGGTGCGGCAGATACGCCACATTCAAGAACATAAGGAAGCTCCATAATAACGCTTTCGATTTCAAAGGGTCCGATACGGTAACCCGATGACTTAATAACGTCGTCCACACGTCCAACGTACCAATAGAAGCCGTCTTCATCCCGCCAAGCGGTATCACCGGTATGATAATAACCGTCACGCCAGGTATCCTTGGTTTTTTCTTCATCACCGTAATAGCAGGTTGCAAGACCGCAAGGTAAACCGTTTTTAATGTTAATAACGATTTCACCCGTTTCACCGTCTGCAACGCTGTTACCGTTTGCGTCTACAATATCAACGTCGTAAATGGGAGCGGGTTTACCCATAGAACCGATTTTATGAGAAGCACCGGTCATATTACCTATAATCATTGTGCTTTCGGTCTGACCGAAGCCTTCAAGAATCTGAAGTCCCGTAATCTTTTCAAATTGACGGTAAACTTCGGGATTGAGCGCTTCGCCCGCAGTAGTCATATGCTTAACCGAAGATAAGTCGTATTGAGAAATATCCTGTTTAATAAGCATACGGAGCATTGTGGGAGGTGCGCAGAAGGTGGTTATATTGTGTTTAGCAAACATAGGCAATATTTCGGCGGCATCGAATCTGTCGAAATCGTAAACAAATATACCCGCTTCACAAAGCCACTGACCGTAAATTTTTCCCCACGTAGCCTTTGCCCAACCGGTATCCGAAATTGTAAAATGTAAGCCGTCAGGGTCAACACAGTGCCAGTACTTTGCAGTATGAAAGTGTCCCAAAGGATATTTATAACTGTGCGCGGCAATTTTGGGATAACCGGAAGTTCCCGAAGTAAAGTACATAAGCATCAGATCATCGCCGCAAGCAGTATCTTCGGTACGCTCATAATGAGTGCTGTACAAAGTATATTCTTCGTCAAAACTTCTCCAACCTTCACGCGTACCGTTTACTATAAGCTTATTAACAACCTGAGGATTATTTTTAGCCGCAAGCTCCGCCTGATGAGCGGTATCGCCGTCGGCAGTGCAAATAATTGCGCTAACACCTGCAGACTTAAAGCGGTAATCAAAATCGTGTTCAACAAGCTGGTTAGTTGCCGGAATTGCAATAGCGCCCAATTTATTAAGAGCGATAATAGAGAACCAGAACTGATAATGGCGTTTGAGAACCAGCATTACGCGGTCGCCTTTTTTAATACCCAAAGATTTAAAGTAGTTGGCGCACTGGTTAGATGCTTTTTTAATATCTTTAAAGGTAAAGCTTCGCTCGGTTCCATCCCTTGAAATATGAAGCATAGCGCGCTTATCGGGAGTTTTACCGGCAACTTCATCAATAACGTCAAAGCCGAAGTTAAATTTTTCGGTATTCTTGAATTCAATAGAAACAGGGGTTCCCTTTTCATTTTCGGTAATATTAACGTATTTGTGGTATACCCTTTCCTTATCATCCTTTTTAACCGTTTTGGTTTCGTTAACGGTTTTTGCAGGAAGAAGTTCAGGTATAGGTTCACCCGTGGGGTTAAGAACAATTGCGTAGAAAAGGCAATCCTTACCGCCAATAGCAATCATACCGTGGGCAACGTCACTATCGTAATAAATGCTGTCACCCGGACCTAATACCTCCTTATGTTCACCAACCTGAACCATAAGCTGACCTTCAATAATAATATCAAGCTCCTGACCTGCATGGGTAGTAAGCTCAATATCCCTGTGTTGGGCCTCTTCACTATAAATACTGCGGACAAAAAGAGGTTCAGCAATACGGTTCTGGAAGGCGTAAGCAAGGTTATAATAGGTCATACCGTGGGCTTGGGCAATTTTTTGTCCTGCTCCCGAACGGGTTACGGTATAAGACTTAAGGCGTGGACTGTAGCCTTCAATAATATCGGTAACGTTAACGTTAAGGGCTAACGCACAACGGTAAATAAAAGCGAAGTTTAAGTCGCTGTTTCCCGCTTCACACGCCAAATATTCTTCAGTTGTAACGGCAGTTTTTTCTGCCATTTGTTCGGGGGTAAGGCCTTCAATTTCACGAAGTTCGCGTATACGCCCCGCCATTTCTTTGATTTTAAAATCAAGTCCTGTCATTTGTTCCATAGTTTTGTACTCCATTTTCGTCAGGGCGAAAAAACACCCGCCCCAAAGTAATGCCTTTGAGACGAGTGCCAAAATCATTTCACACCCGCGGTACCACTCAAATTGCGGAAAACCGCCACTCTTGGAATCTAACAATTCCTATGCATTAACGCAGCAGTCACGGAGGAGTTCTACTGATACATAAGTACTTTCTTCTCCTCAGCTCAGAAGCTACAAACACCAACCGCAACCTGACGGTTTTCACCGGACACCGTCTCTCTGAAAAGCGCATTGAAGGTGTACTCTTCGTCAAAGCCTTTATTGACCGTTATATTGTAACACAACTTTGGAAAAAAGTCAATATTCACTTTTATATAACAAAATATATTAAATTATAGTTTATTTCTTTGAATCTTTCCGCTGATAGTTTTGGGAAGCTCATCCTTAAACACAACGATTCTCGGATATTTATAAGGTGCGGTGTGCTCCTTAACGTAATTTTGAATTTCCTTTTTAAGCTCTTCGGTGCCTTCAGTACCGGGGACAAGAACTATACTTGCCTTTACAACCTGACCTCTTACCTCGTCGGGTGCGGCAGATACGCCACATTCAAGAACATAAGGTAGCTCCATAATAACGCTTTCGATTTCAAAGGGTCCGATACGGTAACCGGAAGACTTGATAACGTCGTCAATACGGCTTACGTACCAGAAATAGCCGTCTTCATCGCGCCAAGCGGTATCGCCTGTATGGTACATTCCGTCGTACCAAGCGTCATTTGTCTTTTCTTCATCAAGATAATATTCTTTGAACAGACCGCAAGGAACGCCATCCTTTGTTCTTACAACAATTTCTCCTACTTCACCGTCTGCAACGGAATTACCGTCAGGGTCAACTATATCTACGTCGTATTGGGGAGATGCTTTACCCATAGCGCCAACCTTCGGAACAGTACCGCAAAGGTTTGCTATTGTAAGGGTGGTTTCGGTTTGACCGAAGCCTTCCATTATCTGAAGACCCGTTGCTTCTTCAAACTGACGGAACACTTCGGGGTTAAGAGCCTCACCCGCAGTAGTCATATGATGTATAGAAGAAAGGTCATATTTAGAAAGATCACTCTTAATAAGCATTCTGAGCATTGTAGGCGGAGCGCAGAATGTAGTTATATTGTAAGCGGCAAACATAGGAAGAATATCATCCGCATCGAATTTGTCAAAGTCGTAAACGAATACGGCGCCTTCGCAAAGCCATTGACCGTAAAGTTTACCCCAAAGGGATTTACCCCAACCGGTATCCGAAATGGTAAGATGCAAACCGTCTCTTTCGCAACAGTGCCAATATTTTGCGGTCACAAAATGTCCTAAAGCGTAAGTGTGCTTGTGCGCCGCCATTTTAGGATTACCGGTAGTACCTGAAGTAAAGAACATAAGAGCAACGTCGTCCCCTGCGGAAGCGTTTTCTTCTCTTTCATATTTACCGGTGAATAGTTTGTATTCATTATCAAAATCGTGCCAACCTTCACGTTTGCCGCCGACCATTACAAGGTTTTTAACCTGCTCGCAGTTCTTCGCGGCGCGTTCTGCGATTTCAGCCACGTCTCCGTCAGCAGTACAAACGAGAGCGCTTACACCTGCCGCATTAAAGCGGTACTCAAAATCGTGTTCCTTAAGTTGGTTTGTAGCGGGGATAGCCACAGCGCCGATTTTATGAAGTGCAACCATACAGAACCAGAATTGATAATGTCGTTTAAGAACAAGCATTACCTTGTCTCCCCTCTTTATTCCGAGAGAAGTAAAGTAATTAGCGCATTGGTTAGAAGCGCGCTTTATGTCCTTAAATGTAAACCTGCGTTCCTCCTTGTGCTTATCAACGTGAAGCATTGCAAGTTTTTCGGGGTACTTGTCGGCAATTCCGTCAACAATATCAAAGCCGAAGTTGAAGGTATCGGTATTTTTAAACTTGATGTCAAGAAGTTCGCCGTTTTCGTTTTCGGTAGTATCAACAAACTTTTCGCAAACAAGTTTTTCATAATCTTTAGCAGAAGCAATACTGCGTCTCACATTTTCTTCTTTAGTATCCTCACCGGGAAGTACAACCGCGCAGAAAACACAATCCTCTCCGCCTACGGCAATCATACCGTGAGGTGTAGAACTGTTGTAGTAAATACTGTCGCCTTCGTTAAGAACTTCAGTATGGGTGCCGATTTGAACCTTTAAGGAACCGCTTAAAACCAAGTCAAATTCCTGACCCGAATGGGTGGTTAAATGTATAGGCTTATTTTGCTGAGAAGCGGAATATTCGTATCGTACCCAGTAAGGTTCGGCTATTTTATCTCTGAATTTCGGGGCAAGGTTTTTGATGTCGATACCGTCTTCTTTTGCGGTAGCCTGACCTTTACCCTTTCTTGTTACGGTATAAGTCGATAATCTGGCGGAATGACCTTCGAGAAGTTCGGTAAGTTCTACGTCAAAAGCAAGAGCGCATTTGTGAATAAACGAAAAGGGAATATCTGCATTCGCACTCTCGTATGTTACGTACATCTCTTCGCTAACTTCGGTTTTAGTTGCCATTTCGGTAACTGACCAACCCATAATCTCGCGCAATTCTTTAATTCGCGCTGCAACCTCCATTAACTGTTCTTTGGCTGTGTTGGTAGTCATTTAATTTACTCCCTTTCTTTTTTAAAATTTAAAATTAAAAACACCCGTCTCAAAGTTTTACTTTGAGACGGGTGTAATATACACTCGCGGTACCACTCAAATTGCGATAAATATCGCCACTCTTGGAATCCAACAATTCCTATGCATTAACGCAGCAATCACGGGAAGCGTCTACTCGGTATTCTTTCGGACTTCCGGCTCAGAAGGGATGGGCCTTATAAGAATTCGTACTACCGGTTCACAGCAACCACCGGCTCTCTGAAAGCGTAAATTCTTGACCGTCTTCGTCATCGCTTTAGTATGGTAAAGAGTATAGCACTCTTACTTTTCTTTGTCAAGTACTTTTTTGAAAAAATTTAATTTTTTTCTGCTATATTTCTTGCAACGTGTACGCCGCTTGCAGAAGCATGGGAAAGTGAATGGGTAATTCCGCTGCCGTCACCTATAATATAAAGTCCTTTATACTTGGTTTCCAGCTTATCGTTAACCTCCACTTCCATATTGTAGAACTTAACTTCCACACCGTAAAGCAGAGTATCTTCGTTTGCAGTACCCGGGGCAACTTTATCAAGAGCGTAAAGCATTTCAATAATACCGTCCAGAATACGTTTTGGAAGCACAAGGCTCAAATCACCGGGGGTAGCGTTAAGAGTAGGTGTAATAAAGGCTTCTTCAATACGGTTAGGAGTTGAACGTTTACCTCTTATAAGGTCGCCGAATCTTTGAACAATTACGCCGCCGCCAAGCATATTACTAAGCCTTGCAATACTTTCGCCATAGCCATTTGAATCTTTAAAAGGTTCGGAAAAATGTTTAGCAACAAGTAATGCAAAGTTAGTGTTATCGGTTTGTTTAGCGGGGTCTTCGTAGCTGTGACCGTTAACCGTAATAATTCCGTTGGTATTTTCGTTAACAACCGCACCCTTCGGATTCATACAGAAGGTACGGACTTTATCACCGTATTTTTCAGTCCGGTAAACAATTTTACTTTCATAAAGCTCATCAGTAAGGTGAGCGAAAACAGAAGCAGGAAGTTCAACTCTGACGCCAATATCAACACGGTTGGAATTAGTTGGAATTTGGAGCTCCTTACAAACTTTTTCCATCCACTTACTTCCGCTTCTGCCAACCGAAATAACACAGTCGGGAGCGGTAAAAATACCTTTATCACACTTAATTTCATATCCGTTATCAATTTTTGTTACACTTTCAACAGGAGTATCAAAGAAAAATTCAACCTTTTCCTTTAAATCAGCGTAAAGGTTTTCAAGAACCACATAGTTAATGTCGGTACCCAAATGGCGTACGGAAGCATCCAATAAATGCAAATCATGTTGAATACAAAGCGTTTTAAAACGTGAGCCTGCCGTAGTATAAAGCTTTGTGCCTTCCCCGCCGTAACGAAGATTAATTTTATCAATATACTTCATAAGCTCAAGAGCTTCGCTTTTACCGATATACTCGTAAAGAGTTCCGCCAAAGTCGTTGGTAATATTATATTTACCGTCAGAAAAAGCCCCTGCACCGCCGAAACCGCTCATTATTGAGCAACTCTTACAACCTATACAGCTTTTAATCTTTTTCCCGTCAATAGGACAATGACGTTTGCTTAGCTCATGACCTGCTTCAAAAACTGCTACTTTTAAATCAGCATTTTTTTGCATAAGCTCGAAAGCGGCAAATATACCGCCGGGACCTGCGCCGATAATTATAACGTCATAATTCATAACACTGCACTCCAATGTAAAAATTCATACAAGGTAATTATAGCACACTTTTATAAAAAATTCTACTGTGAATTTTCGGGGAATGATGAGCTTTAAACTCATTGCATCAATTCCGTAAGAAATTGCATATCATCAAAGCGGAACGCTTTGTATATCATCATTGCGAAAGGTTACTTGATACACGCTGACGCGTGATGATATACAGTCCTTACGGACTGATGAGATACAACAACGGCTCGCCGTTGTTGATGATATACCATTGCTTTCGCAATGGATAAAAAAGCCTCGTTCCGAAGAACGAGGTTTTTTTGGTGATCCATCGGAGAATCGAACTCCGGACACCATGATTAAAAGTCATGTGCTCTGCCAGCTGAGCTAATGGATCATATTCGGTTTTTTATCGGCGACTTTGTTATTATATCAAAGGTATTCCCTTTTGTCAAGCACTTTATTCATATTTTTTGCGGGGTGTTTCCACCCCGCAAAAAAAAATCAACTTATTTTACAACAATATTAACAAGCTTCTTGGGAACGTAAAGCTCTTTTACAATTGTTTTTCCTTCTATAAGCGCACTAACGCTTTCTTGTTCTTTTGCAAGAGCAATCGCATCTGCGGCAGAAATATCGGCAGCAACGTTAAGTCTTCCTTTAAGTTTTCCGTTGATTTGGACAACGATTTCTACGGTAGACTCTACGCACTTTGCCTCGTCATATTCGGGCCACTTAGCTTGGTTAAGCCTTCCCTCAAATCCCATTTCTTCCCAGATTTCTTCAGTAATATGAGGTGCAAAGGGATTGAGAAGGATAAGAAGAGTTTTATATTCTTCTTTACCGATAGTATTGCCAACGGTGTTGATAAACGACATCATAGAAGCAATAGCGGTATTCATTTTAAGGGTTTCAATATCGTCGGTAACCTTGCGAATCATCTTATGGACTTCGCTTTCAACCTCCGCTCTGTAGCCGTCAGCATCAACAACGTTATCCTTAAGCGCCCATACTCTGTCAAGGAAACGCTTACAGCCCTTAATGGAAGAAGTACTCCAGGGAGCCGCCTTTTCAAAGTCACCAATGAACATTTCATAAAGACGCATAGTATCGGCGCCGAATTCATTGATAATGTCGTCGGGGTTAATAACGTTACCTCTGGATTTAGACATCTTTTCCCCGTTTTCACCCAAAATCATACCGTGGCTGGTACGCTTTGCGTAAGGCTCGGGATTGGGAACAACGCCGATATCGTAAAGGAACTTATGCCAGAAACGGCTGTAAAGAAGGTGAAGTGTAGTATGTTCCATACCGCCGTTGTACCAGTCAACGGGGCCCCAGTAATTAAGTGCTTCTTTGGAAGCGAGTTCTTTATCGTTTTTGGGGTCGCAATAACGAAGGAAATACCATGAAGAACCTGCCCACTGAGGCATTGTATCGGTTTCTCTTACCGCCTTACCGCCGCACTTGGGACAAGTGGTATTTATCCATTCGGTTATATTAGCCAAAGGAGATTCGCCTGTTTCGGTAGGCTCATAGGATTCAACCTCGGGCAAAAGCAAAGGAAGCTCACTTTCAGGTAGCGGAACCCAACCGCAACAGTCACAGTAAACCATAGGAATAGGTTCGCCCCAGTAACGTTGACGGGAGAATACCCAGTCACGAAGCTTATAGTTGGTCTTCTTTTCACCGATTCCCTTTTCGGTAAGGAAGTTTTGGATAGCTACCTTGGCATCTTCAACGCTCATACCGTCAAGGAAACCGGAGTTAACCATAATTCCGGTAGCGCAATCGGTAAAGGCCGCTTCTTCAACGTTACCGCCTTTAACAACTTCGATAATGGGAAGACCGAACTTTTTAGCAAATTCCCAGTCACGTGTATCATGGGCGGGAACAGCCATAATAGCGCCGGTACCGTAGGAAATAAGTACGTAGTCGGAAATGAAAATGGGAATTTCGGTATTGTTTACGGGGTTGATTGCTCTTACACCGTTAAGCTTAACACCGGTTTTATCCTTCTGGAGTTCAGTACGTTCAAAATCAGACTTCTTGGCGGCTTCGGCTCTGTATGCGTTAACCTCGTCCATATTTTCAATTTTATCTGCCCATTTATCAATAAGAGGATGTTCGGGAGAAAGCACCATATAGGTAGCGCCGAAAAGTGTATCTGCACGGGTGGTGTAAATCTCCAATACGTCGCCTGTAGTAGCAGTAAACTTAACCTGAGTACCGTAAGAACGGCCAATCCAGTTTTCTTGCTGAATTTTTACACGTTCAATAAAGTCAACGGTAGAAAGGTCATCAACTAACTTTCCTGCATATTCGGTAATTTTAAGCATCCACTGGCTTTTTTCTTTATGAACAACCTGACTGCCGCAACGTTCGCAAACACCGTTTACAACCTCTTCGTTTGCAAGAACGCACTTACAGGAAGTACACCAGTTAACAGCCATTTGCTTTTTATAAGCAAGGCCTTTTTCAAAAAGCTTTAAGAAAATCCACTGAGTCCATTTATAGTAAGAGGGGTCGGTGGTGTTGATTTCTCTGTTCCAGTCAAAAGAGAAGCCCAACGATTTAAGCTGACGCTTAAAGTTTTCTACGTTATTTTTGGTAACGATTTCGGGGTGGATATGGTTCTTAATAGCAAAGTTTTCGGTAGGAAGACCGAAGGCATCCCAACCCATAGGATAAAGCACGTTGTAACCCTGAAGACGTTTCTTACGCGCAACAATATCAATTGCGGTATAAGAACGGGGGTGGCCAACGTGAAGACCCTGACCCGAAGGATAAGGGAATTCTACAAGACCATAGAACTTGGGTAAAGTATAATCGTCCTTTGCAGCAAAGGGCTGTTCCTTATCCCAGATATCCTGCCATTTCTTTTCAATTTCACTAAAATTATATTTCTCCTGCTTCATAAACCTTCACCTTTCTTATGCCAGGAATTTTTCAATATCAATTTGCTTACCGTCTGCCCAGGTATGGTCAAGACCGTAAAATTCTCTTGTTTCACGGTGGAAAACGTGAACTATTACACTGCCGTAGTCAAGAAGAATCCAATTAGAACCCCTGCCCTCAATGTGATGAACGGGATTATTTTTAAGGTCAAGCTGGTATTCAACCTCTTCAGCCAAAGCGCGTACCTGAGTGCTTGAAGAAGCGGTAGCAATTACGAAATAATCGGCAATAACCGTTAAATCATCAATTTTTATGGCTTTAATATCAAAGCCTTTTTTAGAGTCCAACGCCTTTACGGCGGTTTCTACAATTTCTAAAACTTCCATTTTTTACTTCCTAACTGACAATAATTCATTATATGCGTTGAGAGTATCGGGATGAATAGGTTCGGTTTTACTTCCCAAGGATACAATAGTGTGGCGCAGAGCATAAATAAGCGCATCGTTAAGGTCATTCGCCACAATTTCACGAAGCACATCAACGTCGGGATATTTACGGTCACAAGACGTAAAATCCGCAATATAAATAATCTTTTCAAGTAAACTCATACCCGCTCTGCCGGTAGTATGATACCGTACCGCGTTTATTATATCGGTATCGGTTACGTTAAGCTCGCTCTCAATAAAACGAGCGCCGCTTATGGCGTGCCAAACCTTCGGAGAAGTTTTTTCTACATCGGTAAGCATTATAGCAGAAGCAGAGAAAAATTGCAACTGCTCGTCTTTAGTTAAATTTTTTTGAATATCGTGAAGCAGGCCCGCAAAATACGCTTTTTCGGTATCTGCGCCGTAAAGCTTTGCAAGCTCCGCCGCTTTTTGTGCAACAGCTATACTGTGCTCAAAGCGAAAGTCATCAAGTTTGCTTCTTAATAACTTTATATATTCACCGTATTTTTCATTAAGTTCCATAAAGTCCGTTTTCCTTTATATACTTTAAAACCTTTTCGGGAACATCCCCGTTATTATTTATATTATTTCTTATATCGGTAGACGAAACGTTTTCGGTTACGCAATAGGTATATTCAATTTTCGCTCCGTCTTTAATGAGAAGGTCAATATATTCTTTAAGTTTTTCTTTATCGGTATCGGGGCGGTCAACAACAATAAAGGTGCAAAGCTTTTTAAGTTCGTCGAATCGGTGCCAGGTATCAAGTGTTATTGCCATATCACCGCCGCAAACAACGAAAATTTCGTCGTTCGGGTATTCTTCTTTCAAGGCTTCTACGGTGTAATAAGTATAGCTCTTCCCTTTGCGCTTTATTTCAAAATCGCTGACTGCTACCTTTTCAATTCCCTGCACCGCAATACGGCACATATTCAAACGGTGGTCATCCTCTGCCAAATACCCAACCGCTTTATGCGGCGGAATGTGAGTAGGGATAACCAAAATCTTATGGATAAAATGAAGTTTGCTTAAATGCTTTATCATTTTAACGTGCTCGTTGTGTATGGGATTAAAAGTACCCCCGAATACGGCAATATTGCTCATATTATTTTACCAGCTTTATTGGAGTTATATCTTTATTATCGCTATGCTTATATAGGATAATTTTCGAACCGATAATGTGAACAATTTCCGATTCACTTTGACGGGCAACTTCAGCGGCAATTGAACGGATATCATCAGGAGCTGTAGAGTGAACCTTAATTTTTATAAGCTCTCTGACGTAAAGCGCTTCGTTTACGGTTTTAATAAGTGCGGGAGAAATTCCGCCTTTACCTATTTGAATAATGGTTTCATAATCATTCGCCATTCCGCGAAGGAAGGCGCGTTGTCTGCTGTTTAACATAATTTCACCCTTTTATATATTCTTCGGATAATTTTTCCTTTAGTTTAATTAAGGCTTTTCCGCGATGGCTTATACTGTCTTTTTCCTGATCGGATATTTCTCCGAAACAGCCAAGCTCACTTATAAATAACGGGTCGTAGCCAAAGCCTTTATCACCTTTGAGTTCAAAAGCAATACTGCCCTCACACTCTCCTCTGACGGTGAATTCTTTTCCGTCGGGGAAAACGCAGGCAACGGCAGAAACAAACCTTGCGGTGCGTTCCTCTTCAGGCACACCCGTCAGCACCTTCAAAAGCTTTGCGTTATTCTTTGCGCTGTCGCTGGGTTCACCCGCAAAACGGGCGGTATAAATCCCCGGAGCACCGCCTAAAGCATCTACACAAAGGCCTGAATCATCGGCAACAGCAGGAAGCCCCGTTGCTTTAGAGGCGCTTCTTGCCTTGATAAGAGCATTTTCTTCAAAGGTAGTACCGTTTTCTTCCACTTCGCAAAGAGGTTCTTTTAAATCTTTTTCACTTATAACATCTATTCCCAAAGGAGAAAGAATACGGAGTAACTCCTTTTTTTTACCTTCGTTTTTTGTAGCTACAAAAAAGGTCATTGCGCTTCCTCCGTATCAATTATACCCGCTGCAAATTCACTTGCGTCAAAGGGTTGTAAATCACCAATACCTTCACCAACGCCAACGAATTTAACGGGAATGTCAAGTTCGTTTTTAATCGCAAGAACGACTCCGCCGCGGGCTGTACCGTCAAGTTTGGTAAGCACAATACCGCTTATATCGGCAACGTTTTTAAACTCTCTTGCCTGGTTAACGGCGTTTTGTCCCGTTGTTGCATCAAGAACCAAAAGGGTTTCTTTATCAGCTTCGGGAAGCTCACGGTTTATGATTCTGTAAATTTTAGCAAGTTCGTCCATAAGGTTTTTCTTGTTATGAAGGCGTCCCGCTGTATCACAAATAATTACGTCGGCGCCTTTGGCTTTAGCCGAAGCAATAGTATCAAAAACCACCGACGCAGGGTCAGTACCTTCAACACCTTTTATCATAGGAACCCCCGCGCGCTCCGCCCATACGCCGAGCTGCTCGATTGCGGCTGCACGGAAAGTATCTGCCGCACCCAATATAACGCTTTTACCTTCGGCTTTAAGTCGGGAAGCGATTTTGCCGATAGTGGTGGTTTTACCCACACCGTTTACGCCGATAACAAGAATTATGGAAGGAGTAGTGGAAAGCTTTAAAGAGCAGTCCCCTTCTATCATTTCGGAAATAACACCGCGAAGAAGATTTCTTATTTCAGCAGGGTCTTTAATACCGTCTTTTTTTACTCTTGCGCGAAGTTCCTGGCAAATTTGTTCAGCGGTAACACAACCAATATCCGAAAGCACAAGAATTTCCTCAAGTTCTTCAAAAAGCTCTTCATCAATTTTGGTAAAGCTGTTAATAACAGAATTTATATTCTGCGCCAAAGCGTTTCTTGTTTTTGCAAGACCGCTTTTAATTTTACTGAAAAAACCCATTATTTACCATCCGTTTCAACAAGTAATCTCTTTTCAAGTTCGCTTACGTTAAGTTCAAGAAGCTTGGTAATGCCCTTTTCCTGCATTGTAACACCGTAAAGCATATCAGCGGCTTCCATAGTACCACGGCGGTGTGTTACACAAATAAACTGAGTGGAGAAATCGGGGCGCTTCATATAATCGGCAACCCTTTCCACGTTAATATCGTCAAGAGCAGTATCGACCTCGTCAAGGAAGCAGAACGGCGGAGCGTTTACACGCATAATTGCAAAGTAAATTGCAAGAGCGATAAGCGCCTTTTCACCACCAGAAAGACCATCCAGACTGGGCACGTTTTTACCCGGCAACTTAACGTTAATATCAATACCGCTTTCAAGTACGTTGTCAGGGTCACTAAGTGACAAGGAAGCAGTACCGCCGCCGAAAAGTTCGGTAAAGGTAACCGAAAAGTTTTGGCTGATTTTTTCGAAGCCTGCGGTAAATAATTCCTTCATCTGGGCAGTAAGCTGGCCGATAAGCTTATATAGCTCGCTTCTGGATTTTTCTACGTCGTCTATTTGAGCAGACATAAAGGTGTATCTTTCGTACACTTCTTTATATTCCTCAATCGCCGCAACGTTAACGCTTCCAAGCCCTCTTATATGAGACTTAACTTCGTTAAGTTTTTTCTTTGCCTCAGCAGGATTTTCCACCGTAATTCCCATATTTTCGGCGTCTGTACGAGTTAATTGATATTCGTCGTAAAGCTGACGGATAACGTCGTCATATTCCTTTAACATAACTTCTTTACGTTCGGTAAGCCTTGCCAGTTCGCCGCCAACCTTTTCGCGTTCCAAGGTACGTTCCTTTTCGCTTTGACGAAGTTCGGTGCCCTGCTTTTCAATACGTTCACGTTCGCTGTTAAGGCGTACTGTTTCCTCTTCGTTATAAGCAATTGTCTTACGCAATTCTTCAATTTTTTCCTTAACAGAAGAAAGCTTTTGATCAAGTTCGGTTTTCAAACGGTCAATGCCGCTTATTTCGCCGGTTATGGCTTCCATACGTTTTTGACGGTCGCCGATATTATCCTTTAAAGCTGCAGCGGCAGAAATAAGAGTTTCTATATCCTTGCGTTTTTCAAGAATACTCATTCTTATTTCGGTCATACCGTTACCTATTTCTTCACGCTTTTCGGAAATAGAATCTCTGCCTCCGGTTGCTTTATCAATTTCTGCTTGGATAGCATCCTTTTCGCCATCAAGAAGGGCGATTTGCGCGGCAGCGGAAGCAGAAGTTTTCTTCAGGGCTTCGATTTTTTCCGCTGAAGAAGTCTTTTCGTTTTTAAGCTCGTCTAAAGTGCGAAGCACCGCATTACGCATATCTTCAATACGCTTAAGTTCACCCAAAACACGAATTTTATCCTCATTAGCGGTGGCAAGAGTTGCTTTGGCGGCGGTAATATCCGCTTCGGCTTTTGCCACTTCCCCATTAAGAGAAGCAAGCGTTTCTTCGCTGAATTTAAGTTTTTGGGCGAGTTTTTCGGTTTCGCCTTCAAGACGTCTTATATCACTTGCACGGCTTAAAATACCTGCGTTTCTTATAAGAGAACCGCCTGTAAGAGAACCGCCGGAGTTAACCACCTGACCGTCAAGAGAAACAGTTTTAAAGCGGTAACCGAATTTCTTGGAAATATTAACGGCGCTGTCCAAATCTTCACACACAACAGTATTGCCGAGAAGATATTTTACAATTTCCTTATATTGGTCTTCACATTTAATAAGGTCGGGAGCAAGACCTATATAGCCGTACATCTCCTCATACCCGCTTTCTTTGAATTCGCGGGAACGAATAGAGGAAATAGGCAGGAAGGTAGCGCGTCCGCCGCCTGTTGATTTAAGCATTTCAATTGCGCGTTTAGCATCATTTTCGCTGTCGCAAACAATTTGCTGAATAGTTGCACCCAAAGCCGTTTCAATAGCAACTGAATACTCTTTATCAACTGTAATTATTTTTGAAACGGGGCCGTGAATACCGCGAATTGTACCTGTTTCGGCGGCGCTCATAACCGTTTTAACGGAATTCTGGAAACCTTCAAGATTCTTTTCAAGTTCCGAAAGAATTTGTACACGGCGAAGCTTCGCTTCTCTGTCAAGACGGATTTTTTCACATTCCTCTTTGGCAATTTCCGCCTTTTCCTTGCGGGTATTGTACTTCATTTCGTAACCCACAAGAGAATTGGTACATTCTGTAACGGTTTCTTCGGTTTTTTCTAAAAATTCTTTATTTTCATCAAATTCTTTGTTAAGTGAACCAAGCTCCGTTTCTTTTTCCTTTATTGTCTCGTCAAGACTTCCGGCGCGGGCAACAAGCTCGTTCACCGTACTGTCGGCGGTCATCATAGTAACCCTTAAATCGGAATTCTTAAGGGAAACGGCATTAAGATTTCTGACAAGCTCTTCAATATTTTTGGAAATATTTTCGCTTTCGCTGATCATTTCGGTAAGATCTTTTTCAAGACTGAGAAGCTTTTCTTCCAAAACGGAAATTTCTTCTTCCTTAACCTTTACTACAGCGTTCTTTATTTCGATTTCGCTTTCTGCGGTTTCATCGGTCTTTTTAAGATGCTCACGTTCTGCAATAAGGCGCTCAATTGCCAAATCGTTATGTTCTTTATCCCTGTCGATAACCGATATTTCACCGCCAAGAGTTGCTATCTCCTCGTTAGAAGACGCAATCTTATTACGGCATTCTTCTATTGCAACCGAAAGCAAAGCAAATTCACGTGAATTTTTCTCATTTTCACTATCGAAATTTTGAAGTTTTTCATCAATTTCTTTGTACTGCATTGTAGCAATAGAAATTTTATTTTCCTGTTCTCTGAGCGCTTGCTTGGAATTTGCCAGCGTATAAAGCCAGAGCCCTATTTCAAGAGTTTTCTTTTCTTCTGCCAAAGCCAAAAACTTTTCGGCTTTTTTACTTTGCTGTTCAAGCGGTCCTACCCTGCTTTCAAGCTCCGCCATAATATCTTTAAGGCGCAAAAGGTTATCTTCCGCAGCAACCAGCTTTCTTTCCGCTTCGGTTTTGCGGTAACGGTATTTTGAAATACCCGATGCTTCTTCGAAAATATCACGGCGTTCGTTAGATTTTGAACTGATAATATTGTCAATTTTACCTTGGCCTATCATAGAATAACCGTCTCTGCCCAGACCGGTATCCATAAAAAGTTCATTTACGTCTTTAAGGCGAACCGACACGTTATTAATAAGATATTCACTTTCGTGAGAACGGTAATAACGGCGGGTTATGGAAACGCTGTCGTTATCAAAATTAAGGGTGCGGTCGCTGTTATCAATATTAAGGGTTACTTCGCAAAAACCGTGAGGACGGCGAGAAGCAGTACCGGAGAAAATAACATCCTCCATAGACTGACCGCGGAGGCTCTTTGTAGACTGTTCTCCGAGAACCCATCTTACAGCGTCGGAGATGTTACTTTTACCGCTTCCGTTAGGACCTACTACCGCCGTAATTCCCTTACCGAATTTCAGCACTGTTTTGTCCGCGAAGGACTTAAAACCCTGAACCTGTATAGAACGTAACAGCATAGTTTATCTCACTTCCTTTACAATTCGAAAATCACCGGACTTTATATCCGTACAACCTTTAACACGGCAATTATATCCACATTTTTTAAACAATTCTACGTTTATCTTTTTTTGACCCACGGCAACCGAAATTTCTTTTTCATTAACCAAAATAACATAGTCGCCTTTGGGATAAGTATTGAGTTTCTTTAAAGCCTTTTGGCTAAAAATATGCGAGGAACAAAGTTCACTGAACGCAGGATGCCACGGTCCCGCTACGTAATCTTCTTTTTTAATATTGTGAAGCCCCATACGTATAACCTTTATTCCGTTTTCAGTAAAAGCATTATAATACAAAGCGCAATTCTTTACCGTTTCCTCCAATGTGGGAGGTAAATATTCTCCGTCTTCAACAAGCTTAGCCAAAAGCGTATGTTTTAAAACTACGGTTGGGTAAATTCTTACCGTATCGGGAGCAATTTTAATAAATTCTTTTACGGTGTAATAATCCTTATTACCGTCAGATTTATAGAGTCCCGTCATCATTTGAAGTCCCAAAGAAAAACCATATTCTTTAATTAACTTCGACGCTTTTATAACGTCTTCGCGGGTGTGTCCCCTTTTGTTTGAAAGGAGCACTTGGTCATCCATACTTTGCGCCCCAAGCTCAATAGCTGTAACACCATAATCTTTCAAAATACTAAGTATTTCTTCGTTTATAGCATCAGGACGGGTGGAAATACGAATTCCTTTAACCTTCCCCGCTTTTATAAAGGGGTACGCCGCCTTTAATAAAGAAAGCATATAGTCTCTGTCAATGGCGGTAAAGCTGCCGCCGAAAAAGGCAATTTCTGTATTTTCTGGGTAATAATTTTTACTGTTTTGAGCGATTAAAACCGCTTCTTTAATTTCTTCTTCATCGGGCAGCTTACTTTGTCCCGTAATAGAACGCTGGTCACAAAAGCTGCAACGGTGAGTACAGCCCAAATGAGGAATAAAAAACGATATATTAGCGTGACTGCCCATTACGGTTCTATTCCCATAAGACGCAAAGCATCCCTTGCCGCCATTTGCTCGGCGCGTTTCTTTGTTTTGCCCGTTCCGGTTCCGATAACACTTGAATTAAGAAGAACGTCAACCGTAAAGGATTTATTATGGTCTGGGCCGCATTCTGCCGAAAGCACGTAGGTAAGACGTTCTTCGGGATTGCGCTGAATAACTTCCTGCAAAGTAGTTTTATAATCGTGAAAAACTTCGTCTTCGGTGTGATTGAGTTCATCTTTCACAAAGCGAAGCACGTGTTCTCTGGCAATGTCCATACCGCCGTCAATATACATAGCGGCAAGCACTGCTTCAAAGGCGTCGGCAAGAATAGAGTTTCTTTCCCTTCCGCCGCACTGTTCTTCACCTTTACCAAGCAGCAAAAACTGACCCATTTCAAGTTCTCTTGCAAAATTGCAAAGAGATTTTTCGCAAACCAAGGACGCCCTCAATTTAGTAAGCTCACCTTCGGGCTTGTCTTTGAATTTATTGTAGAGATAATCGGCAACAACTACTGAAAGAACCGCATCGCCCAAAAATTCAAGCCTTTCGTTGGAGCCCAAGGGAGAATGGGTTTCGTTAGCATAAGACGAATGACTCAGCGCATTACGGAGAAGTTCTTTATTTTTAAAATTGTAACGCAGATTTTCTTCAAGTTTTTTCATATTAAGCCTCTTCGGCAATTTTTTCAAGGCCTTCACTTATAGCCTCGATAACCTTGCCTTCATAAAAATATTTAGCCTGCCTTACGGCGTTTTTAATTGCTTTTGCGTCGGAATTTCCGTGAGCTTTCACAATAGGCTTTTTAACACCCAAAAGCAAAGCGCCGCCCACTTCGGAGCTGTCCATTTTGCTTTTAATTCCGTAGAGTCCTTTTTTTAGTATACCCGCCGCAAGTTTATTGATTATGTTCTTATAAAATACTCCTTTAAGCATTTTAAAGAGAGCGGAAGCAGTACCTTCAATAAGCTTTAAAGCAATATTACCCGTAAAGCCATCGGTAATAACGGCGTCACAAACACCTTTTGGCATTTCACGCGATTCCACGTTACCCACAAAGTTAACGGGAGCTTTTTGAAGAAGCGCATAAGCCTCTTTTTGAAGCTCTCCGCCCTTTGTATCTTCAGTACCTATATTAAGAAGACCGATTTTGGGGTTATCTCTGCCTTCCACGTTCTGTAGATACGCACTTGCCATAACGGCAAACTGCTGAAGCATTTCGGGTCGGCATTCTGCATTTGCGCCCATATCCATAAGCATATATGAAGAATCGGGCGAAGGAATCATAGATGCAAGAGCGGGACGTTTTATTCCTTTAATACGTTTTACAATAAGAGTACCGCCTACGACAACGGCGCCGGTACTGCCTGCAGAAACAAAAGCATCCGCCTTTCCTTCGCTTAAAAGATTAAAAGCGACCGCCATAGACGAATTTTTGTGAGTTTTCAAAAGAGAAGTAGGTTCATCGTGCATTGAAATAACGTCTTCGGTGTGTACGATTTCCAGTTCATCAAAATGAAGATTATTTTCTTTAATATAATCCTTAATAACCTTTTCGTCACCGGTAAGAATAATACCTACGCCAAGCTCTTTTTGAGCAAGTGCAGCACCTTCTATTGGTGCGGCAGGCGCGTTATCTCCACCAAAAGCATCAATTACTATTTTCATTTTCATTTCCCCCAATATGCTCGTCAAACCATTTAAGAGATCGGTTTGACAAAGCGGCATATCTTTCACGTTTGTCTCTTATATGCTCTTCCAAAGACGGAAGAATTCCGAAATTTGCCCCCATTGGTTGAAGATTTTCAACAGTTGGGTCGGTTATATAAGAAAGCAATGCTCCTATCATTGTAAAATCAGGCAAAATAATTCCTTTTTTACCGCTAAGCTGCATTACGGCGTTTATACCCGCAATTATACCCGAAGCGGCAGATTCCATATATCCTTCCACGCCTGTCATTTGACCTGCGAAGAAAATATTTTCATTCATTCTAAGGGATAAATTACCGTTCAAAAGTTTTGCAGAATTTATAAAAGTATTGCGGTGCATTACTCCGTAACGCACAATTTCGCAATTTTCAAGCCCCGGTATAAGTGAAAACACTCTTTTTTGCTCGGGGAATTTAAGATTAGTTTGAAAACCCACAAGGTTAAACAACGAAGCCTCTGCATTTTCGCGTCTTAACTGCACCACTGCCCAAGGGCGGTGACCGGTTCTCGGGTCTTTAAGGCCTACCGGTTTTAAAGGGCCGAAACGTATGGAATCCTCCCCGCGTTTTGCAAGAACTTCCACCGGCATACAGCCTTCGTAAACCGTAAGAGGACGGTCAAAATCTTTAAGAGGAGCGCTTTCTGCGTTAATAAGCTCTTTATGAAAAAGCTCGTATTCCTCTTTGTTCATGGGACAGTTGATATAATCGTCATCACCTTTTCCGTAACGGGAGGCAAAAAAAGCCTTTTCAAAATCAATACTTTCCTTTGTAACAATAGGTGCCGCGGCGTCATAAAAGCTTAAATGCTCTTCGCCCAGGTATTCTCTTATTGATTCAGCTAATTTCTCGTCGGTAAGCGGGCCGGTAGCAATTACGCAAATACCATCTGTCGGAACAGCGTCAACACGCTTGTTTACTACCGTTATGTTGGGATGAGCGGTTATCTTTTCGGTAATATACTTTGAAAAGATGTTACGGTCGACCGCCAAAGCGCCGCCTGCCGCAACAGAAGAAACTGCCGCCGCTTCAAGACAAACAGAACCCAACCTGCGCATTTCTTCCTTTAGAAGCCCCGCCGCAGAATCAACACGCGATGCTTTAAGGGAATTTGAACACACAAGCTCCCCAAAAAAATCACTGTGGTGAGCGGGGGTTTTGCTTTCAGGTTTCATTTCAAAAAGAGTAACTTTATACCCTTTGTTAGCAATTTGCCAAGCCGCTTCGCAACCTGCAAGTCCCGCACCTATAACCTTTATTTTATCAGTCATAATTATTTCTTCTTTGTTTGACGGGTAGAACAGGAAGCATTCATACAGTATTTTCTTCCTTTAAGTCCGAGTATGATATACGAACCGCATTCCTTACAAGTTTCTCCGCTGGGAAGACCGGGCGAAGCGAAATCACATTCAGGGAACTTAGAGCAACCGTAGAATTTTTTACCCGTCTTTTTGGAAACACGGCGAAGAAGCTCGGCGCCGCATTTAGGACAAGGCTGAGTAACCTTTTCAGCAGGCATTGGTTTGGTTGTTTTACATTCAGGATAACCGGGACAGGCAAGGAATTTGCCGAAGCGTCCGTTTTTAACAACCATTTTTCTGCCGCAATTCTCACAAACCTCGTCAGTCTCGGTGTCCGGCACCTTAACCTTTACGCCGTTTGTAGAATCCTCCGCCTTTTTAAGATTTACGGCAAAATCCTTATAGAAACGGTCAACGGTTTCTATCCAGCCGATTTCACCCTCACCTATTTTATCAAGGCTTTGTTCCATACCGGCGGTAAACTTAACGTCTACGATTTTCTTAAAGTATTCGGCAATAAGGTCTGTAACAACCATTCCAAGCTTGGTGGGCTTAAAGGATTTCTTTTCCTTTTCAATATAATCTCTTTGAACAATATTGGAAATAATCGGCGCGTAGGTAGACGGACGGCCAATACCGTTGTCTTCAAGCGCTTTGGTAAGAGTAGATTCGTTATATCTGGCGGGCGGCTGAGTAAAGTGTTGCGCAGGAGTAATAGCCTTACACTTTAATTTTTCACCCGCAGAGAGCTCGGGGAGAGCCACCTCACCTTGGTCGTCGCCTTCTTTAAAGTCATCGTAAAGAACGGTAAAGCCGTCGAATTTAACGGTATAACCACTTGCTTTAAACAAGTAATCACCCGCAAGAATATCAACCGATACCGTGTCTTGTAAACAGTTTTCCATTTGAGATGCAATAAAACGCTCCCAGATAAGCTTGTATAATTTATACTGTTCGGCAGTAAGAGAAGCTTTGAGTTTTTCGGGGTCCATATCAATAAGAGTAGGTCTTATTGCTTCGTGGGCATCTTGAGCATCGTTTTTGCTCTTATAAACGCGAGGCTTCTTTGGTACGTATTTTTCGCCGTAAGAAGAACGAATATACTTTTCAGCTGCGCTTCTCGCTTCGGCTGCAACACGTAAGGAGTCGGTTCTCATATAGGTAATAAGACCGGTCATACCCACACCCGGCACGTCAACGCCTTCGTAAAGCTGTTGAGCAATACGCATTGTACGAAGACCGGTAAAATTAAGTCTGCGTGCCGCTTCTTGCTGTAAAGTAGAGGTAATAAAGGGCGGAAGCGGCTGTTTCTTTCTAACGCCCTTTTTAATGGACTGAACGGTAAAATCCTTATCGTTCAAACCGTTTACTATTTCCTCGGCTTGTTCACCGCTTACTACGGCAACCTTTTCGCCGTCGGCAGTACCGTAAAATTTAGCAAGAATATTTCTTTGTTTAAAGAGCTTTGCATCAATTGTCCAGTACTCTTCGGGTACGAATTTTTCAATTTCCCTTTCGCGGTCAACAACAAGCTTTAAAGCAACCGACTGAACTCTGCCGGCAGAAAGACCGCGTCTTACCTTTTTCCAAAGAAAAGGACTTAATTTATATCCAACAATACGGTCCAAAACTCTTCTTGCCTGTTGAGCGTCAACAAGGCTCATATCAATTTTTTTAGGATTCTTCATACCCGCTTCTACGCCGGTTTTAGTAATTTCATTAAAACAAACACGCAGCGGACTGTTCATATCAAGAGCCAATATCTGAGCCAAGTGCCAAGAAATTGCTTCGCCTTCGCGGTCAGGGTCGGTTGCAAGATAAACCTGTTCGCTGTTTGCGGCAGCCTCACGAAGCTGTTTGATAAGCTCCTTCTTGTCGCTCATTTCGGTATATTTAGGTTCATATCCGTTTTCGATATCAACACCCATTTTTGATTTAGGAAGGTCTCTGACGTGGCCTTTTGACGCCATAACGGTATAGTCGCTGCCCAAGTACTTTTGAATACTTTTTTGTTTACCGGGAGACTCGATAATAACCAGTTTAGACATAAGATAACTCCTTCTTTTGTTAATTAAGGGTATATCTGCCACCGGGGAGCGAACGAATAAAACCAAACAGTTCAAGTTCTCCCAAAGCAGACAAAATCATATTAGCGTTCATTTCGGGATTCAGCAAATCATCACAAGTAAAAATTTGCTTATCTAATTGATTATATATTATTTTTGCGTTTTTGGAAAGGCTTTCGGGCAATATTTTTTTAACAATTTTATTTTTTTCATTTAAAGCGAGCTCTTTTGCCGTTTCCTTCTTTAATTTATAAGGTGGTTTTAATACCTTTTCTTTCTTATTTTCAGAAATTTTTTCATACTCTTTTATAGAAGGCAAAGGTTTTTCCAATGCCTTTTCGATACTTATTTTATCGCCCAGCTTATAAGTATATTCCGAAAAAATATCATTAAGGTCGATTACAGGCTTTGCACCGTCACGTAAAAGCTGGTTAGTACCCTCACAGCTTTCAATTCCCGGTCTGCCCGGAATAACAAAAACGTCCTTGTTTTGTTCCGTTGCATAAGCAGCTGTTATAAGAGCGCCGCTTTTTACGGGGGCTTCTATTATAACGGTGCCCACAGCAAGTGCCGAAAGCAAACGGTTTCTTATAAAGAAAGAACGTTTTGTAACCGGTGTGTCCGGCGGAAATTCCGTAATAAGACAGCCGCCTTTTCTGACAACGTCTTCTCTCAGCTTTTCGTTACCTTTTAAATACCGGGCGCCAAAACCGTTTGGCAAAACAGCAACCGTAATACCGCCTGAAAGCATAGCGCCGATATGGGCGTAAGTATCGCTTCCTTTTGCGCCGCCGCTCACTATAACGAAACCGCCGCGGCTTAATCTGCCGCTTAAAGAATACGCGCATTTTGCACCGTATTCGCTTACTTCACGCGTACCCACAACACACATAACCGGAATATTGTCAAAATCGGGGAAAGTACCCTTTACGTATAAAGCGTAAGGCGGATTATCTATATTTAAAAGACATTTCGGATATAAATTATCGTCAGGGGTAATAACCGTAACGTTTTCACGCTGACATTTATCCCTTAAAGATTTTGCGGTACTTAACGGCGTTTTATTCAGCGCTTCCAATTCCTTTTTATTAAAAATACAAGAAGCGCTTCTTCCCGCGTCACCCGCTTCATAAACCTTCCTTGCGGAAGTAAAAACGGATATTATTTCATGAAAACGGTTATTTCCCGCTCCGAGAGCGCATTGAAGCCACAACCAATATATCATTTAACCATCTCCCACATAACAATAGAAGCGGCAGCAGCGGCATTAAGCGATTCTGCCCTGCCCTTCATTGGAATGGTTATACTTTTATTGCACGCGCAAACAGTATTTTCGGTAATTCCGTTTGCTTCATTGCCGATAATACATATACAGCCGCCGTCAAAAGGAACATCTCCTATTTTTTCGGCTTGTCCGTGAGCCACGCAAGCGTAGCTTTTAACTCCGCAATTTTTAACAAACTCTGACATATTCTCAGTGAAAATTAACGGAAGACGCAACAAAGTACCCATTGACGCACGCAACGACTTAGGGCTGTACGGGTCACAAGAGTCAAGGGTCATAATTATTCCGTCAATACCCAGCGCTTCTGCAGTACGGGCAATTGCGCCAAGATTTGAAGGGTCTTGAAGATTTTCCAGCGCAATATACTTTTTATCTTGCGAAATTTCTTTTACCCGAGCAGGAATTTCAGCAACGGCAAATATTCCTTGAGTAGAAACAGTATCGGAAATACTTTTGGCAACAGAGCTGCTTATTATAGCTTTGTATTCCGACGAAAGAGCGAACTTTTTAATATCAGACGGGTGTTTTTCGTAAGCCTCTTTGGTTACAAACAGCTCCAAAAGGCAAATACCGTTATCCGCGGCATCGTCTATTGTACGAAGACCTTCGAGAACAAAAACACCTTCTTCACGGCGAAAACGCGAAGATTTCTGCAACTTTATTACCCGCTTTATACGTGCGTTATCTTTAGCGGAAATTTCTACAAATTGCATAATTTTTTCTCCCTTCTAATATTAAAAAATTCGCCCAAGAATGGCCTTGGGCGATTTAATTATTTTGCTAAAGCTTTTTTAGCTTGTTCAGCAATTGCTGCGAAACCTTCAGCGTCATTTACTGCGATTTCAGCAAGCATTTTACGGTTAATTTGAACACCTGCAACCTTGAGACCGTTCATCAAGGTAGAATAGTTCATACCGTTCATTTTAGCAGCGGCAGAAATTCTGGTAATCCAAAGACGACGGAAGTCGCGCTTCTTAAGACGACGACCTACGTAAGCGTAGTTACCGGATTTCATTACAGCTTCTTTTGCTGTTTTAAAGAGCTTAGACTTTGCTCCAAAATAACCTTTAGAAAGTTTTAAAATCTTTTTTCTTCTTTTGCGTGTTGCTAACGCACCTTTAATACGTGCCATTTTCAGAAACCTCCAATCAATTTACCCTTATTTATAAGGAATCATTTTCTTAACCGTTGCAACGTTTGTTACGTCGGTTAAAACTGTCTTGCGAAGATTTCTCTTACGCTTAGTAGTTTTCTTGTTAAGAATGTGAGACTTGAATGCGTGTGCACGTTTTACCTGACCGGTTTTGGTGAGTTTAAAACGTTTTTTAGCGCCACTGTGTGTTTTGATCTTAGGCATAATAAATCCTCCCTTTGAATATCTTGCTTATTTATTCGTTTTCGGTGCAAGGAACATAAGCATATTTCTGCCTTCCATTTTGGCAGGCTTTTCAATATTTGCAAATTCCCCACAATAGTCAGCAAACCGTGACATAGTTTCAAGGCCGATTTCAGGATGGCCCATTTCTCTGCCGCGAAAACGTATAGAAACCTTTACCTTATCGCCACTCTTTAAGAAACGAATAGCTTGGTTACCTTTTGTTTCAAAATCGTGTGTGTCAATCGCAAGACCGAGACGCACCTCTTTGATGTCAAAAGTTTTTTGATTCTTTTTAGCTTCTTTTTCACGTTTAGCCTGTTCGAAACGGTATTTACCGAAATCCATAATCTTACATACCGGCGGGTCGGCGTTGGGAGAAATATTGACAAGGTCAAGCTCTCTTTCATAAGCGGCGGCAATTGCTTCCTTTATAGGAAGAATACCAAGCTGCTTTCCGTCGGAATCAATTACACGAACTTCTTTAAACCGTATTGCCTCATTAATGGCTACTTCTTTGCTGCTGATAATACGCACCTCCAAAAAACAAAAGCGTGAACGAAACCCGTTCACGCACCAAAAAATGACGAAATGATAATATCAGTTCGAAAAAAGTTGATGACCCTTTCAGACAAAACTTTAGGGTGAGAACGGACAGTTCTTCTTTTTGTACCTAGTGATTTTACCACATTGAATCTTTTATGTCAAGTGTTTTTTAAAATTTAATGAATTTCCAATTCTTTTATGGAGCGGGCTTGATAATTAATGTTTTTAAGAAGTCCGGGTTTAGAAATAGCCTTTGCCGCTCCCTTAACCAAACTGTATTCCGGATCAGCCACCGTTTTAACTTCTATTCCGGTATAATTGGCTATAAGGTCAGCCATACCGAACATTTTAGAGCCTCCGCCCACAAGATACAAGCCCTTCTTTTTAATATCCGCCACAAGGTCAGGTTCGGTTTGCTCAAGCACCTTTCTTATTGCGTTGCATATAGAAAGCGCGCTGTCGTTTAACTTTTTGTAAAGCTCACCCGACGTAATTTCGAACGCTTCGGGAAGACCGCTGAAAAGATTTCTTCCCTTTGCAATGGCGGTAATTTCAATTGGCCGCGGACTCACCGCGCCGATTTGAATTTTAATATTCTCTGCAGTTAATTCACCGATAGCAATATTACGCTTACGGCGAACGTGATTAATGATTATATCGTCAAAATCGGAAGAAGCGGTTTTAAAGGAATCACAGGAAACAATTCCGCCCAAAGACAAAACCGCAATATCGGTAGTACCTGCGCCAATATCAACAATCATACTGCCTTCAGGTACCGTAAAATCAACGCCCATTTCCACAGCAATAGCAACAGGCGCTTCCACAACCGTAACGCTTCGTCCGCCTGCATCTTCAACAACGTTGGAAAGAGAGTGATGCTGAAGTTCGGTAAGACCCGTAGGAAGCGTTGCAACAACCTTCGGGCGTATAACGTTTTTGCCGAAAACCTTTTCCATATAGTTTTTAAGCATTGCTCTTGCAATGTCGTAATCGGCAATAAGCCCATGCTGGATAGGGTGAATACATTCGAGGGTATCGGGAGTTCTGCCTAAAGTCTGTTTAGCTTTCTCGCCAAAATATATGGGCGCATAAGTTTCGGCATCAACCGTTACAATACTGGGCGCTTCAAAAAGAATCTTCGAATCGGAATAAATAACGGTTTTCGATGAACCTAAATCAATACCTATTTCGTTAGCCATACTTTCCCTCCCTTTCTGCTTTGTATTTTATTATATTAAATCTTGCCCGAATTTTCAACTGTTTTTATCCGCAATAAGAGCAGTAAGGCAAAAAACCTCTTCCGCTCCCGCGTACAGCAGTTCTCTTGCGCAAGCATCAAGGGATGCTCCCGAGGTTTTAATATCGTCTACCAAAAGAACTCTGCCAGATACCTTTGCTTTGGTACGGTGATAGCTTTTAAAGGCATTTTCAAACCTTTGCGACAGGTTATCGTTTTTGTGCTGAACCGAACTTATCAGGCTTCGGCGCAAAAGGTCGTTCCTTATAGGTATATTTAAAATTTTCCCTACTCCGTCAGCCAGAATTTCCGCTTGATTAAAGCCGCGCCTGATTTTACGCAAAAAGCTCATCGGCACAAAAGTAACACAACTGAAATCTGTTAAAGTGTCTACGCTTTCAAGCCTGTCCACCATATGTTGAACGTAAAATTTTGCATTTGCCTTATCCGAAGCAAACTTCAAACCGTATAAACCTTTTTGAGCAATACCTTTATTCACAAAAGGAGCAGTAATACCCGAAAAATGGTAAATATATTTATTACAATCACAGGTTTTAATGCTTCTTCCGCATTTATCGCAAGACTTTTCTTCGGTCTTTTCAATTTGCTTATAACATTCTTCGCAAATAACCGCGCCTTTTTCCACCGCGCGTGAGCAAGCAAAGCAATGAGACGGCATAAGAAAATCCGTAAGATTTCCAACGTATTCTATAATTTTTTCTTTCATAAACTAATCCAAAAATTCTTTTAAAAGAGTATACCTCAAGTTTTTCCGGTTATTTGCCGCCATAGTGTAAAGCACGTTATCGTCCCCTACTACTATAAGCAATTTTTTTGCTCTCGTAACGGCGGTATAAAGAAGGTTACGGTATTTAAGCTTGGAAGGAACGTCGTAAAGAGGTAAAACGACACAGTCGTACTCACTACCCTGACTTTTATGTACCGTTACCGCGTATGCAAGTTCAAGTTGAGAAAGGTCCTCGGTATAATAAGTAACCTTACGGTCTTCAAAACGGACGGTAACACTTCCCTCACGCATATTCAGTTTTTCAACAAAACCAACGTCACCGTTAAAAACACCGGTTCCTTGTTCGCCGTTATCTTTAGTCCAAACAAGCTCGTAATTATTTTTAATCTGCATTACCTTATCTTTTTCCCTGAGATAGAAGCCCTTAAAGAAAATTTCGGGGTCTTTTTTCCCTTTGGGGTTCAGTTGATTTTGCAATACGTTATTAAGGTTAACGGTTCCCAAAGCCATTTTTCTTGACGGACACAGAACCTGAATATCAGTAAGTGGGTTAAACCCGTAAGCGGCAGGAAGACGGGTAAGGCAAAGGTTTGAAACGGTTTCAAGCGTTTCTTCCACGCTGCTTCTGTGCATAAAGAAGAAGTCGGAATCACGCACCGAAAGGTCGGGGTTTTCTCCCGAAATAACGGCGTGTGCAGTACGTATAATCGCACTCTCCTGCGCCTGACGAAAAACCTTATCAAGGGTTACCGCGCAAAACTTAGAGCTGGCTATAATATCCCCCAAAACGTTTCCTGCGCTAACGCTTGGCAACTGGTCGTTATCACCCACCAAAATAACACGGGTGCTAAGTCTCAAAGCCCTGAGCAAACTTTCAAAAAGCAAAGTATCTATCATAGAAACTTCGTCAACAATAAGAACCTCACAATCAAGAGGGTTACGCTCGTTTCTTGAAAAGCGAGATTGTTCATCGTCACTCCATTCCACCTCCAAAAGACGGTGCAACGTTTTTGCTTCACGACCTGTAAGCTCGGTCATACGTTTGGCGGCGCGTCCTGTCGGCGCGGCAAGCTCAATATCCATATCACGGTGCTCGAACATTTCTATCAATGCTTTAAGCGTAGTGGTTTTACCTGTACCCGGACCACCGGTAATAAGAGTAACGCCGTTTTCAAAGGCAGCCATAACCGCTTCCTTCTGCTTTTGGTCAAGAGTAATTCCCATACTCAGTTCAACAAATTCAATTTCCCTTTCGTCAACAACGGAAAATATATTACGCTGAGAAATAGCAGTAAGACGCGCAGCAATATATTCTTCAGCGTCAAACAAAACGGGAAGCGCAATGTATTCGGTATTTCCCACAATTTTACTGCGAAGTCTGAAAGAGTCTAAAAGGGTGTCTACCGCATCTAAAGCAACCGAACTGTCCACGTCAAGCAGACTTTCGGCAACGGCGGTTAGCTTTTCTTTTGGCAAACAGGTATGCCCGTTATAAGAATTTTTACGCAAAACGTACTCAATACCTGCGCAAACCCTCATTTTATCGTTTTGGGGAACTCTGTAATATTCTGCAACGTCCTCCGCTTTTTCAAAGGGCAAATCAATTTTCTCGTCACACAAAACATAAGGGTTTGCCTCTATTATTTTAGCGGCGTTGCTCCCTAAAGCTTTATAAACCTTTATTGACTCTTCGGTAGAAATTTTAAACCGCGCAAGCAAAAGCATAACTTCCCTTATACCAAACTGTTTGGCAAATTCTTCGCCTATTGCGGCGGCTTTTGCCTCGGAAATCCCGCTTATTCTTGCCAGTTGTTCGGGGGCGGATTCCAAAACGGTAACGGTATCCTCCCCGAAGGTCTCCACAATTTTACGGGCAGTAGAAGGTCCCACACCTTTTATAGCACCGGTAGATAAATACCGTAAAAGTGCGGCGGCGTCGGTAGGCATATTCTTTTCCACCGTAGTAACCTTAAACTGAGGCCCGTAAACAGGATGAACAGTATAATTACCGTAAAGCACTACGTCGTCTCCGTGGCCGATAAACGGCATATTTCCAACTACCGTAATTTCCTCGTCTTTTGTATCCAACAACGCAACGGTATAGCCGTTTTGAGGATTCTGATATGTAATTTTTCTGATTATGCCTTTAACCGTTTCGGTTTGCAAATTCGTTTCGCTCATCTTCATCCTCCGTTATTTTTTTAATAATTCCCGACACTTGATTTTCTTTGCAACAAATTATGTTTTTGTGACAGTCACAAAAAGCAGTCACCTTTTCACACGGCGGCGTATCGCAAATAAAAATAAGATAATCCGCATACTCTTTTCCATACCAACGGTACTTTTCGAAAAGGTAGAGAAAGCTTTCTTCTTCACTGCCCTTATTTAAGTGGGATACCGTAAACGTGATTTCACGCTTTTGCGGCCGCACAAGCAAAAGCCATAACCTTGCCGTAAGACTGCTGACGCCCAGCACCGCAAAAAACAAAAAGACAGAAAGTATTATAATTTCACTCATAACAACACCTCGCTACATTATATGTAGTTTTACGGGTTATGGTTAGCGCAAACGTTTATATTTTGAATAACCACAGCCATTATGAGTGACACAACAAAAGGGCTTTAAGCAAAGCCCTTTTATTTTACCATTGTATTTAGCTAACGTTAAAGGTAACGGTCACTTCGCCGATTTCCTTTTTTGTGTAAATACCGTCGGGTAGTTCTATTCTGACGGTAAAGGTGGTTTTTCCCGCTTCAATTTCTCTGTAATCAATGGGGGAAAGTTTTATATTCGCCAAATCATCAACAGTATCGGGAAGACCATACACTTCGATTTTGTTAACAGAAACATTTTTAAGTTTTGCTTCACCCGCGTCAACCGAAGGCTCATTGGTAAATACAGGAACAACCGAAACTGTCCTTGCGCGATAAACGGGAACGGTAACCTTTAATTTTTCCGCAGAAATGGTAAACAAAGAATTGTCAAGCACATTTCCTTTTTCGTCGTAAAGGACAATATCTGCCTCATAAGTTTTGCTTTCGCCTATAGTTTCGGTTTCACCGACTACCGCTTCTATTCTGCTCAGCTTTGCAATATTAACCCCTGCACCGCTAATGGAAAAATCCGAAAAATTAACAGAATTGATTACAGGGTCGCCTACAAAAAGATTAGTATCGGCATCCTTTTTTAAAGTAATTCCTTTTGCAACGGGTATAACTTCCGGATTTTCTTTGGTTTCAACCTTATCTATAACAACCTTTACGGTTTTAGGAGATATATCAAAGGTTATGCCGGAATGCTCACCCAAAGAGCGCGCGGAAAGCTCAAGAGTATAAGTGCCGACTTTGGTAACCTCACTTAAATCCGCGTCGATTATAATATCCGAAAGCTCCAAAGCATTTACGGCGGAATTCGGGCCGTGAGCCGTAACGGTGGCTGTTTTTTCGTCTTCAATAGAAATAATCTGCCAACCGTTCTCCCCTGCCAGGCTTCCTTCAGTAGAAAGATTTATTGAAATGTTAGCAAAAGATTTTGTAATAATTTCGGTTTGGTCAATGGTAATTACAAGCCAGAATATAAAGGCAACCACCAAAGCAAAGATAACACTAAAACGGTTATTGGCAAAAAGCTTACGGAAGGAAAAATTTTTGCTCTTCATAATCACTTATCCCCCTTCTTCTTAATAGGAACAAGGCGATCTATAAAGGATTTGATTTTGTAGAAAAGTCCTTCTTCTTTAGAATCGTTCTCACCCTGAAGAATGAGACGGTAAAGTTCTTCACGAAGCCTTATTTGGTCGTAACCGCGTTCAATAGTTCCGTTTTGGACCAAAGAAATTTTACCTGTTTCTTCGGATACTACAAGTATTACCGCGTCAGATACTTCACTCATACCTATAGCGGCGCGATGCCTTGTTCCAAGCTGAGAACTGAGATTAGGATTAGACGTAAGCGGAAGTATACAACCGGCGGCGTACAGCTTACCGTTTCTAACGATTAAAGCGCCGTCGTGAAGAGGCGATTTGGGATAGAAGATGTTTCCTACCATTTGTGAAGAGGTATCCGCGTTAATAGTAGTTCCCGTATTGATAATATCGCCCAGCGACGTTGTACGTTCAAAAACAATAAGCGCGCCAATGCGTTGGTCATGCATAGTTTGAACAGCCATACAAATACTGTCAATCGCGCCTTTAAGCTGTTCGTCGTCAGTTTTAGCAGTAAGACCGAACTGACCGAATTTAGAACGACCGATACGCTCCAATGCACGGCGAATTTCCGGCTGAAAAATAACCGCGATTGCAATAACGCCCCATGACATAATTCTGGTCAGCAGCCAGTTCACCGTTACAAGACCGAACCAACGCGAAAGCACGTAAGCAGCAAAAAGGATAATAATACCTTTAACCAGCTGACCGCCGCGGCTTTCTCTCATAAATTGGATAGCCTTGAATATGATGTAAGCAATAATAATTATATCGATGAAATCAAAAACCGAAATATGTGCAATAGCATAAATTATTTGATTCCAAATAGTTCTTATACCGTCTAAAAACGCAGCCACATCATCATTCCCTTCCATTTTCACGTCTTCTGTTATATTTTAGCACATTAAAGTGTATGAATCAATAGTTTTTTAATAAATTTTATATATTATTTATATATTTTTGTTTGCTAATCCCAAAAGCAGTTTTTTTACGTATTCTATGTCGGAAACACAGGAAGTAATACCCGGAGAAAGCCTTACGGTTCCCGTTTTGTACGTACCCAAAGTTTTGTGCGCCAAAGGAGCGCAATGGTATCCGCCTCTCACCGCAACACCGTGTTCGCTTAAATACGCTGCAACCTCATCGCTGTTCATTCGGTGAACGTTCAAGGACAAGACAGGCGCAAAATCTCCGTCGAAATTTCCGTTGCAGCAAACAGTTATTCCGTTACAATTTTTCAAATCTCTGCAAAGCTTTCTGCACAAAGCCGCCTCGTGACGATAAACATTTTCTATTCCTTTTGTTTTAAGGAAATCTATACCGGCTTCAATTCCAAAAATTCCCGGCAAATTAAGGGTTCCGCTTTCAAGTCTTTCAGGCATATCATCAGGTTGGATAAGGCTTAAAGATGCGGTTCCCGTTCCGCCCTCCACAATGGTAGATTCTATCGGCTTTTCAGCAATAAGAATCCCTGTTCCCATAGGCGCAAAAAGCCCTTTATGGGGCGCTATACAAAGAAAGTCTATATTCATTTCCTTCATATTTATAGGTACAATTCCGCCGCTTTGCGCCGCGTCCACACCAAACAAAAGCCCTTTCCTTTTACAAAACTCGCCCACTTTAGCTATATTGATAATCTTTCCGCACACGTTGGAGGCATGGGTACAAAAAATCATTTTTGTATTAGGCTTAACACATCTTTCAAGCTCGCTTTCAACATCATCGCTAAAGCCGTCAAAAATATCAAAATCTATTATCCCCTTATTTGAAAGCGCTGTAGCGGGACGCGCCACGGCGTTATGCTCCAAATTCGAAATAATCAAGTGGTCGTTTTGTTTTAATACGCCTTTGAGAACAAGGTTTACGGAATGGGTACAATTCAAAGTAAACACCACGTTTTCAGGTCCCTTTGCGCCGAAAAAATCCGCAACCTTTTCTCTCACTTTATATATCTTTTCCGCCGCCGAAACAGACAGTTTGTGTCCGCTTCTTCCCGGATTAGCGCTAAAATACCGCAAAGCGTTTTGTACCGAACGCACCACCGTTTCAGGCTTATATCCGGAAGTAGCAGCGTTATCCAAATATATCACATTTTCACCCCCTGAAACAAAAATGTCACGGCGTCAAATCAGAGCACCGTGACATTCCTCTCCGCTTTTTAGCTGAGCGGTAATATTTTCAGAATTTTTACGTTATTGTTTTTAAGCAGATTTTCTATTTCTTCAATATTGCCGCCGGTCACGATTCCATACCCGCATCCGTAATTTTCCGTCCCGTATTTCATACGTTCCGTTTCTGCCGTAAATCCTCGTTTTTTCAGTATTTCCCGCCCTTTTATGGCATGGGTTACCGTTCCGGTGGCAATTACATACTTTTTCATTTTTTCCTCCGCGGGTATTGCTTTTCATATAGCCTTTTGGGCTACATTACATACTATGCTCTTGCTACTCCTCTGTTACCTTAATTTGCGCATATTTATATGCCACAGTTACTATAAGGGGCAACAAAAACATACCCGCAATCCCGAAAAGTTTAAGCCCTAAAAACAAAGAAAACAGCGTCAAAAGCGGATTAAGCCCAACCTGCTTTCCCATAATTTTGGGTTCTAAAACGTTCCTCGCCACCGTAACGGCACCAAAAATTCCTATTAGCCCTATAAACAACGCAGTATTCCCCTTTAAAAGTTCAAATATCGCCCAAGGCACCAGTACCGTACCGCTCCCCAGAATGGGCAAAAAATCAACCAGCGCTATAATAAGCGCTGTTTTTGCGCCGTTTTTTACGCCTATTATTAAAAAGCCCGACAGCAAAACCAAAAAAGCGGATAACGACAAAAGAATATAGCCTTTAGCCATTTTTAAAATGTTATTAACGGCAATGCTTTTAATAACCGATATTTTTTTGAGTTGACGTTCTTTTAATGCATATCCAACGTTTTTCTTAAAGGATTCAAAATCTTTAGCAATATAGCAACCGCTTATTACAGTTACTACAAGGCTTAACAGAAATCCCGGCATACCCGATACCACACTTGCTATAAATTCTGATATATATTCAGCCGCTCTGCCTAAAAAAGCAGATAAAGTATTTTTTGCGCCCGTTGTTATATATTCACCAAAAGGAGTTGGTATTTTAGATAACGATGATTCCACCTTCTTTATAATCGAATCCACAGAAGCGGTAATGCTTTTGGCGTATTCCGGCATTTGCTCATAAAGGTTGGCTAAATAAAAATATATTCTGCTCCCTATTACAAATAAAAACATCAATATTATTACGTAAATGGCAATTACGGTAAATAAAGCCACAGTAGAACGCTTAACTTTTATTCTCTCACTTATAACCGAAGCGGGTTTTTGAATTGCAACGGCAATAAGAGTGCCTATAACAAAAGGCAGTAAATAATTAAGACAAAATTTCATTGCAAAATATAAAAGCCCGAATATAACCGAATAATAAGCCACAAAAGTCAAAAATTTCTTCTTTTTTTCGTTATCCAAAATAAAAAACATCCTCTATTGATTTTTATGTAGAAATATTTTATAATAAAGAAAACTGTTTTTCTATGGAGGACAAATATGAAAGATTACGATATGTTACTTATTAAAGCATCTGCCCTTCCCGACGTTTTCTTAAAGGTTTTATACGCCAAAGAATTGCTGGAGGACGGTTCTGTTTCAAGCGTTAGCGCCGCCGTTTTAAAGGCTGGGATTTCAAGAAGTGCTTTTTATAAATATAAGGACCAAGTGTTTCTCTATCACAAACAAGATACCGAAAACACCGTTACTATCAGCGCTCACTTAAGCGACCGTGCAGGTGTATTTTCTGCACTTACCGCCCGTTTATTCGAAAAAGGCGCCAATATCCTTACCATTAACCAAAACCACCCCGTAGACGGCATTGCCGCCGTTACCCTTTCGGTAAGAACCGACAACCTTTCGGTACCGTTAGAGGAACTAATAAACCTTATCCGCAAAATCGACGGCGTTATTTCGGTAAAAATTATTTAATGCTTAATTTTGTGTAAAAAATACTTAAATTCAGATAAATTCTCCCTATTGCATAGACTTTAACCCTAAATTAAAATGTAGGTACTATATTTAAAGGAAAAACCAATGAAACGAATTCTTATAATCGGCAATGCCGGTAGCGGAAAAACTACCTTCGCTAAAGCGCTTGCCGAAAAGACACAGCTACCACTTATTCATTTAGATAAACTTTTTTGGTGCGGCGAATGGGAGCACGTTTCCCACGATGAATTCGATACGGCATTACAAAAAGAATTAGAAAAGTCCGAATGGATAATTGACGGTAATTTCAGCAGAACTATTCCTCACAGGTTAAAATACTGTGATACTGTTTTTTATTTCGATTTACCCACAATCACTTGCCTTTGGGGTTCAACTGTTCGAGTTTTTAAAAACTACGGTAAAACAAGGGATGATATGGGCGGTAACTGCCCCGAATATTTCGACAAACACAAATCAGAACTTTATAAGGCTATTCTTACCTTTAATAAAAAGAACAGAAAAAGATACACAAATCTTCTAAAAGAACAAAAGGATAAAAATATAATAATATTCAAAAGCAGAAAACAGGCTATGCGTTATTTAAAAGAATCGGAGAAACAAAGTGACGTTTAAAAAAAGAAAATTGCTTGTAAAATCGTATCTTGGCAAGACGGTAGATATTAAAATAGATCGTCCTATAGGATTTGTACATAAGAAAGAGAATTATAGCCTGACTTATCCCATCAATTACGGATATATACCCGGTGTTTTGGGTGGTGATGGTAAAGAACTCGACGTTTACTTGCTTGGCGTGAACGAGCCCGTAACCGAGTATAAAGCTCAAATAATCGGTATTGCTCATAGGGAAAATGATGTTGAGGACAAGATCGTTGCCGCACCGGTTGGTTTCAATTTTACTAAGGAAGAAATTGAACGAGCCATTCATTTTCAAGAACAGTATTACAAGACCACAGTAGAGGTACTTAAATGAAAATACATATAATCGGTTGCAGTGGTTCGGGTAAAACATACTTAGCCAAGGCACTAAGTGAAAAGTATGACATCCCGCACTTCGATTTAGATGATATTCAGTGGGATAACAATGCAGATGATTACGGCGTTAAAATGCCTATATAAAAGCGCACCGAGCTGCTAAATAATATCCTTGAAAATGAGGATTGGATAATCGAAGGTGTGTATTACGCTTGGGTTGGAAAGTGCTTTGAAGATGCTGATAAAATCTATGTCCTTGATATACCAAAACGAATTTATACTTACAGAATCATAAAGCGCACTATAAAAAGAAAACTTGGACTTGAAAAAGGCAAAAAAGAATCTTTAAAATCGGTTTATAACCTACTTAAATGGACAGACACTTTCCAAAATAAAAATATGGTTGAAATAAAAAAGATACTTTCAGCCTACCCCGAAAAAACTATTTGGTTAAAAAATTCAAAGGATGTACAAAAAGTCATTAACGAGAAGGAAATGTAAATGAACATAAAAATTACAAATGATATTCGAACCGAATTTAAACGTTTACAAAGTCAAAATAATTTAGACGGTATTATAGACTATTTATCCTCTATATTGTCAACTAACAATGCAGATGATTTATTGGCCGGATTCTGTTATTGGAACATTTCGGACAGTTATGCTATGCAACGCAAGTCAGAGGAACTATACGCTAACCATCTAAATTTTTGCAAAATGTTAGACACTATGGACTCACAATACAAATTTTGGTCTGTTTGCGATGCCACCCAACGCTTTACTCTTGAGCTTGGAGGATATGGTGATTTTTGGTGGGATATTTATAAAAATGCTTTGGACCTAAATCCCAACACTACAGATATTGAACGAATAGTATTTGATACCCACGTAGCGGCAATATCAATAAATCTAAAGGTTGAAAATCCAAAATCCAGATTATATTTAGCAAAGGATAACTTCGAAAAGTTTGTTATGAACTCGGCTAATTCTGAAAACGAGGCGTTTTATAAACTTGTGTACTCTTCTCATGTGTTAAAAGTTTTCGGTGATGAAGCGTGTGACATTTTAAATCTTTGCAATCGAATTTTACCATTTTTAAAAGAAAATATACCTGATAGTGAATATGCTGTCGGTGAATGGGAGCGTTTGAACGCTCCTCGTTCAAGACAAAACATGGCACAGGTTGGTATAAACCGTGCAATAAACGCATTTATTGATGTAGGCAAAAAGGCACAAGCAAAAGAATTGTATAATGAAGCGTTAAACTATGGATTAAATCGCAATACATATATCGAAAAAAGGTTATAGGGTGATAAAGATCAAATATTTAAAATTAAATTCTAATAGTTCAGATTTGCATAAGCGGGATTTTGAAACACTCGTAGTTTTATATGGTGCCGAACTTGATAGCCATCAAAATCGAAATACCCCAAAAGAGATTTTAACAAAGTGGGCTAACAGTATGGTAAACATACAAGGTGATGCCGACAGACACTTAGAGCTTTGTTATGATGGCGATAGTTTAATAGGCTTTTTATACGAAAAAATCGACCATCCTGACCACAAAGGTTATATCAAGGTTGGATATGGTTACATAATGGAATTTTATGTGTTGCCCGAATTTCGCCGTAATGGATACGGCAAACAGATGTATTCACATTTAGAAGAATTATTAATATCTGATGGCGCTAAAAGCCTTTATTTAACTTCAGACCCCGTTACCGGCAAACCGTTTTGGGAGGCTTGTGGGTATAAAAGCACAGGTGAAAAATCACCCGAAAACAATCAAGAAATATATGAAAAGAGTTTATAAACAATGATTCACTATATGAACCTTGTCCCATCTGCTTTTAATAAGATTGCGGATGGTAGTAAAACAATTGAACTCAGGCTCAATGATGAGAAACGGCAACGAATAAATGTTGAAGATACCGTTGTTTTTAACTGTAAATCAACCAATGATATTATAAGAGCACAGGTCGTTGGGTTACATAAATTCTCTGATTTCGAAGAATTGTATAAAGCGTTACCACTAGAAAAATGTGGTTATAGCAAGGCTGAACTTGATACTGCCCGTTACACCGATATGGAACAGTATTACACCAAAGAGCAAATCAAAAAATATGGTGCTTTAGGTATAGAACTTTGCAATGTATCTTCAATCTGTGACGTTAAAGAAATAATAACTGAACCTGATATATTGAAATTACTTGCACCGAGCGTATTCAATCCCACAGAAGAACGATTACTGAATAGAGCAAAAAAATATCAAGAAGATGAAAACGCCAATATCTATGCTTATAAAGATAATGGTGAATACAAAGGGATTGTTGTTTTTGAAATTTTAAATAGCTCAGCAACCATACTTGATATTGCCGTAAAACCCGAATACCAAGGTTGCGGTATTGGTAGTAAACTGATTGATTTTATTTTTAATAGTTTTAATGTGGATAGCATCACAGCCGAAACCGATGACGATGCTATCGGGTTTTATATAAAGTATGGATTTGCTGTCGCTGACACAAAGGTTAAATTCAATACCAAAAGGTATGTTTGCATTTGTGAAAGTGTTGCTCTTGATAGTATAACTCACCTATAACAAAACAAGCGAGTCAACGACTCGCTTGTTTAATGTGTTCCGAAATCGAAAATGTCTTCAGTAGCGTCACTACCCGCTTCTATTACCTCGGTATACGCTTCCGGAGTTAGACCGACTATTACAGTCTCGGCGGCAATTACGCTTGTTTCTACTTTGAAGGATGAACGGTACCACGGTACTAAGGTCTGACCGTTGGCTTTAACTTTAATATGTATTTGATGAAGCACTTGATTTATTCCCGCCGCATAAAACCTGCTTTCAAAATCTGCAATAACCGTTGTAGTTATTTGCATTTTAAATTTTATATTTGGGCCTCTGCCCAAGGTATATTCATTGCCGATTATTGTGCCAATAGGAATTGCCAGAGTATACCTTTCACGTTTTGCAACTTCGTCAGCCACACGAACCGATATTCGGGATTTAATATAATTCATTTTAGCAACGTTTATTTCTAAAGAAGTCACCTGCCCCGCCTCATTACGGGAAAGTGTTACAAGGTCATTATAGTTTATATTCTCTTCCGAAAATATATTACTTACCGTTTCATCCACGGTGCGAATTAAAACCGTTTCACCGGTCGAGGCGCTGTAATCGCAAATAACCGTTCTTAATCGCCCGTCTACTGAAATAAACAGCAAAACCGACAAGATTATAACGGCAATTACAACAGAAAAAGGCTTCAGCCATTTGTATTTGTTTTTATTTCCAAGCAAAAAAACACCTGCCCTTCCGTACATTATACGGTAAAGGCAGGAATTTTGTTATCCGTGGATATGCTCTTCAACACAGTATTTTATAATATGAGCAACGTTTTCAAAGCCGATTTTACTATCTATACAAAGATCGTAAGAACGCGCATCACCCCATTTATTGTCGGAAAAATAATTATGGTAGCTGGCACGCTTTTTATCGGATTTCTTAACCATATCTACTGCTTTGTCAAAGGAGATTTTTTCATATTCCATAACACGCTTTGCGCGTTGTTTTACGTCAGCATGAATGAATACGGAAAGAAGATTTTCTTTTTCTTTAAGGATGCTGTCTGCGCATCTTCCAACAATTATGCAAGATTCTTTTTCGGCAATTTCCCTTATAATTTCAGCTTGAACCGCAAAAACCTTGTCAACAAGAGGTAAGTTTGGCACACCGCTTAATACGCTTTCATAAGAATACGCGCCCAAGGACAAGGAATAAAGGAAACTGTTGGTGGGTTTTTCGTCATAATCTTTTAAAATATCGGCTGAAAGACCGCTGTTTTTTGCCGCTAAATCAAGAAGCTCTTTATCGTAAACCTTAATGCCTAAATCAGCACCAAGCATTTTAGCAATTGCATGACCGCCACTTCCGAACTCTCTGCCTATTGTAATAACGAAGTTGTTATTAGCCATAACATACACCCTTTCTGTGCAATATTCATAAATTTAAAATATTTTAACCTTTGTTTTTGTTATTATATCACATTATATATAAAAAATCAATTAGTATTCCTTGACTTTCTATCAAATATATTATAAAATATTAAAGCTATCACAAAAACATACCAAAATATGTAGTACGACTATATTTCTGAGGGTAACGCACGTAGTGCGGCTGCCGCGTTTCAATAAGTATTAACTAATACACAATTCTTCATAATATAAATTAAATATGCGGGTGTGGCGGAATTGGGCGAAGCGGACTGCCGCATCCGGTGGATGATACAGGCAGTGCGCTGAGGTGAAGAAATAAGGAGTAATGCGAAGTGCTCCAAACGAGCAGTACGACTATATTTCTGAGGGTAACGCACGTAGTGCGGCTGCCGCGTTTCAATAAGTATTAACTAATACACAATTCTTCATAATATAAATTAAATATGCGGGTGTGGCGGAATTGGCAGACGCACTAGCCTTAGGAGCTAGCGGATCACCGTGCAGGTTCAAGTCCTGTCACCCGCACCAGAAAACGACAGATTCCTGTCGGAATCTGTCGTTTTCAACTAAATCCACCCTTTGCGGGTGGGTGAATTATTGCTTTGCAATGTAAAATACGCCTGCGGCGTGTGAAATTCGCTGTGAGCAGCGAGTGGGTGGATTTAATTTCACTTGATGCGATAGCATCAAATTTCACAATTTACGGAGTAAATTATTTCACCGTGAGCGTAAGCGAACGATTTCACTAAAAACAAAACGTTCGGGTTTGTTGTTTATTTGAAATGAAACTATTTTGGGTTAAATTTTGCTCGGTTTTATTCAGCGGTAATAAAGTACACGCAGTTAGCGGTAAGCTTTAATTCAATTTCGTTGCTTTCGGCAGTGTATTCCAAAACAGGCTTAATTTTACCTTCATTACGAAGAATCTTAATTTCTTCTTCACTCATATTTTCATCGTAGCCGTTTCGCTGATAGAGTCTATACGGGTTTGTGGTTTCCTTATCAATACAGTATACCGTTACCTTTTTACCCTTGACTTCATCGGGAAGTACAAGAGTTTCCTGTTTTTGGGGAATATCTTCCTTAAAATATTTACTGCAGTATGTAAGCATAATGCTGTATTTACCGTTTTTATCGGCGGTAGGAAGAAGAAAGGTATTTTCGTCTGCGCCGTCATACTTTAAGAAATTGGTAAACAAACGTGAAGACAGCAAATAAGCGTTATAAATAGGCTTTGTAATAAAATTCAGAGTAAAGAAGTTTCTGAATCCCGAAAAGTCGGTTACCATTTCGTGCTGACCGGAAAGACAAATCATAAGCTTATCGATATTTATGTTGTGGTCAACAAAATCATAAATAAGCTTAGTGAAGTAAGAAGAAAATACTTCGGTTTCTCTATCCATAAATTTGGGGCATTCCTCTACGTTATAGTAGCCGTGACTTGCCATACCCCATTCGTCAATAATTATGGGTGTATTTTCAAAACCACACTTTTCTATAATTCCCTTATATGAATTATATATTTGAATAATTGCATCGGTGTAAAATTCATCGTTTTGGCTTTTTATTAACCAAGGATTTGTGCCGTATGTGTGTAAAGAAATAAAATCAATTTTTAAATCCTTTTCCTTTATGGTATTAAGTAAGTTTTCAAAGAAAAATTTAGAAGTGGGAAGCGCTATTGCAGGGCCACCGAGTTTAACCTCTTCACTTGCTCTTCTGATACCATTCTGGAAGTATTCATAAAGCTTTGCATATTCTTTTGCTCGAAATTCGGTATGCTCCGGTCCTTTATAGTCTGCCATAAAGAAGCAGGAAACGTCGGCTTCATTAAAGCATTGCATTCTCCAGTTTTTAACCCTTTCGATTCCGTAGCGCTCAATTAAGTGCTTTGTGTACTGGTAACATACCTCTTCCCATAAAGCATAATCCTTAGGACGAGAGGTATTAAACATTTTACCCTTATATCGCGTCTTGTTTTTGGAAACACTTGCAAGAGCATTATTATTTTCGGCAATGCAAGAGGGCATAGAAGCATAAGCAATCAGCAAATCAAAGCCGTTTTCAACAAGATAGTCAAGGCGTAAATTATTTATGCGAAAATCGTAAAGCAAATTGCCATCTTCGTCGGTATAAACAATATCCTCAAGCATTGCGTAAATTCGAATTGTACCAATGGATTTATCCTCTGCAAATCGGTCAATAATGCGTTTACCCCATGGGTCTTCAATAGCATCGGTAGGATGAAACAGACAGTGATTCCAAAATTTATTAGTGGTTTTTGTTATTTCATTACTAATTTTCAACATATTATACTCCTCCTAAGGTTAAAAAGCCGCCGTCTACGGGAATAGTAGTACCCGTTACAAAGGCTGATGCATTATCGTCCAAAAGCCATTTAACACAACCTGTAAGGTCACCTGCCTGACCAAAACGACCCATAGGTGTATGACCGATAACCTGTTCGCCGCGCTTGGTAAGACCTTCTTCTACGGTACCGAGATAGGCTTTGCTTCTCTCGTTTACCATAAAACCGGGGGCAATAGCGTTAATTCTTATATTCGCGGGAGCAAAATAAGCGGCAAAGGACTGGGTAAGATTAGTAATGGAAGCCTTACTCATAGCGTAAGCAAAGCATCTTGTCAAAGGGCAATAATTATTCATTGAAGAGAAGTTGATAATACTTCCGCCGCCTTTTTTAACCATTTGCTTTGCAAATTCCATTGTGGGAATAACAGTACCCATAATGTTAATATCAAGAACGCTTCTGAAGGCTTCAATATCAATATCGTAAAGCCCTCTTGCGCCTTCTTCTAATTCTCCGCTTAATTCTCTTGGGTCAAATTTTGTAATAGTGGGCATTGCCTTTACGTTATTACCGCCTGCGCCGTTAATAAGAAAATCGCAGCCGCCAGCTTCTTCTACTTTTTTACCGAGAGCGGCAACAGCTTCTTTATCGGTAACGTCACAAGCGTAGACTACAGCATCTCCGCCTTCGGCTTTGATTTTGTCATAAGTTTTAACAAGCTTTTCTTCGGTTCTGCCAATAAGATATACCTTTGCGCCTTCATTTGCAAGGTTAATGGCAATTTCACTGCAAAGTGTACCGCCTGCGCCTGTTACTACGGCAATTTTGTTTTTAAACATTATTTATTCCTCCCATAATTTTATCTTTTGCGTTTTGATAGCATATTTTTGTTACAATATTTTTCTGCATTTCAAAAGGAAGTTCCCAGTCGTTATTGTGTTTATCTAAGAAGTTACAAAGTAATCTTCGGAAATAATCGTGGCGAACAAAGGATAAAAGACTTCTCGAATCGGTAGTCATGCCTATAAACTGTGAAAGAACTCCGAATGACGCAATAGAATTAAGAGTGTTTTCTATTCCGAAAGCGTGGTCACACCACCACCAAGCCGGACCTAATTGCACCTTTGAAGCAATTTTGTCTTGAGAGAAAGAACCCTGCAAAACAGATAACGGAGCTTGATCGCTCATATTAAGGGGGAATATTACCGTGTTGGGTAAGCCACCCTCTTTTTCCATAAGGTTCAGTAAATTACAAAGTTTAGATATAGAAAAGCACTCCCCTACCGCCGCATAACCGCCCGCAGGTCCCGCAACAGCGGCAAGACGACTGCTTGTATCTCGCTTTGCGCCGATATGTAAAAGAAGCATCCAACCTCTTTTGGCATATTCTTTAGCAAGCAGCAATAGCATTTGACTTTTTTCGCCGTTTGTATCGTTTTCAAAAAAGTCATAATCTAAAGAATGGTCGGCAATTCTGCAACCCAATAAATTGAACCTGTCAAGCAGAATGGAAACAGACCTAATATAAGAAGAATTATCGGTTACGTTAACGCCGGTTTTTTCTTTCAGAGAATCAATAAGCGTTTTATTTGGAGACAAAAGATTATCTCCCCGAAGCGACGGTGCAATACCTACTCCGTCAAATTCAGAAATATCGTCGGTCAGCAAAGCTACAGGCGACTGATATTCAATATTAAAACGGTTCAAAATTCCACGGGCTGAAAATTCCTTTGAAGAAAGCTTTTCGTTAATTTCATCCCAAAGCGATTTTGCATTGTCCTTACTTGGAATTTTATCAATATCAAATATGCTGAAAAGCTCCATCCTTGACCAATCGTAAACGGGATTTCCTGCGAGAAACGGAAAGAAAGAACAAAACTTTTCAAATTTTTCATAAGGAGTTCTGCGTCCCGTAATATACTCTTCTTCAACACCGCATATACGCATAAGTCGATGCTTATAAGGGTCGGTTTCAAACCAGAGTTCGTATACGTTATTAAAAACTCTGTCATTCCTAATATCCGATACCGAAATATGATTATGAAAATCAATTATAGGCAAATCTTTTGCCGATTCGGTATAAAGACTGACTGCGCCTTTACTGTTCAGTAAGAAATTATTATTCATACAGTACCTCCTTTTTCTTTAAAATACCATACAAAACGATATATTTTCAATTAAGTATTTGATATTTTTTAACACAATTCGCTCATTTTATCTTGACCCGAAAGGAACTTTTGATATAATACCATTAGGAGGGATAAGAATGCGCAACACAATAGCCTTGGAGGAACCGCTTTTTACAATAAAAAGCATTAATTTTGTCAATGTTATAAGAAATAAAAATTATACCCATTCTTATAAGAATGGACGTTATAACTACGGATTTATCTATGTTATTAAAGGAAAAATGAGAGACGACTTTTTCGACAACACAATAAAAAGCGTTGAACTATCCGAAGGGGATTTAATTTTTATTCCGAAAGGTTGCTCTTATTTAGGGCATTATCTTGAGGACAACACCGAAATAAGAATACTACAATTCGATATAATTGCAGATTCACTTCTCTCTTATCTTTTATCCCCTGCCAAAATTGACCTTTCCAATAGCACGGAAAACTTCGAAAGATTTTTTCAAAATATTTCTTCCAATATTTATCAGCCTTTATATTGTATTGCCAACATATATAAACTTCTATGGTTGGTTGAGAGTCAAAACCGCGATATTCCCAAAAAATACCGTAAGTTGAAGCCTGCTTTAAAAGAGCTCCGAGAGCATTTTATTCAGAACCACCCCAATTGATTATTACGCTTCAATATGTGATATGAGCGAGGTTAACTTCAGAAGACTGTTTAAGGAATACACCTCTAAAAGTCCCATAGAATACCGAAATGAACTTAGGCTCGAACATGCAAGAGCGGGAATTTTAAGCGGCGAATACAACGTTTCCGAAGCGGCTGATAACAGCGGTTTTTCTAATCTTTCCTATTTTATAGCCCTTTATAAAAGAAAATACGGACATACCCCCAAATCCGAATAGTTTTAATAGTGAAAATTTATATAAAAACGCACAACAGACAAATTTATGAAAATTTTTTCCATTTATTTTTATCTTTAAAAAATCCTCAAAACCGGTAAATTGTATTGACAAATGTTGTTTTGTATAATAATATATAATCTGCAGATAATTTAATGATAAAACTCTAATATCAAAATCATTCGCAAATGTGAAAATTTTTTCCATTTTTCGGCGGATATTTTCACTCTTATTTTCAGGAGGTTTATAATGTTAGCCATACTCGCATTTCTTCCCATACTTACAACACTTATACTTATGATGGTTTTTAACTGGCCGGCAAAACGCTGTTTGCTGATTTCGTGGGTTATGGCAGGAATTTTCGCCTTTTTCTTTTGGGACGTTGATATTAAAGCATTGGCGGCAAGTTCCCTTTTCGGTATGCTTTCCAGCGCAGACGTGCTCATAATTATTTTAGGCGCAATTCTTGTTATGAACACTCTTAAAGCTTCGGGCGCTACCGCCGCAATAAACCGCGGATTTATGAATATAAGCCCCGATAAACGTGTTCAGGCGTGTATTATAGGTTTTTCTTTTTGCTCTTTCATTGAAGCCGCCGCAGGTTTCGGCACTCCCGCCGCTCTTGCAGGTCCCTTAATGGTAAGTTTAGGCTTCCCTCCAATGGCTGCTGCGATGATTGCTCTTATATTCGACTCTACTGCGGTATCCTTTGGCGCAGTAGGAACTCCGGTAACCTCTGCCCTTACCGTTTTGGAAAAAAGCGGTGACGCCGCCTTTACCGAAGGCTTTGCTTTTTGGACTGCTGTACCCCATGCGGTTATGAGCCTTTTCCTTCCTCTTATCGTTTTAATGATGACAACCAAATTTTACAGCAAGGAAAAGTCCTTCAAGCCCGCTCTGGAAGCGGCTCCTTTCGCTATTTTTACCGGTCTTACCTTTGCCGTTCCCTTAATAATTACCACAATATTCGTAGGGTACGAATTTGCTTCCCTTATATCTGCTTTGGTGTCTATTGCATTAACTGTACTTGCGGCAAAGCATAACTTCCTTACTCCCAAAAAATCTTGGGATTTCGGCAATCCCGCCGAATGGGATAAAAGTTGGCTTGCAACCACTAAAGTTGCTCCTGTAGAGCAGTCTAATATGTCTTTGATTAAAGCGTGGATTCCTTATTTGCTTATTGCTTTTATACTGGTTCTTACCCGTATTCCTCAATTAGGTGTAAAAGGTCTTCTTACCGGAGGCGCACCTTTCGTTTTAAAAATAAACAATATTTTAGGATTTGACAATTTAGATTGGAGCCTTAAATGGGCGTACCTGCCGGGCACCTTCTTTATACTGGTTGCCCTTATCACCAACTTTATGCACAAAATGAGTTTTGAAAAGGTCAAAGAATCGTGGAAGGCTACATTCAAACAAATTTCAAACGCCGCTCTTGCTTTACTTTTCGGTTTAGCGTTAGTTGAAGTTATGAAATATAAAACCGTCGGCGGCACAAGTATGATGGACGAAATGGCAAACGCTCTTGCCAACGTGGGCAATAAATTATATGTTCTTATTTCCCCGTTCATTGGTGTTTTAGGTGCTTTCGTTTCGGGTTCCGCTACCGTATCCATGAACCTGTTTTCCAACCTTCAGTTTGACACCGCCGTTGTTTTGGGACTACCCACTGTATACGTTATGGCAATGCAATGCGTAGGCGGTGCCGTCGGCAATATGGTATGTATAAACAACGCAGTAGCCGCAAGTGCCACAATAGGCACAACAGGCAGAGAAGGCAAACTAATTCGCACCAACGCAATTCCAATGGTTATTTACACCCTTGTGACCGTCGCAATATTCTATATAGCGTTAGCATTAGGAATATTCCCTAAAGCATAATCAATAATCAAAAACAGCGGAGGAAAGGCTATGAACATTTTCGAACAAAAAGGCAAATTCGAATACGGTGTTAACTTCTGGGCAAGTGAAGAAGGAATCCGTATGTGGCGCAACTGGAACGAGGAAAGCGTAAGAAAGGATATTGAAGCCCTTAAAGAAGTGGGTATTTCAGTTCTGCGTGTTTTTCCCGACTGGAGTTATTTCCAACCTATTGACGAAATTAAAGGTTGGCAAGGAGGTCACAGAGGTTATACCAATGACGACGGAACCACACTTCTCCACGACAACAACGAAAACAGCGGACTTAACGAAGAAGCTTTCATACGTTTCGGTAAGTTCCTCGAAATATGTGAGGAAAACGACGTAAAGGTTATTCCTGCTATTCTTACCGGTTGGATGAGCGGCCGCCTTTTTGTTCCTCACGCAATAAAAGGCGACCTTATTACCGATTCCTCCGCAATTAAGCAGGAAGTTCGTTTTATAAGAGCTTTTGTAAAACGTTTTAAGGACAGCAAAACTATTGTTGCGTGGTGTTTAGGCAATGAATGTAACTGTCTGGGCAAAGCCGCAAAAGCCGATGACGCTTGGCTTTGGACTGCTATGGTAAGCGACGCTATACGCGCTTTAGACAACCGCCCCATAATTTCGGGTATGCACTCGCTTAAAACACCGGGTGAAGGCGCTTGGACTATTGAAGACCAAGCAGAAAATACCGATATTTTAACTACACATCCTTACGGTTCTCCTACTTACAACAGCGATATTGACCCCATAAACACCTTCCGTCCCCTTCTGCACCCCGCGGCGCAAACCTTACTTTACAGAGGTATCGGCGGTAAGCCTTGTATTATTGAAGAAACGGGAACCTTCGGTGAACTTTACGCTGATGAAGATGCCACTAAGGACTATATCCGTTGTTGCCTTTATTCGGCATTTGCTTATGACTGCCGCGGTTATTTTTGGTGGATAGCATTTGACCAAGGTCACCTTACCTATTATCCTTTCTACACAAACAACCGCGCAAGTAACTACGGTATTTTAAAAGCTGACAGGAGCGAAAAGGACCGTCTTGCCGAATTTAAAGATTTCGGTAAATTTATAAGTAAATTCGGCAACGTTTTACCCGAAAGAATTGTAGACGGTGTTTGCATTATTGCTAAAGGTAATTCGAGTTGGCCTGTTGCATATAATTCTTTCCTTCTCTCACGTCAAGCAGGTCTTGATATTGAATTCTGTTTTGCAAACGAAGAATTTCCTGATTCTGACCTTTATATTATTCCATCTCTTGCAGACGCCGAATCTATCAGAGCAGACGCTCTTGCAAAAATTATAGACAAGGTCGAAAAAGGCGCAGTACTTTATATTTCCACAGGCAACGGTCTTATTCGTAACTTAGGCAAAGACTTTGGCGTTAAAATTCACACCCGTTCACGTATTAACGGTACCAAAACGGTTGATTTTGGAAACGGAGATAAATTTAACGTGGGCGCATTTGCAGAATACGAACTTATCCCCAACGGTTGCGAAGTTCTTGCAAATGACGAAAACGGCAAGCCTATGTACGTTTGCGCCAACTACGGAAAAGGAAAAGTGTTCTGGTTACCCGCTCAGCTTGAAAGCTGGTTATTTGACAAGAGCGGCGCTTACCACAAAGAAAACGCCGCACCCTATTACAGAGTGTATAGAGAATTTGCAAAATACGTTAAAACCGAAAAGTGCGCTAAAATAGATTCACTTAAAATAGGAATGACCGAGCATATTTTAGAAGACGGCAAACGTTTGCTTATTTGCATAAATTACAGTCCCGAAGAACAAAGCGCCGAAATAACCCTTGATAAGGGATTCACCACCCTTTCGGTTTATCACGGCAAAGGAACTCTTAAGGGTAATAAAATTACAATTGAAGCCAACCAACCGCTTATTTTAGAAGCAACAAAATAAAGCGACAAATGAAAAATACGGAGTCAAAAGACTCCGTATTTTTTTATTTATTTGCGTATCTTACAAAGCTTCCCATATTCTCAATCTGGTAAATTCTTACGTAATCAAGATAGCTTTCGTAATAGTCAGAATGCTTTTCTATATCGTAAGCTGAACCGTAATCTCTG
>JAZRKJ010000050.1:0-6924 GCA_045646245.1 Acutalibacteraceae bacterium
TGACCAATATCCCAAAAGACCTGCGCGAAAAACTCAAGACTGAATGTTATATAGCCGATGTTACTATAGAAAGAAGACTTGAATCCCGTATTGACGGTACGGTAAAATACCTGTTCAGACTTTTTGACGGCGAATATATTGAGTCTGTGCTTATGAAGTATGAGCACGGCTATACCGTTTGTATTTCCACCCAAGTAGGGTGCAGAATGGGTTGTAAGTTTTGTGCGTCGGGTATTGGCGGACTCATCCGAAATCTTACCGCATCTGAAATGCTGTCTCAGCTTATGGCTGCCCAAAGGGATAACGGAATCAGAGTATCCAACGTGGTTATGATGGGTATGGGCGAACCGCTTGACAATTTTCATAACAGTACACGTTTTTTAAAGCTGGTCAGTGATGCTGACGGTATGAACATTGGTTTGCGGCACATATCTCTTTCAACTTCCGGTGTGGTAAGCGGTATAAACAAGCTTGCCCGGCTTAATATGCCCATAACGCTTTCAGTTTCTTTACACGCTCCCACCGATGAACTGAGAAGCAAAACAATGCCGGTTAATAATAAATGGAATATAAACGAGTTACTAAAAGTGTGTAAGGAATACCAAAAGGTTACGACAAGAAGAATTTCGTTTGAATATGCAATGATAAGCGGCGTTAACGATTCTTTGGAATGTGCGCGCTTACTTGCTAAAAAATTAAAAGGGATTATGTGCCACGTGAATTTGATTCCCGCTAATCCCGTTGTTGAAACCGATTTTAAAAAATCAGATGAAAAAATTATTGAACGCTTTAAAACCGAGTTGGAAAGATGCGGAATTACCGCTACGGTGCGGCGCACTTTAGGCTCGGATATAAACGCTTCTTGCGGTCAATTAAGACGCAATGAAAAAGAAAGGGAGGATGTTCGTTATGCAGATATACGGTAACAGCGACAAGGGTGCTATCAGAGAAACCAATCAAGACGCGTACGCCTTTGGTGAGTTGTCGCCAACTGCTTATTTTGCCGTTGTATGTGACGGTATGGGCGGCGCTAACGCGGGTAACGTTGCAAGCGAATATGCCGTGAAAATTATAAGAGAGTATTTACTTCGTTCTTACAGAATGGGTATGAGCTCCGTACAAATCGAAAACATTATGCGTAGCGCGGTTTATTCCGCAAATACCGAAGTGTTTGAGGCTGCTGCTAAAGATGAAAGCTTAAACGGTATGGGAACTACGGTGGTTTTGGTGCTGGTTGACGGCGCAGCAGGCTACGTGCTTCACGTTGGTGACAGCAGAGCGTATAGTTACTGTGACGGAACGCTTTCACAAATTACTGTTGATCATTCTATGGTTCAAAATATGATTGACAGAGGTGAAATAACTCCCGATGAAGCCAAAAGTCATCCGGGGAAAAATATTATTACTCGTGCATTAGGCGTTAATGAAGATGTCCATGCTGATATGGATTTTATTGATTTACAAAGCGGAAACATTTTACTTCTATGCAGCGACGGATTAACTAATTATGCAAGTGTTGATGATATCAAAGAAATTCTTGAGGATTTCAGTGATAGCGTTGCAATAAGGCTTATAGGTAAAGCGAATGCCGGCGGCGGCGGTGACAACGTTACCGCAGTTGTTATTAAAGTATAGTCAAGCGAAAGGATCAAACTAATGGAAAATTACGTTGGAAAAAAACTTGATGGCAGATATGAACTTATTGAAGTGATAGGCGTTGGCGGTATGGCTGTTGTGTACAAGGCTCACGACAACGTTGAAGATAAAACCGTTGCGGTAAAAATTCTTAAAGAAGAATACGTTTCTAACGAAGAATTTATCCGTCGTTTTAAAAATGAGTCAAAGGCTATTGCTGTTTTGTCTCATCCTAATATTGTTAAGGTGTTTGACGTTAGCTTTGGGGAAGCTATGCAGTATATTGTTATGGAATATATTGACGGCATTACCCTTAAACAGTATATTGAGCAGCAGGGAAGTCTTCGTTGGAAGGATGCGCTTAACTTTGCGGTACAAATTCTTCGAGGGCTTCAACACGCTCACGATAAAGGTATTGTTCACCGTGACGTTAAACCTCAGAATATTATGGTTTTGGAAGACGGTACAATTAAGGTTACCGACTTTGGTATAGCACGTTTTGCAAGAAGTGAACAAAAAACCATAACCGATAAAGCTATAGGTTCGGTGCATTACATCAGCCCCGAACAGGCAAGAGGTGATAATACCGACGAAAAATCTGATATTTATTCTTTGGGTGTTATGCTTTACGAAATGCTTACCGGTCAGCTTCCTTTCCAGGCTGAAAGCGCTGTTTCGGTTGCAATTATGCAGCTCCAGCGTGAGCCGGATTTGCCTACTACAATTAACGGTTCTATTCCCGAAGGCCTTGAACAAATAACAATGCACGCTATGCAGAAAAATTCCGAAAAGCGGTATAAATCTGCTTCGGAAATGCTTTGTGACCTTGAAGCCTTTAAACGTGACCCGTCGGTTACTTTTGATTACGGTTTTTACGTTGATAACGACCCTACAAGATTTATTGTTAGTGAATCACCCGAGGAAAAGAAAGCTAAACGCGTTCAAATTCTTCCGATTTTAGCGGGTATAACAGTCGCTTTTGTTGCCGTTGTAATTTTGATTTTAGCGTTTGTAGGACCAACTATTTTTGGCAGAGTTGAGGACGTTGATTGTCCTAATTTTGTGGGTATGAGATGGTCTGATGTAGAAAGCGGCGAATACGCAGAAACCTTTGAACTGATTCCCGAATGGCAACCAAGCGACGTTGAAAAAGGAATTATAGTCGGTCAATCAATTGAAGAAGGCCGCTCAATCAAAGAAGGAAATAAAATTACTTTAATTATCAGCAGCGGAGAAAGAACAGTCCTTGTTCCGGACGTGTCCGGCAAAGCGCAGGACGTGGCGAAAAGTATTCTTGAGAAAGAAGGCTTTGAACCTGAATTCGTTGAGGTATCCGACGACGAGATTCAAAAAGGTTTAATTATAAGAACTAACCCCGTAAGCGGTTCTTCGGTACCAATGGGCAGTAAGATTACCGTATATATCAGCACAGGCGAGGCGACCGCTAAGGTTAAAATGCCCGATTGTGTTGGTCTTACAAAGGAAGAAGCTATAAGACTTCTTGAAGATAAAGGGCTTGTTGTAGGTAATATTTCCGAAGCGAATTGTACCGACAGAGAATTTTCTGCCGGAGTTGTTATGGCGCAAGACCCTGAATATGAAGCAGGTAATGAAGTAGGCTTCGGTTCGGCGGTTGACCTTGTTATAAGCACGGGATTCTTTGAAGCGTCAATTAACGTAAATCTTCCTACCGACGGTTCCTTGGGTGTTACTACCGGATATTTAACTATTTGGAAGGACGACCAGCTAATAGCCACTTCTACCGTTATTGATTTTACCAATACAAATTCATACAGTTTTACCTTTACTTCACCTGAAAGAGAATTACAAAACTGCGTGTTCAAGGTTACTGCTGATAAAATCACCTATATATACTTTATGACTGCTTCTATTGACTGTGCTACCGGTGAATACACAGTTGAGTCTTAACGGGTGTGAATAAGAGTTAATTTATGAATGGACTTATTATTAAAGCGATTTCAGGCTTTTATTACGTAAGTGTAGGTGAAAAGATTTACGAGTGTCGTGCGCGTGGAGCTTTCCGAAAGGACGGCGCTTCGCCCCTTGTTGGCGATACGGTGGAATTTACTGCCGATTCAAACGATAAAGGCGTAATAGATAAGATAGGCGAAAGAAAAAATTCTCTTATCCGTCCTGCAATAGCTAACCTTGATAAACTTTTTATTGTTTCTTCTTACGTTACTCCGGCACCGAATTTGCTTATTATTGACCGTTTGACCGCTATATGTCATTTTTATTCTATTACACCGGTTATTGTTTTTAACAAGTGCGACCTTGGTGATTTTTCTGAATATAAGAAAATATATGAAAACAGCGGCTACTCTACCCACGTTGTTTCTGCTGAAACAGGTGATGGAATTGACGTTCTTAAAGAAGAGCTGAAAGGTTGCGTTTCTGCATTTACGGGAAATTCGGGTGTCGGAAAGTCAAGCCTTTTAAACCGGCTTTTCAAAGACTTGAAGCTGCAAACAGGTGAGGTAAGCGATAAGCTCGGCAGAGGACGTCATACTACCAGACATACCGAGCTTTTCAGACACGATTTTGAAGGTTATGTTGCCGACACTCCGGGGTTTTCGTCTATTGATACGCTATATTTAAGCCTTGAACTTAAAGAAAATTTGGCATATTGCTTTCCCGATTTTTCCGATTATCTTTCAGGGTGCCGTTTTGCCGATTGTGCTCACATAGGTGAAAAAGGCTGCTCTGTTGCCGAAGCTGTTCAAAACGGTAAAATTCAAAAGTCGCGTTTTGAAAGCTATAAGGCGATATATGATGAATTAAAAGACCTTAAATCTTGGGAAAAACCGAAAAAACATTGAACAATTTTTTCTCTTTTTCGTATATTGATATTAGAAACACCGTGTTTCGAGTTTGCGGAAAAGGGGAAAATGTAATGAGAAAGAAGACGGTTAATAAAGGGTTCGCTGCTATTGCTTTTGCAATCGGGCTTCTTGTCGCTTGCTTCGGCTCGTCACGATTTCTTATTGCAGTGCTTGCCTTTACCGTCATACTCCTTGGTATTTCATTCGTCAAATGTCGTTAGGAGAGTGTTTTATGAAAGTTGTTTTGGTAAAAAGCCCTAAGTTTTTAAGCGGTATTTTAAGAATGATTTTTAAAATTAAAAAAGAGCAACCAATTACTTAACAAAAAAGAGACGCTTTGCGTCTTTTTTTGTTTTGGAATATATTCCTTTACTTTTGAATATGTATTACTATGGTTAAGTACTACGTAAATAAGTGAGGGAACTGTTATGGAACTTAAAATTATCAGACAACCGCTGACATTGAATGAAACAGCGTATACGGGAAATTGTGAAATCCCTGTTGATGAAGACTTTGTCCTTCCTGATTACTATGCTGAAATAAACAAATTACTTAAATGTAAAGTAGAAGGCAGAATAACTTCAAAAAGTATAAGCGCTAACAGTTTAGTGGTTGACGGTCACGTTTGCGTTAATATATTGTACTGTGACGAAAGCGGTCAAATACATAATTATGAGCAAATTTTTCCTTTTAGCCGCAGTTTTGATACCGCTGCTGAAATTACAGGCGCAATTGTTGATGCAACCTTAAAAACAGAATATTCCAATTGCAGAGTTGTTACTGAACGCAAAATATCGGTACATGGAGCCTTAACGCTTTTTGTTAAAGCGGTTGAGCAGAAAAAGTACGACGTAATTGCCGATGTGACAGACGGCGGAATACAGGTTGAACGTAAGGAATTACCCGCTTTGAATTCTGTTGGTAACGCCGAAAAGAATCTTCTTATTGAAGAGGAATTGGTTTTGTCGGAAGGTCAACCATCGGTAGACATTGTTCTGCGTTACAGCGCATCGCCAACCATTACTGAAGTAAAAGCAGTCAGAAATAAAGTTTCGGTAAAAGGAAATTTGGCTGTTACGGTGCTTTACAGAAATTCCAAGCAATGCGCTGTGTATAAAAGCGTGATTCCGTTCAGCCAATTGATAGATATTGCGGGTATAACAGAAGAATGTATAACAACTGCAAAAGCAGTTTTGTGTTATCTTGAAGTGTCTCCGAGAAAAGGAGACAGCGAAATGAGAAGTATGATGCTTAACGCAAAATTGTTGATTTCAGCAGGAAGCTTTTGCGATGAAAAAATTCCGGCGATTATTGATGCGTATTCCACCGATTATGAAGTAAAAATGAAAAAAACAAATATTAGTGTGGAAAAGGCGCTTGGGCATATCAGCGATAATTATATGTTTAAAAGTGCTTTTGAATTCGGCGACAATGTTATAAGCAACGTTATAGATTCTTGGAGTGAAACCGAAATCAGGTCTTGCACGGCAATTGGCGGTGAAATTACCGTTAATGCAACTGTAAATATTTGTATTCTGGCAAATGATAATAACGGTAAAATAGCATTTTACGAAAAGAAGGTGGATTTAGTTTATAAAAATTCCACCGAATACGCTGACTGCCAAAACGTTAAGTGCGAGGCGTGTCTTGAACCTATTAGCGTTTCGTATACTATTTTGTCGGATAATTCGGTTGAATATCGAATAGAATACAGAGTAAATATATCCTTAAAAGAAGAAAGCACCTTTGCAATGCTTACCGAAATTCTCTGCGACCCAAAAAGCGTCAAGAAAAAAAGAGATGACTGTTCATTGGTGATATACTATGCCGAATGTGGTGAAAAGGTGTGGGATATTGCAAAGTCGTATAACTCAAACGTTGAAGAAATAAGAGAGATAAATTCTATAACAACTGACGTAATCGACAGTAATAAACGAATTCTTATTCCGTTATTTTAATAAAAAGCACTCCGTAGAGGCACCCTCCGTAAGGAAGGTGCCTCAGTTATATTCGCCAAAGGCGAGTTATATTGCTTCGCAGTTATATTATGCTACGCATAGTTATATTGCCCTTCGGGCAGTTTTAAGGGCGGATATAATATCACGAAAACCGATAGGTTTTCATATCACTTTGCCGAAAGGCAAAATATCACTGTGAGACCTGTCTCACAATATCACTTCTTGTTCCTGCTTTTTGAGATAGGTTAATTTCAAAATATGTAACCTCGTTACGCACCTTTTGAAAGTGCGTAACCCACTATGACACTTTCAAACCGAAAGTGTCAATTTTTATATAAAAAGAAAGTAGGGAGAACACTTCTTTACGAAGTGTCTCCCTAATTAAGATTTTTTATTTCTTGTAAGTTTTTGTCGGATGTAGTATAATAGAACCAAAGAATGAGGAGGATGAAAATGCGTGAATTTTTAAGTTACTTTTTTGGAAAAGG
>JAZRKJ010000051.1:0-9861 GCA_045646245.1 Acutalibacteraceae bacterium
ATCCGACTTGTAACAGAAAACGTGTATTTAAACTGTTTCTCAATAAAATCAAGAGCTTCTTTTCCGTCTCTGCCGGACGTTGCAATTATAAAAGCTTTACGCCTTTTTTCTATTTTTTGTTTTTTGTTATTTTTATAAAAATAAGTGTAATAGGGTTGTAATCTTTCAATAAGAATTTTTAAGGGTGCACTAACCATTCCGTTATAAATGGGGGTCGCAAAAGCAATTACGTCGGCTTCCTCAAAAGCCTTGAAGAGCTCGTTCAAATCTGTAAATTTACAGTGTTCGTTTTCCTCGCAAAAATTGCAACCATCACAAAAAGCTATTTTTTCCTTTGCTGCGTTAAAAATTTTCACACTGTCACTTTTGCAATGGGTCTTAAAAAATTCCACAAGCTTTTTTGTGTAGCCGTCGTTTCTTAAAGCACCGTCTATTATTAAAACTTTATTTTCTTTCATAAAATCACTTTGCTTCGTATTTTTGTCCGCAATATTTACAAACTAATTCACCCTCGGCATTTTCATGGAAAAGCGGTGGTAAATAATCCTCTGTGGAGGTAATGCAATCATCCTTGAGGCATTTAAAATCGTGAGTTGCCTCCTCATAGCAGGGCTTTATAAGTCTACCCTTTCGTTTAGATATAAGCTTTTGTATTATAGCCATTGCAGCATCTACGTTATAATTAAGCGCATCAAAATACTTTGCTCTCGGGTCTGAGTCTACACTCATATCAATTTCCACACCTCGCGGGAATTGATGAAGAATTACAAGCTCGGGCTTTGCTGTAAGCAGCAAGCGCTCATCTAAGCTGAAGCAATGCTTTCTTGCACCATATTGAATAGCAGATTTAAAGGATTCCTTTTTAACCTCAGTAAAATAAATTACGTCTAACTCAGGTAAGGGCTCTGCTAAATTATCGTACACAACGTAAGGCTTGTCACGCTTGTCCATTATGGAAATAAAATCATCAGGTATAGGCTTACCGTTTGCAGAAATAAAGTAAAATTCGTTACCCTTATAAATATTAAGGCACTGCAAAAGCCCTCTTACAAGAGCATTATTGCTAAAATCGCCCACAAAACCAATTTTCATATTTGAGATGTGATTTTTTTCTATCCACACAGAAGAGATATCGGCAAGTGTTTTTACGGGATAGGCTCTGTCGCCGTCACCTGCGTTTATAACAGGAATAGAAGCGTTATTTGCGGCAACAAGGGGTGCGCCTTCTTTGGGATGACGCATAGCAATAATATCGGCATAGCAAGAAATCATCTTTGCGGTATCGGCAACGCTTTCGCCTTTGGCGGCAGAGCTTGAGGAAGCGTCCGCCATTGTAAGAACGTTACCGCCAAGCTCATACATAGCCGCTTCAAAGCTCAGCCTTGTTCTTGTAGAAGGTTCGAAGAACAAAGTTGCAAGTTTTTTACCCGCACATTTATGAGCGTATTTATCCGGATTTTCAATAATATCGCAAGCGGTTTTAATAAGAGAATCAAGTTCTTCAACAGAAAGCTCTAAAATATCAATAAGATGTCTCATTACGCTTTCGCTCCGTTTATTTCAAGATATGCCTTGATGCGGTCTACGTTTTCTTTATTTTCAGGCTTTTCTTCAAGATACTCAATAATATCGTATACGTCAACAACGGAATATACGGGGAATCCGAATTCCTCGCCCACTTCTGCCATAGCACTCTTTTCGGTTTGACCCTTTTCTTTTCTGTCAACCATAACGAAGGTAGCGGCAACCCTTACACCCTTTAAAGAAGAAAGAATTGCCATACTTTCTCTAATAGCGGTACCGGCGGTAATAACGTCCTCAACAATTACTATTTCTTCGCCCTCTTGTGGCTTATAACCTACAAAAACGCCACCCTCGCCGTGGTCTTTTTCTTCTTTTCTGTTAAAGAAGAAGGGTACGTCAAGGCCTTCTCTTGAAAGAGCGGTAGCAACAGATACGGCAATGGGAATACCTTTATAAGCAGGCCCGTAAAGAACAGTACGCTTATTACCTACCTTTTCAAAGTAAGCCTTCGCGTAAAATTCGCCGAGTTTGCAAATCTGGTCACCGGTTTTAATATCACCGGCGTTAATGAAGTAAGGGATTTTTCTTCCGCTTTTTGCGGTAAAATCGCCGAATTTGAGCACGCCTGCACCCTCTAAAAATTGTATAAACTCTCTCTTATAACCTTCCATTTTAATTCTCCTTTATCCAATAAATTCCTTAACGCATCTCTCATAAGCGGCAACAGGGTCTTCTGCGGCGGTAATGGGACGGCCTACAACAATGTAGTCGCTTCCGATTCTGTTAGCCTCTGCGGGGGTCATAACACGCTTCTGGTCGCCAACGTCTCCGTCCGCAAAACGAACGCCGGGAGTAACGGTAACAAAATCCTTACCGCAGGTTTCGTGAACCTTTCCTGCTTCAAGAGGAGAACAAACCACACCGTCAAGTCCTGCAACAGCGGCGTTATGAGCATAATGCATAACAACCTTGTCAATAGGTTCTTTAATAAGAAGGTCGTTTTCCATACGTTCCTGATCGGTAGAAGTAAGCTGAGTTACTGCAATCAGCATAGGTCTGGTGCCATCAGCACGGGTAAGACCTTCAAGAGCAGCCTGCATCATAGTTATTGTTCCGGCGGCGTGAAGATTAGTCATATCAACGTCTAATCCGCTAAGCACAGCCATACTCTTTTTAACGGTATTGGGAATGTCGTGAAGTTTTAAATCGAGGAATATTTTATGACCTCTCGCCTTAATATCCTTAACGATTTGCGGACCTTCCGCATAAAAAAGCTCCATACCGATTTTAACAAAAGGTTTTCTTCCGGTGAATTTGTCAAGAAAAGTCATTACCTGCTCTCTTGAAGCAAAGTCACAAGCTATAATTACGTCCTTACCCATTAGTGAGCGCCTCCTATAACTTCTTTTAAATCTTTAATTCCGTATTTTTCCATAACACGGGGTAAATTTTCAATAATATCCTTACAAGCAAAGGGGTCAACAAGGTTTGCTGCACCGACCTCAACGGCGGTAGCGCCTGCAAGCATCATTTCAATAACGTCCTCGGCAGTAGCAATTCCACCCATGCCTACAATAGGGATTTTAACAGCTTCATAAACCTGATAAACCATTCTAAGCGCTACGGGTTTAATTGCAGGGCCCGAAAAACCGCCCATTTTATTGGCTATAACAGGCTTTTTGGTTTTCAAATCAATTCGCATACCAAGCAAGGTATTTATCAAACTTATACCGTCTGCTCCTGCTTCTTCACAGGCTTTTGCAATGGAAACAATATCGGTAACGTTGGGGGAAAGTTTTATTATAACCGGCTTTGTGGTTACCTTTTTCACCGCTTTTGTCACCTGAGCGGCAGCTTCGGGAGAAGTTCCGAAGCTCATTCCGCCGCCATGAACGTTGGGGCAAGAAATGTTAACCTCAAACCAGCCGATTTGTTCGCATCCGTCAAGTCTTTCGCAAGTATAAGCGTAATCTTCAACAGAAAAGCCGCTTACGTTAGCCATAACAGGCTTATTAAAACATTTTTTAAGTTTTGGAAGTTCGTTTTCAATAACCGCTTCAACGCCGGGGTTTTGAAGTCCTACGGCATTAATCATACCCATTTCACATTCTGCAATTCTGGGTGTAGGATTACCGAAACGCGGGTCTTTGGTAGTACCTTTAAAGGAAAAAGTACCAAGGCAGTTAATATCGTAAAGCTCGGCAAATTCATAACCGAAGCCAAAGGTACCCGAAGCAGGGATAACAGGGTTATCCATGGTAATACCGCAAAGGTTTACTTTTGTATTTACCATATAATTTCCTCCCTTATAAGTACGGGGCCGTCTTTACAAATACGCTTATTGCCGTATTTTGTTTTACAGGAACAACCCATACAGGCACCGAAGCCGCAGCCCATTCTTTCTTCAAAGCTGTACTGACCGCTTGTTTTTGCAACCTTTTCAATTGCCTTGAACATTGGCATTGGGCCACAGGTAAAGAAGTACGAATAATCCATATTCTTTAAAACATCGGTTACAAAGCCTTTTGTACCCATACTTCCGTCAGCGGTAGTAATATAAACAGTTGCACCGAGTTTTTCGAATTCTTCTTTATAGAAAACGTCGTCTTTAGAATTAAAGCCTAAAATAACGGTGCTTTTAATCCCCTTTTCCACTAATTCTTTACACACACCGTACATTGGAGGAACGCCTACGCCGCCGCCGATAAGTACAGGGTTATCCCCAGAAAGAGAAGTATCGAAGCCGTTACCCAGACCGTTTAAAACGTCTAAAGCTTCGCCTGCTTTCATTTGAGCCATTTGTTCGGTGCCAACGCCAACCACTTTATAAATAATGGTTATAGTGTTGTCGTTGTAATCGCAAACCGAAATAGGACGGCGCAAATACTTTCCTTCAAGCTTAATGTTTATAAACTGTCCGGGTTTAGAAAGGGATGAAGTCTCCCCTTCTAAAACCATTTTCATAATATCCTTGGCAATTTTTTCATTGCTGAGAATTTTCATAATTTGCTGTTTCAATTCATTTACCTCAAATTATACTTTCAGTAAGCATTACGCATCTATTGTGGAAATTGTAAGGGTTGTTTCTTCAAGCACGTCAAGAAGAACGTTAACGGTATCAAGCGCGGTAAAAATAGTTACGTTGTTTTCGGTAGCCAACATTCTTATTTCAGCGCCGTCACTGTTTTCTCCTTGTGAAGAGATATCCTTAGTATTGATAACGTAAGCAATATGACCCTGACGAAGTGCGTTGGGGATTTCTTCACTGCCTTCGTTAATCTTTTTAAGAGCGTGGGTACGAATACCGTTTTTCTTTAAGAATTCGGCAGTACCTGTAGTTGCCTCGATATTAAAGCCCAGTTCATAGAAACGGCGGATAAGGGGCAATGCTTCTTCTTTATCCTTATCGGCAATTGTAGCAAGTACGGTGCCGTAGTTTTGAAGCTTCATACCCGAAGCCTGAAGAGCCTTATAAAGAGCGCGGTTAAGCTTATCGTCATAACCGATAGCTTCACCGGTGGACTTCATTTCGGGAGAAAGGTAAGCGTCAAGTCCGCGAAGTTTATTAAAGGAGAATACCGGAACCTTTACATACCAACGTTTTTTCTCATCGGGATAAAGGTCGAATACGCCAAGCTCTTTAAGACTCTTGCCCAAAATAACCTCGGTAGCAATATCAGCAAGGCTGTAGCCTGTAGATTTAGAAAGGAAAGGTACGGTACGGGAAGAACGGGGGTTAACCTCAATAATATAAACGTCGTCCTTTTCGTCAACTATAAACTGGATATTATAAAGTCCTACAATACCGATGCCAACGCCCAATTTTTTAGCGTACTGAAGAATAGTTCCCTTTACTTTGTTAGAGATGCTGAAGGTGGGATATACGCTTATGGAGTCACCCGAGTGAATACCGGTTCTTTCAACAAGCTCCATAATACCGGGAACAAATACGTCCTTACCGTCGCAAATTGCGTCAATTTCAACCTCTTTACCCTGAATGTACTTATCAACAAGTACGGGTTTGTCTTCGTCGATTTCAACGGCAGTTTTAAGATAATGACGGAGTTGGTCTTCATTAGCAACGATTTGCATTGCTCTGCCGCCCAATACAAAGCTGGGGCGAACGAGTACGGGATAGCCGATTTCAGCGGCGGCATCCAAGCCTGCCTGAATACTGGTAACAGCCTTACCCTTAGGCTGGGGAATGTTTAATTCGCGGAGAAGCTTTTCAAAGCTGTCACGGTTTTCTGCGCGTTCAATTGCGGCGCAGTCGGTACCAATAATCTTAACGCCTCTCTTCATAAGGGGTTCCGCAAGGTTAATTGCAGTCTGACCGCCCAACGAAGCAACGACGCCTTCGGGTTTTTCAAACTCAATAATATTCATTACGTCTTCGGGAGTAAGAGGTTCAAAATAAAGCTTATCGGCTGTGGTATAGTCGGTAGAAACGGTTTCCGGGTTGTTGTTTATAATAATTGCTTCATAGCCCGAATTTTTAATTGTGGTAACGGCGTGAACGGTGGAATAGTCGAATTCAACACCTTGACCGATACGAATAGGACCTGCGCCAAGCACTACAATTTTTTTCTTATCGGTAAGACGAGAAGCATTTTCGCCTGTGTAGGAAGAATAGAAGTAAGGAATATAAGCGTTTGTATGGCAGGTATCAACCATTTTGAATACGGGGAAAAGATTATTCTTCTTTCTGAAATCGTATACCTCAAGTTCATCGCACTTCCACATTCTTGCAACGTACTTATCAGAGAAGCCCATCTTCTTTCCTGCAGTAAGCACGTCAAGGTCAAAGGGATGAGCCTTGAGTTTTTCTTCCATATCAATAATGTTTTTAATTGCTTCAAGGAAGAAAGCGGTGATTTTAGTAATTTCGTGAATTTCTTCAACTGTTGCGCCGCGGTATAAAAGTTCGGCAATAGCGAAGATGTTATCGTCTCTGAATTCTTTGATATAGTCCTTTAGCTGATCGTCGGTCATATCGTCGAACTTGTGATGATAAAGGTGATTTACGCCTATTTCAAGAGAACGAATACCCTTTAAGAGACATTCTTCAAGGTTGGAACCAATACCCATAACCTCACCGGTAGCCTTCATTTGAGTACCGAGAAGGTTGGAAGCGTTGGTAAATTTATCAAACGGGAAACGGGGAAGTTTGGCGATTACGTAGTCAAGCTGAGGTTCAAAAGCGGCGTTGGTGTTTGCAATGGCAATTTCTTCAAGAGCCATACCCAAAGCGATTTTTGCAGTTACTCTTGCAATGGGATAACCCGAAGCCTTGGAAGCAAGTGCAGAAGAACGGGAAACACGGGGGTTTACTTCAATAAGGAAGTATTCGCTGCTGTTGGGGTTAAGAGCGAACTGAACGTTACATCCGCCTTCGATTTTAAGTTCCTTAATAAGTTTTATTGCGGAATCGTTAAGCATCTTCTTGTCGTGGTCGTTAAGGGTCATAATAGGTGCAACAACCAAAGAGTCACCTGTGTGAACTCCGACGGGGTCAATGTTTTCCATACCGCATATAGTTATTGCGTGGTCGTTAGAGTCACGCATAACTTCAAATTCAATTTCTTTATAGCCCTTAACGCTCTTTTCAATAAGAACCTGATGAACGGGAGAAAGTTTAAACGCGTTAAGACCGATTTCAACGAGTTCTTCTTCATTATTAGCGAAACCGCCGCCTGTACCGCCCAAGGTAAAAGCAGGACGAAGAACAACGGGATAACCGATTTTTTCAGCGGCAATTTTCGCTTCGTCAAGACTATAGGTGATTTCGGAAGGAATAGTGGGTTCGCCTATAGACTGGCAAAGCTCTTTAACCAGTTCTCTGTCTTCCGCCCTTTCAATACTTTCGCTTGAAGTACCAAGCAGCTCAACTCCGCATTCTTTAAGAATACCCTTCTTTTCAAGCTGCATAGCAATGTTAAGTCCCGTTTGACCGCCTATACCTGGCACAATTGCATCGGGGCGTTCATAGCGGAGAATTTTCGCAATATATTCAAGAGTAAGGGGCTCCATATAAACCTTGTCCGCAATAGTGGTATCGGTCATAATGGTAGCGGGGTTGGAGTTACAAAGAATTACTTCATAGCCTTCCTCTTTCAGCGCGAGACAAGCCTGAGTGCCTGCGTAGTCAAATTCTGCAGCCTGACCTATAACAATAGGGCCGGAGCCGATAATCAGTACTTTTTTAATGTCCGTTCTTTTTGCCATATTTCTTTCCTCCGTATATATTAAATATCTTTATATGCTATTTTTCCGCCGCAAAGGGTAAGCTTACATTTACCGTAAACCTTTTCTCCCGTAAAGGGACTTGCTTTACCTTTTGACAAGAAATCTTTTGGGTCTATTTCGTATTCATCGTTAAGGTCGAATACCGTAAGGTCGGCTTTTTCGCCTTCCTTAATTTCACTTCCTATACCATAACGAAGTCTTGCGTTAGAGTTTAAAAGTTCTATTAGTTTTTCAAGGCTTATTACGCCTGTTTTAACAAGTTTTGTGTAGCATACCGCAAAGGCGGTTTCAATTCCCACAACACCCATAAGGCTCTTTTCAAGCCCTTTCGACTTTTCTTCCTCAGAGTGAGGAGCATGGTCGGTCGCTATCATATCAATTGTACCGTCTTTAATGCCTTCAATAAGAGCAAGGCGGTCTTCTTCGCTTCTTATGGGCGGGTTCATTTTAAAGCGCCCGTCCTCATTTAACATCATATCGTTCATTGTAAGGTAATGAGGACCGGTTTCACAAGTTATATCCACACCGTCTTTTTTGGCTTTTCTTATAAGCTCAACACTTTCTTTTGTAGATATATGGCAAACGTGGTATTTACAGCCCGTCTTCTTAACAAGCTCAATATCTCGCTTTATAGGTCCCCATTCACTCTCACTGCATATTCCCTTATGGCCGTGAATACGCGCATATTCGCCGTCGTGAATATAACCGCCGAAAAGCAAAGCGTTATCCTCGCAGTGAGCAGAAATGATTTTATCAAGCACTTTTGCTTGCTTCATAGCCGAAAGCATCATTTCTTCATTTTGCACTCCCCTGCCGTCGTCGGAAAAGCCGCAAACAAAGGGAGCTACTTCAGACATATAAGACAGTTCTTCACCCGCTTGTCCTTTTGTTATGGTGCCAAAAGGATAAACGTTTATAAGAGAATCCCTTTTTATAATATCAAGCTGAACCTTTAAATTTTCAAAACTGTCAGGACAAGGCTTTAAATTCGGCATACTGCACACCGATGTATAGCCACCTCTTGCGCAAGCCTCGCTTCCGCTTTTTATGGTTTCCTTATAAAAAAAGCCCGGCTCTCGAAGATGAACGTGAACATCAACGAAACCGGGAAAAACAGTAAGCCCTGTGCAATCGATAATTTCGGCTGAATCTGAAAATAAAGACTTACCAACAGCTTTTATAACACCGTCAGAAACAATAATATCTTGGGTTGAGAACTGATGACCGAAAAATACGTTTGCATTTTTAAGCAGCATTTCCATCAGTTTTCCTCCTTTTAACAATACAATGTGATTTACACAAAAAAACAGCCCCGCCGACCGGCAAGGTGTTAAGTAAGCCTGCCGGCAAAAAGCCGACCAAAAATTTATTTTTATTATGATACCATATCGCCATTTATTTGTCAAGGAAAATACACTTTATTTTATATAAAAAATTCATAGTTTTTTAAAAAATAAACTATATAAAAGTAATAAATAATATATATAATGCTTTTTACAAATTTTGGAGGGACACTATGTTTTATAAATTCAAAGAAATGTTATACCGTTTTATGTACGGAAGATACGGCAATGATGCGCTTGGAAATTTCCTTTTTATCCTTTATTTTATTTTCACAATAGCAAATATTTTTATAAACAGTTTGACTATTTACCTTTTTGGCCTTGTTACGGTGTTTTTTATATTTTTCAGAATGTTTTCAAGGAATATAGCGGCGCGAAGCAAAGAAAACCAAAAGTTTTTAAATATAAGAACCCGCTTTACTTCTTTTTTCAAAAACCGTCACCGCCGTTTTAAAGAAAGAAAAACCCACGTCTACAAAAAATGCCCCAACTGCAAAGCGACCCTTCGCCTGCCCCGCAAAAAAGGCAAACACACCTGCTGTTGCCCAAAATGTAAAAACAGCTTTAAGGTTACGGTGCGATAATCATAAACACCGGTAAACCGGTGGTATGCTCCACCCCTATAAGGGGTGACTACTGGCTTAGCCCCTAAAAGGGGCACTGAAAGTTTAGCAACGCATTACAATCTCGGGCAGCCGCTCACGTGCGGCTGTCTTTTTTTGCCTTTTACTTCTTGTTACCCGTAAAC
>JAZRKJ010000052.1:0-10578 GCA_045646245.1 Acutalibacteraceae bacterium
CCACGTAGTTTTTAAAAATGCGTCACTTTTAGAGCTCTATTATCCCGTAACTGAAACGGTTAAAACCCTTACCTTAGGTTCAACCAACCTTGCAAAACTAACCGATGCTGAAAAGAAAAAAGCAACCGATAAGGGCTGGGCGCTTGAATAGGGGGGATAAAATGAACGAACAGATTATAGTTGCTCTCCTTGCGTTTTTAGGTACAACGGTGGGAACTTTAGGAGGTATTCTCGCCTCCAGCAAACTAATAAATTACCGTATTGAGCAGCTTGAAAAAAAGGTGGACAAGCATAATAGCTTTGCTACCAAAATTCCACTTATTCAAGGGGAAATTGAAGACATTAAAAGAAGAACCGCTCTTCTTGAAGAATATCACAGATAAAGAAAGGAAAATATTATGTCTTATAAAATTGCGCTTGACGCAGGCCACGGCTTGTATACAGCCGGTAAACGCTGCGACATTACTATTGACGAAAACGAAACAAGGGAATGGCAGTTAAATAACCGAATTGCCGTTTATATTGAAGAAAGGCTTAAGGAATATACGGGTTACGAGCTAATCCGTACCGACGACACTACGGGGAAAACCGACGTAAGCCGTCCGGAACGCTGCAAAAGGGCTAATAAGTTTAAAGCAGATATTTTTATATCTCTTCACGCTAACGCCGCCGAAAAGAAGTTTTCAGGCGGGGGAATAGTTCTTTACGTTTGCAAGGGACTTTCGGAAAACGGAACTACCCGAACCTTGCAAAAGGATTTATATAACCGCCTTATTTCAAAAACCGGACTTAAAGGAAACAGAGCCAACCCTCTTGGTCAGTATAATTACGACGTACTTGTGGGAACGAATATGACGGCCATTCTTTGTGAGCTTGGGTTTATGAACAGCACCGTTGATACTCCCATAATTCTGTCGGAGGATTTTGCCGAAAAGGCGGCAGAAGCCTTTGTTGAATTTTTTGTCACACACGGTAAACTGACAAAAAAGAAAACGCAAGTAACCGAAAATAAGGAAGAAAATAAGAATGACACAATTCTTTCTTTAATAAAAAAACTTATTAAGCGTATTTTAGAGTGGGTTAACTCGTAATTTGCCGTTATTTTTTTTAAAAAAGTCTTTAATTTTTTTGCTTTTTATAGTATAATACCCTCTGTAATGCTTTAACGGAGGTAAAGAAAATGGAAAAGATTAAGATGACGACCCCCATAGTTGAACTTGACGGCGACGAAATGACCAGAGTTTTATGGGAGTGGATTAAGGATATTCTTATTCATCCTTATATTGATTTAAAAAGCGAGTACTACGATTTAGGTCTTCCGTACAGAGACGAAACTAACGATAAGGTAACCGTAGATGCCGCTGAAGCCATTAAGAAGTACGGCGTTGGCGTTAAGTGCGCTACCATTACTCCTAATGCTCAAAGGGTTGAGGAGTACAATCTTAAAGAAATGTGGAAAAGCCCCAACGGTACCGTAAGAGCTATTTTAGACGGAACCGTATTCAGAGAACCGGTTATTGTAAACGGAATCAAACCTGTTGTATCTAATTGGGAAAAACCCATTATTATTGCCCGTCACGCTTACGGTGACGTTTATAAAAACGTTGAATATAAGGTTAACAAGGGTGAAACTGCCGAGCTTGTTATTACTGATAAAGACGGTAACGAAAGACGTCAAACCATTTTAACCTTTGAAAAGAGCGACGGTATCGTTCAGGGCCTTCACAATATTGACGCATCTATTGAAAGCTTTGCACGTTCCTGTTTTGAATACGCTCTTGACAAGAAGCAGGATTTGTGGTTCTCCAGCAAGGATACCATTTCCAAAACCTACGACCACCGCTTTAAAGATATTTTTGCCGAAATTTATGAAGCAGAATATAAGAATAAGTTTGAAGAAGCGGGCATTGAGTATTTTTATACCCTTATTGACGACGCTGTTGCACGTGTAATAAGAAGCAAGGGCGGTTATATCTGGGCTTGTAAAAACTACGACGGCGACGTTATGAGCGATATGCTTGCAACTGCTTTCGGCAGCCTTGCTATGATGACCAGCGTTCTTGTTTCTCCCGACGGTAAGTATGAATACGAAGCTGCCCACGGTACCGTAACCCGTCATTATTACCGTTACCGTGACGGTCAGGAAACCAGCACCAACCCTGTTGCTACCATTTTCGCCTGGACAGGCGCTTTAAGAAAACGTGGCAGTCTTGACGGAATTGATGAGTTAGTTGCCTGGGCTGACAAAATGGAAGCCGCAACCATAAAAACCATTGAAAACGGCATTATGACAAAAGACCTTATTGCTCTTTCCACCCTTGAAAACAAAAAGGGCGTTAACAGTAAGGAATTCTTAATAAGCATTAAAGAAACTTTTGATAATATGTAAAAAAGTAAGGAGTTGAAAGACTCCTTACTTTTTTGTCAGTAGAAGGAAAGATATTGCATAATAGAACAATATGTAATATAATCAAAATATAATTATGCTTTTGGAGGCGGTATAATGAAAAAGCTTTTATCGGTTTTCCTTTGTTCAGCAATTATATTTTCTGTGTTTTTTTCTCTTTCATTAACGGTTTTTGCTGATGAATACGGTAATTTTACCTATTCGGTTTGGGATGGTGAAGCGCGAATAACAGGTTTTGACCAAAGCGTTTCGGGGGCTGTTACCATTCCCGCCACCATAAACGGTTATAAGGTTGTTAGTATTAAGGAACGGGCTTTTAGCGAATGCTACGGTATTACCTCTGTTTCAATACCCGATTCCGTAACCGAAATTGATGATAATGCGTTCTGGAAGTGCACTTCCCTTAACAACGTTTCTCTGCCCGGCGGTTTACAAACATTAGGCTTTGATGCTTTTGGTAATTGTACCGCTCTTGAAAAAATTACTATTCCAAGTGGTGTTAATACCATTATGGGAGGTTGTTTTAGCGGCTGTACTGCTTTAAAGGAGTTTATTGTTCCCGATAGCGTTACCGACCTCGGCGGTAGTTTTCTTTCGGACTGTACAGCTCTCGAAAGGGTCGTTATTGGAAACGGCGTTACCGAAATCGGTAATTATTCTTTTAAGAATTGTGGTAATCTTAAAAACGTAACTATTGGCACAGGTGTTGAGACAATTACTCTTAATGCATTTTACGAGTGTTACGCTTTAGAGGAAATTGTCATACCCTCTAACGTTAAAGTTATAGAGAGCGGTGCTTTTCAATCCTGTCATTCTCTTAAAAAAGTTACTTTGAACAACGGGCTTGAGGTTATCGGCAACGATGTTTTTAGTGATTGCGTTGCTCTTGAGAGTATAGTTATTCCTGGTAGTGTTACTTCTATAGGCAGAAACGCTTTCTACGGTTGCAGTAGCCTTGCAAGCGTTACGCTTTCTGAAAATTTAAAGGAAATAGGACTTGGCGCATTTCAGGCTTGCTATAATATTCCCGAAATTTCAATACCAAAAAGTCTTGAAACAGTTGGCGGAGATGCCTTTTTGTACTGTTACGCATTAAATCGTGTAGATATTACCGATATTAACGCCTGGTGCAAAATTGATTTTTATAGTGATGCTTCTAATCCTATTTATCATCACGGTAATCTCTATTTAAACGGAGAGCCGGTTACCCACGTTGATTTTCCTGCCACTTTAGAAGAGGTTAAGAACAATACCTTTTATAACTGTAAAACTCTGGAAAGCGTAACCATTCCTAAAGGAATTACGCGAATAGGTTCCTCCGCTTTTTATAAATGTATTGCTTTAAAAAGTGTTTATCTGCCCTCAACCGTTACCGAAATAGGCGATAATACTTTTCAGTATTGCGCTTCCCTTAAAAGCATATCCTTACCTAAAGGACTTAAAAGTATTGGTTGGTATTCTTTGGACGAATGTGTAAATCTTAAAACTGTATGGTATTCTGGAAATGAACAGGACAGAGAAAATATTGAGCTGGGACCCGCCAATATTGAAGTATTAAAAAAGGCGGCTTGGATATATAACGTGTGCAGTGACGAACACAGCTATACTGATGAAGAGGACAACACCTGTAATAACTGCCCCTTTGTAAGAGGAAACACTTTATCGGGGGATGTAAACGGAGATTTTGAAATAGACACCACCGATTTGGCAGCTTTAAAAATTTTCCTTGCAGGAAATTCAGAGATTGAAGCAGGCGCCGATATGAACGGAGACGGTAAGGTTGATACAACCGACCTGGCAGAACTGAAATTATATCTTGCATCTAACTGAAAAAACGAGCCGAAGGGCTCGTTTTTTTAGGGAAAGGGGAAAGGGGAAAGGGGAAAAGTGACGTTATTTATTATTGGCGAAATCTCTGGGACTTTTTCCCGTATATGCTTTAAACATTTTTGAAAAGTTGTAAATACTGTTATAGCCAACGCTTTCGGCAATATTGGTTATTGAATCATAGTCGCTTTTCAGCATATCCTTTGCTCTGCTGATTCTGATGTTATTTAAGTACGCTATAGGCGAGGTGCCGTAAACGGTTTCAAAGGTTTTTCTGAAATATACCGTACTAATATTGCAAAGGGATGCCAAACGGTCGTTAGTTATTCTTGTATCGTTATAGTTTTCAACTATATAATCGAGCGCCGGCTTCAGCATATTGATTTTTGTTGAAGGTGAATATCGGCTTTGGTCGTTTTCGAGTAAAAATAAAAGAATATTATATACGTCTCTGATATTTTCCAAACCGTACATCTTATTTTTAAGGGTACGGCTTTTTTCTATTTTATGAAAATATTTTAATATAGTATTGTTTTCACGCACGTTTATAGGGATAATGTCGGTGCCCGATTTTTCACTTTTAAAGTTTATTGCTATAAATTTTCCCGCTTCTATACAGCGCCAGCTATAATCTATACCCATTGGCAGAATAACAGGGTGGTTTTGATCGGAAATATATTCCTTGCCGTTACAGTTATATACCGTTTTGCCTTCAAGCTTTAAAATTATTCCCCATTCATTTCGATTGTAACGGGGTGTCGGACTAAGGGAAACATTATTAAATAAAAGGGCTGCAGAAGTTACTTTTGTTATAATCAAATTTGATAAATCGTCTTTAACCATAAGTATATCACCACCAAAATATTTTAACATATAAACAATTGTTTGTAAATATATTTAGTATCATAATCGATAAAAATATCATAATTGATATTTACTTATATAAATGCATTATATATACTGTTTAAAGAATATTTTACCAGGAGGATTTATATGAAACGTTTTTCAGGTTGTACGGTAATGGTAACCGGCGCAGGTAAAAATATAGGTAAGGAAATTGCACTTAATTTTGCTAAAGAGGGTGCAAACGTAATTGTTTGTGATTTAAATGAAGAAAATACCGAGCAAACTGTTAAGGAAATTGTCTATATTGGCGGAACGGCTATGGCGGCTGTTTGTGACGTTCGTGACCGCGCAAGAATTTTTTCTTTTGTTAATGAGGCTATAGAACATTTCGGTAAAATTGACGTGCTGGTAAACAATGCAGGCGGAAGCGCAGGACTCCTTAAAAAGCTTACCCGTTTTGTAGATGCCGAGGAAGAAACATTGGATTTTGTTCTTGATATAAATATTAAGGGCACCTTTAACTGCACGCAAGCGGTACTCAAATCTATGATTCAAAATAACTACGGAAAAATTATTAACATTTCTTCTATAGCGGCCTTATGCGGTCTTTATGACAGAGTAGATTACGCTGCGGCAAAAGGCGCTCAAATCAGTATGGTTAAAGCGCTTGCTATGGAGGTTGGAAAATATAATATTTGTGTCAATGCAGTTTCTCCCGGTGCTATCGGACGTAACGGAAAGGCGCCTGAGCATATGACCTTTTTGGGTGAAAATGGTCATGGCGGTGTCCCTCAGGATATTGCTGATATGGTATTGTTTTTAGCTTCCCAAAATTATATAACAGGTCAAAACTTTGTTGTGGACGGCGGCAGAACCTTAGGCCCCGGCCATATATAAATGAAAGGTGATAATTATGAGAAAATCTTTTAAAAACGTTCCCCGCCCAATGCTTGCGGGTGTAATCAGAGAGGCTTCTAAAAATACTGCTATTGCGGCTATTAAAAGTAACTATTTTCACGGTGCAACGGGAATAGATTTACATCTTTCTACCCTCGATAAACCATCCCGCACTTTAGAAAGCTTAAAGAGCATTATTGCTTCGTCACCGCTGCCTGTTTTAGCGCTTAATTATAACATTATGTATGACAGAAGCAGTTTTGTCGATACCGAAGAACACCGTACCGAGCTTTTGATGAGAGCTGTTAAAGCGGGTGCAGCGGCGGCGGATATTCAGGGCTATACCTTTGATTTACCTTCGAAAACCGCTTTTAACGAGGATTATGCTAACTGTGATTATTCCTTTATAAAGGGCAAGCCCAAAGAGGTGGTTCTCGACCCTAAAGTAATTGAAAAGCAAATGGAATTTATTGAAAAGGTGCATTTTGAAGGCGCAGAAGTTTTGCTATCCAATCACTTTGGTATTCCAATGACAGGCGAACAACTTGTGGAACTTGCTTTATTCCTTGAGAAACGCAAACCCGATATAATTAAATTTGTGGCTATTGCCGATACTGAAGAAGAAATGCTTGAAGCCTTCAGAGCAATGATAATGCTTAGAGATAACGTTGAAACCCCCGTAAGCTACCATTGTACAGGAAAACACGGCGGCCTTACCAGAATGGTTAACCCCGTGCTTGGCGGTTTTATGTGTTTTTGTAACGATACCTTTGTACAGAGTAGTGACTTTAATCAGCCGTTGCTTGAAACAGCGAAAACTGTAATTAAAAATTTACAGAAAATAAAGTGAGGTAAGTTATGAAAAAGGTTTTAGTACTTGGTGGCACCGGTGCAATGGGCAGATATGTTGTGCCGGAGCTTTTAAAGCTTGGCTATAGCGTAGACGTTGTAGCGCTGGATGAAATGCAGTCGGATAATGAAAATTTAAAATATATAAAAGGTAATACCAAAGAAAACGGCTTCTTAGAAGAAATTCTTAAAAACCGTTACGACGGCGTAGTTGATTTTATGACCTACGGTTTTGAAGAATTTAAAGGGATATATAAGTTGTTTTTGGATAACACAAAGCATTATATTTTCCTGTCTTCCTGTAGGGTATTTGCTGATGCTCCGCCTATTACCGAAAAATCTCCCAAACTTCTTGACGTAAGTGACGATAAAGACTTTCTTGCTACCGAAGACTACGCTTTGTATAAGGCAAGGGAAGAAAATCTGCTTATTGAATCGGATTATAAAAACTGGACCATAGTACGTCCTGCAACGACCTATTCAACGGGAAGGTTTCAGCTTGTTACCTTGGAAGCGGCTACGGTTATTCACCGTATGCAGGCAGGAAAGGTTATAGTTTTGCCTGAAGCGGCAATGAAATGTCAGGCGACCTTGTCCTGGGGTGGCGACGTTGGCAAAATGATTGCTCTTCTGTTATTTAACAGCAAAGCCTATGGCGAAGACTATAACATTGCAACGGCTGAACACCATTCCTGGGAAGAAATAGCAGATATGTATAATGAGCTTTGCCCCTTTAAATACGTTACTGTAAGCACTGAGGATTATCTTGATATTATTGCAGAAGGCGCCGCTTGGGCAAAGTATCAGCTTATTTATGCAAGAATGTTTGAACGTATAACCGACAATACCAAAATCCTTAGAGATACCGGTATGAAGCAGGAAGATTTGATGATGCTTAAGGACGGTTTAAGGCTTGAATACCGGCGCTCTAAGGACTTTGATTGGAACAAATTTGCCTATGATAAGCGTAATTTGAGAATGGATGAATATTTAAAAAAGCATTATGAGTAGAATACTAATTAAAAACGGCAGGGTATGGGACGGAGAAAAATTTTTCTATGCCGACCTGCTCACCTGTGGAACAATTATAGAGAAAATAGAAGAAAACATATCCGATAATGCTGATTTTGTATACGACGCAAAGGGTAAAACGGTGTCAAGCGGACTTGTTGATATTCACGTTCACGCAAAAGGAGTTGCTACCGATAGTTTCGGAACAGAAATTCATTCGAGCAGCTTTCCTTTCGGAGTAACTGCAATAAACAATGCAGGCAGTATAAACGGAGATAAAACAATACTTGATTCCTTTAGTGTTAAAAATACCGTTTTTGTAGGGACGGAAATAAAAAATAATCATGCGTTGTTTTCCAAAACAGAAGATTATTTGGAAAAATACGGCGAAAAGGTAAAGGGTGTAAAGGTTTATTTTGACAAAACCGTTTCCGATGCTGACGACATAACACCCTTAAAAGAAATTTGCGACTATGCAAAACCCAGAAATTTAAAGGTTATGGTGCATTGTTCTTTTTCTCCTACACCTATGCTCGAAATAATAAACACGCTGTCCTGCGGTGATATTCTGACTCATATTTATCACGGCGGAGAAAACGCCTGTACCGAAAACGGCTTTGAGGCATTTAAGGTTGCAAAAGAAAAGGGAGTTATTCTTGATTCGGGCTTTGCAGGGCACGTTCATACAAATTTCAATAATTTGAGAATGGCAATAAGTAACGGTTTATACCCCGATACCATAAGCACCGATATTACCCTATTCAGCGCCTTTAAGCGTGGGGGCAGATACGGAATGACTATGTGTATGAATATGGCTGAAACAGCAGGGTTACCCGAAAAAGAAATATTTAAAGCGGTAACGTCTTCGCCTGCAAAGGCTTTAAATAAGGAAAGGGAATGGGGATATTTAAAGGTCGGCAGAACAGCCGATATAGCGGTGTTCGATTATACCGATGACTCATTTTCCTTAACCGACAATGAAGGCAATAATATCTGTAATGACAAAGGCTATAAATGTGTTTTGACCATTAGCGACGGTCAGGTGGTTTACAGAGCTTAGGAGGAAAACTATGAAAGCAATGCTTGTTGATGAAAACAAAAATTTAATATGGACAGACGTGGAAAATCCCGTTATTAAGGCTGACGAGGTTTTGGTTAAAATAAAGGCGGCGGCACTTAACCGCGCCGATTTATTACAAAGGCAGGGGAAATATCCGTCACCCAAAGGTTGCCCACCTTGGATGGGGCTTGAAATAGCAGGAGAAATTGTCGAAATCGGCGAAAAGGTTAAAAACTTTAAAATCGGTGACAAAGTTTGCGCTTTGCTTGGCGGCGGCGGTTATGCCGAATACGTCGCTGTAAAATTTGATATGCTCCTTCCTATACCAAAGGGGCTTAGCCTGGTAGAGGCTGCCGCATTGCCCGAAGCCTACGCAACCTCTTATCTTAATTTGTTTATTGAGGGTCATTTGGAAGCAGGTCAGACTGCCTTTATTCCTGCCGGCGCAAGCGGTCTTGCAAGTGTGGCAATTCCAATGGCAAAGGCTTTTGGAGCAAGGGTTATAACCTCGGTTCTAAGCGATGAAATTAAAGAAAGAATAAAGCCGCTTGGTGCCGACGTTATTATAAATTCTACAATCCAGTCGGTTGAAGAAATCCTTAAAGCAGAGGAAGAAAAGGGAACACCTGTTAATGTATCAATGGACTGTTTATGCGGTGAAACCTTAGGCAAAAGTTTACCATTTATGGCAAGGGGAGGATATTGGATAGTTATTTCCACCCTTGCGGGAATTGAAACCAATATTCAGCTTCGCCCATTACTTACAAAAGGTCTGCATTTAGTTGGCTCTATGCTTCGAAACAGAACTCCCGAATTTAAAGCGTATATACTTAGCGAGCTTGTCACTAAGGTATGGCCGAAAATAGAAAACGGAGAAATTAAGCCGTCAATTTATAAGGTTTTACCTATTGAAAAGGCTGAGGAAGCCCACGAAATACTGGAAAGAAGCGAAAATATAGGAAAGGTTGTTTTAACGGTTGAATAGTAAAGTTAACAGGAATATTAAAACAATAGCCTTATCCCTTCTTGTTATGGCACTTTGGGGTTCGCTTTTTCCTTGTATAAAAATAGGTTATAAGGCTTTCGGGATTGACTCTTCATCTATTCCCGACATACTTATGTTTGCAAGTGTAAGGTTTTTATTAAGCGGTATTATAGTTTGCGTTGTTTGTTTATTAAGAAAAGAAAATATATCAACGCCGAAGTTTAAAAATATAGGAAACATTTTTATTATGGGATTGTTTTCTATAGTTTTACACTACACCTTTACATACGTAGGCTTAAGCACCACCGACAGTTCAAAAACAGCTCTAATTAAACAGCTTGGCGCACTTATTTACGTTTGTTTTGCTTTTTTGTTTTTTAAAAATGAGAATTTCAGCTTTATTAAAATTTTGGGCGCTGTAATCGGATTTTGCGGTATTGTAGCTATAAATTATAGTCCTGACGGTATAACCTTTTCTCGGGGTGATATTCTTATTATACTTGCGTCCGTTTGCACGGTTATTGCAAACGTTATAAGTAAAAAAGCGGTGGAACAAAATTCCCCCTATTGGATAACCGGAATTTCTCAGCTTTCGGGAGGTATAATTCTTTTTATAGCGGCGCTCCTTATGGGAGCGGATATGCTTACCTTTAATTTAAAATCTACGCTGATTTTTGCTTATATTTGCTTTGCTTC
>JAZRKJ010000053.1:0-6072 GCA_045646245.1 Acutalibacteraceae bacterium
ACCACTACCATTATACTGGAGGTCTTTCTCTTTTGTAGTCTTTTGGGGCTTAGCTACGCCTCGCCCGATTTATTGTAGCTTCGCTCTTTTTCCTTCCCCCGGTACAACCGGGGGTTTATTTCCACACCTAAAGGCACCAAAGAAAAACCGCAATCTTGATACAAGGTTGCGGTTTCTCTATTTTTATGGTATACCCACTGACATAAAATGCACCCCTATCTAAAAAAGGGTGCATTTGTATTTTTTAGCAATTCTCTTTATCAAAATTCATACTAGTTCGATTTCTTCTTGACTTATACTACTAAAAATAGTATAATCGATTTTGCGACATTTGTGTCGCAAAATGAGGAAAAGAGGAAAAATTTATGAATAGCCTTGACAAAAAATGGAAAGAGCTGTTATTTGCGGCTAACAGCTTTGGTCCCAACTTATTATTTACTTTATTAGGCGCTTATTTAACAGACGCTCTCAATCCAATTGGTTTGACGGCCGATATAGAATCTTGGAGTTTAACAGGATATTGTCTTATTGTACCGACTATGTTCGGCATAACTTGGGCAATTGCTAAAATATTCGACGGTTTGGTTGATATACCACTTGCCCACTTAACCGACAGTATACGCACTCGCTGGGGTAGGCGCCGTCCAATGTTCTTGTTGTCCTTTATACCTCAAATTATTAGTTTCTTGCTTGTATGGACACCCTTGGAATTCCGTCAAAACAGCCTTTTAAACACTATTTGGATTGGTATAATGTTGCTTATTTACTATGCATCATACACGTTGTCAATGATAACGTTTTTCGGTTCATCTTCCAGTATTTGCAAAGATGAAGCCCAACGAGTTCGCGTAGGTAACTTTAAATCTTTTTTCGACACCATAGGTTTTTGCTTGGTATACGCACTGTTGCCTGTATTTATCAGCAATGGAATAAACATTCGCACCGTCGCTTTGTGCGGTATGCCCTTAATGTTAACTCTTCTAATTCCGATGTTTTTAATCAAAGAAGGTGATAAGTACGGCGAAGGAAAAGATTATTTGACAAATGCACGCGTACCATTTAAAGATAGTTTAAGACTCACCCTACGTAATAGATTATTTTTACGTTGGATTATTCCAAACGCATGTGCATATTTCGGTCTTAATATGTTTTTGGCTGCACAAAACACACTTATTTCCGGTGTAATGAATCTGCCGGCAGGCATTGCCGCTTTAATGAATGCTTTCGCCTTTGCACCGGTACCCCTTATGTTATTCATTTACTATAAAATGATACAGAAAAAAGGTATCCGCTTCAGTTACAGAGTAGCGATAGGCAGTTTTGCAATTGCAATTTTAAACTTCTGTGTGGGAAGTGAATATCTGTTTCCCGACAACGTAACAGCTCGAATAATAATCGGCTGTGTCGGAGGTTTTTTAGGTTCATTCGGCATCGGTGCTTTTTTTGCCACACCGTATATGATTCCCTCGCAAATTGCTGCTATGGAATTTAAAACGACAGGAAAAGATCATACCGCTATGTATTTTGCAATACAGTCATTAGCCACTTCCATTGTTGCCGCCATTTCTACCGGTCTTGTTTACGAACAAGTTAAGAATATTGTTATTCCTAAAATTATTAACGGAAACGTAATAGAAGGCGAAACTTGGAAGGTTGGAGTATCTTTAGTTCCGTTTATGCTCTGTCTAATGTGCATTTTTGGTTTCATTATGGCAGGCCGTATGCCCAAACAGTACACCGAAGAAGTCGTAGGCAAAGAAATGAAACGTATTGAATCCAAGCAAAAAGCGTGATATAATTACAGTATATTACATTTGGAGGAACGTTTATGGGAATAAAAGGAGAAAACGCACGTGCAAGAATTATAGAATGTGCCCGAAGCCTATTTAGTACTAAAGGATACTGCGCAGTATCTATGCAAGACATATCTAAAGCATCCGGTTTCTCCCGCGGCGGTCTTTACCGACACTTTTCTTCCACCGAAGAAATTTTTATTGAAATAATAAAGATTGAACAGTCAACCGCATTCTCTACTTTAGAACGCGCAATTTCGGAAAATGTTCCGTCGGAAGAAATTCTGCGTGCATTTTTACGTTCAAGAATAAATGTATTAAGAAACCCCAATCACAGTTTCGACATTGCTGTTTCGGAATTTGCCGCCAACAGTGTGAAAGGCAAAGAGGCGCTTGTTAAGCGCGCACAAGATTCAGTTGAAATTTTAACCAAACTAATTGAAAACGGTAATGAATCGGGAGCTTTTTCCTGCTCTAAACCCGAAATTACAGCCACACACATCTTGTGGATATTGGAAGGTATGTCACGTCACGCAGGAATAATCTCTATAAACGATTCGCAAATCTCTCAGCAAATCGACTTAATAGAACGACTTTTGCAAATATAGTTATAAAAAATCCAAGTCTGCACGACTTGGATTTAATTTTATATCAAATCAATTGCCTCTTTAAGAGTAGAAACACCGATAATTTTTATATTTGACGAAGCATCCTTTAGTTGTCTCAAAGAACTTTTAGGAAGAATACAAGTTTTAAAACCCAGTCGCGCTGCTTCATTGACGCGTGCCAAAGGACGAGAAACAGACCTTAATTCTCCGGATAAACCTATTTCGCCGAAAGCTATTGTAAATTCATCAATCGCCTTATCTCTGAGACCTGAAACCAGGGCAAGGGCTACCGCAAGGTCAGCTGCCGGTTCGTCTAAACGCAAACCGCCGGCAACGTTAACGTAAGCGTCCAAATTGGAAAAGTAAAGCCCAATACGCTTTTCAAGTACAGCGAGCAACAGATTTAATCTGTTGTAATCAAATCCGGTAGACACTCTCCTTGGATTACCGAAACCGGTAGCCGTAACTAAAGCTTGAACTTCCGAAAGAATCGGTCTTGTGCCTTCCAAAATGCAAGCAATACAGTTCCCCGAGACATTCTTTGCTCTGCCGGAAAGCAACATTGCCGACGGATTTTCAACTTCATTTAGTCCGGTATCGCTCATTTCAAACACGCCGATTTCGTTAGTAGAGCCAAAACGGTTTTTTATAGCACGTAAAATTCGGTAAGATTGATTACGTTCGCCTTCAAAATACAAAACCGTATCAACAATATGTTCAAGAATTTTTGGCCCCGCAATGTCTCCACCCTTGTTCACGTGTCCAACAATGAATAGCGGAATATTATTGCTTTTAGCCACACGCATAAACATATTGGTTGATTCTCTTACTTGTACAATACTGCCCGGCGACGATGGTAACTCCGCAATTTGCATTGTTTGAATTGAATCTATCATCACAAACTCAGGTTTTTCGGCTAAAATGTACTCACAAATCGCTTGTGTATCGGTTTCAGCCATAATCAGTAAGTTTTCATTAGTTACACCGAGTCGCTTTGCACGGAGCTTTATTTGAACAGCAGATTCTTCGCCCGATACGTATAGAAGTTTTTTTCCTCCAGTAAATCTGTCAGCGATTTGCAACAATATAGTCGACTTACCGATACCGGGATCGCCACTTAAAAGAACGACGCTTCCTTTAACAATTCCGCCACCCAAAACTCTGTCCAACTCACATATTCCCGTTATTGTACGTTCTTCGGCAGAAAAAGAAATTTCTTTTAAAGGTTGAGCGGATATTTTATAACTTAAAGCACTCTTAGTCACTGCTTTCGGTTTATCGGAAATAACAACCTCTTCAAGGCAGTTCCACTCACCGCAGCTATTACATTTGCCACTCCACTTTGCTTCTTGGGCTCCGCATACGGAACACACGTATACCGTTTTTACTTTTCCGGCCATTTTTTTCACCTCATCATTTAAAATAATTTATTATTCCGCAGTATACTGCGAACGCCATCTTCTCTTGATATTCATCCGTTTTCAACAATTTAAGTTCATTAGCATTACTCAAAAAACCGCATTCTACGATAACAGCAGGAACTTTAGCGTTGTGCAAAAGATAAGTAGACTCACTTCCCTGCTTTATTGAACGACTGTTATCCGGTTGTAACAGAGATATAATCGAATTCTGAATACTAAGACTGACTTCCTTAGCTTCGCTGAAATTCGGCGAATAAAAAACTTGAGAGCCGTTTACACTTGACGCCGAAAATTTATTAAGATGAATACTCACAAAAACGGAATCCGGATTATCATTCATAACAGAAAGTCTGTTTTTCAAATCACTTACTTTTCTTTTAGAAATATTTAAACTACTGTCACTTTCCGTTCCGACATCCTCAGTTCGTGTGTATATCACCTCAAAACCGCCATATTCCAGCATTTCCCCAAGCTTTAAAGCGATATTCAAATTTATATTCTTTTCATTAGTGCCGTCGTTTGCAACAGCACCGCCGTCAAACCCGCCGTGGCCTGCATCAATAATCACTTTACGTTTAGTACTTATATTGCCAAGGGTAGGCACAGAAGAGTTAGTGTTGCGAAATATCAAGAATGAAGAAATAAAAATAACAATTGCGCTGACAAACAAAACAGTTCTAAAATAAACTTTATTCACGAATACGACTCCTTGTAATAATATATCAAATTCAAAACAAATTTTCAACCGTGACATATAAATTACTATGATATGATTTATTCAAAAATCACCAAAAGACTATACTAATTCTTTACGAACACGAAATCTTATGATATAATTCAAACGTAGAGGTGAACATTTTGCTTAACTATGAAAAACTTTCAGAGTCTGTAACAAAAGAAATAGAAGCGGCGCAACGCGGTAATATGCTGCAGAAATTTGCTTTTAAAGATGAAAACGTAATACGAAGGGATAATTCACGCGATAGGGCTAACGTTATACGTACTCCGTTTATACGAGATATAGACAAAATACTGCATTGCCCCTTTTATAATCGCTACGCAGATAAAACACAAGTTTTTTCTTTCTATAAAAACGATGATATTACAAGACGCAGTTTGCACGTTCAACTGGTTTCACGAATTGCAAGAACTATCGGCAAAGCATTAGGTCTTAATCTGGATTTAATCGAAGCAATCGCGTTGGGTCACGACATAGGCCACACGCCGTTTGGCCACGCCGGCGAGCGATTTCTGGACGAGTTGTTTTACATAAATGCAGGCAAACATTTCAGCCATAACATTCATTCAGTACGTGTGCTGGATACAATTTTCCCCTATAATATCAGCTTGCAAACTTTAAGCGGAATTGCCGCTCACGACGGCGAAATTGAACTGTGTGAATATCACCCGAAACCTATAGACAGCTTTGAAATTTTCGATCATCAAATTGAAAGTTGCTATATTGATAAAGATAACGTCAAAAAACTTATTCCTTCTACTTTGGAAGGTTGTGTTATGCGTATTGCTGATATTATTGCATATCTTGGCAAAGACCGTCAGGATGCAGAAAAAACTCACATTATAGCAAGCGACAAATTCAACAATGGTACTATCGGAACTTTTAATGCCGAAATCATAAACAACTTAATTGTAAATATTGTTGAGAACAGCTTTAAAAAACCTTATATTAAGCTTGATGAAGTCCATTTCGTTGCGCTGAAACACGCGAAGGAGGAAAACTATCAACTAATTTATAAGCAAGACAGTGTTGCCGATGTTCTAAACGAAACCGTCAGACCTATGATGAAGTCGATTTACGAAAAACTGTTATCTGACGTAATAAACAATAAAACCGACTCCCCTATTTTTACTCATCATATAAATTATGTTAATAAAGCTTTCTATAAACGTCAGACGCCCTACGAGTTAACCGAGCCAAACCAATTAGTTGTTGATTATATTGCAAGTATGACGGACGATTACTTTATCGATCTTTATTCTCACTCCTTTCCTAACAGCAACCTTTCCATAAAGTATAATGGATATTTCGACTGATTATTAAGGGGCTGTAAAAAAACAGTCTAAAAAATCCGAGGTTCATGTGAAAGTGTGAGTCTCGGATAATTTTTTAACAGAAATAGAATAAAATGTGTATAAATCAAGCAAAAATCCTGTTTTCATGGCATAAAAAACTAAGCCGACCGTTTTAGCCGGTTAATTATGTGGATAACTTTTCAGTTTTGTTAAGCT